>JAGCNO010000145.1 GCA_017645905.1 Prevotella sp. | reverse complement strand
GTCTCCTTCGTCGCTGAGCGCTTTCTATGAGAAAAAGCCGTTCTTGCTCCATTCCACTACGCAAGCGTCTCCTTCGTCGCTGAGCGCTTTCTATGGGAAAAAGCCGTTCTTTCTATAAGAAAAAGCCGTTCTTTCTATGAGAAAAAGCCGTTCTTGCTCCATTTCATTACGCAAGCGTCTCCTTCGTCGCCGAGCGCTTTCTATGAGAAAAAGCCGTTCTTTCTCCGCCCGCCTATTACGCCTACGTGACGGTCACTCGGTTTTCAGTTCATTTCTGATGATTTCCTCTATCCGCCCGTTCAGCGCCGCTCCCTCGGCAATGAGGGTCTGGAGGCGTGCGTTGACCTCGCTGATGTTAATGACCTCGCGGGTGTCTTCCTGCTCTACATACGAGGAGACGCTGAGGTTGCAGTCGTTGGCGAGTATGTCGTCGTTCTTCACCAGGCGGGCCAGATACTGCTCGTCGCGGCGGTTGGCAAAGAGCTGCACGATGCGTTCCTGGTGCTCGGGCAGGAGGATGTTCTTGTTGCCGTTCTTGGCAAAGAGGCGGCTGGCGTCGATGAAGAGCACGGAGGAGTCGGTCTTGGCGCTTCGCTTCATGACGATGATGCAGGTGGCGATGCCTACGCCGAAGAAGAGGTTGGCGGGCAGCTGTATGACGGTATCGATGAAGTTGTGCTTCACCAGGTACTGACGTATTTTCTTCTCGTCGCCGCCCCGGTAGAGCACGCCGGGAAACTCTACGATGGCGGCCGTGCCCTGCTCTGAGAGGTGCCAGAGGATGTGCATGGTGAAGGCGAGGTCGGCGGCACTCTTCGGGGCGAGCACGCCAGCCGGGGCATAGCGCTCGTCGTTGATGAGGATGGGGTTGTCCTTGCCCTGCCACTTCAGCGAGTAGGGCGGATTGGAGACGATGGCGTCGAAGGGTGCGAAGTCCTTGTGCTGTGGCTTCAGCAACGTGTCCTCCAGCCGGATGTCGAAGAGGTCGTAGTTCACGTTGTGCAGGAACATGTTGATGCGGCAGAGGTTGTAGGTCGTGGGGTTCACCTCCTGGCCGTAGTAACGCAGATGGGGGTTCTTGCGGCCTACGGTCTTGGCAAACTTCAGGAGCAGCGAGCCGGAACCGCAGGCGGGGTCGTAGACCTTGTTGATGCTGGGGTTGTTCCATGAGGCAAGGCGTGCGAGCAGCTCGCTGACCTGCTGGGGTGTGAAGAACTCGCCTCCGCTCTTTCCGGCCTCGGAGGCGTACATCTGCATGAGGAACTCGTAGGTGTCGCCGAAGGTGTCGTTGTCGGTATCGTTGTACTTCGAGCCGAGGTCCATTGTGGCGACTGTCTTGAGCACCTTGGCCAAGAGCTGGTTGCGCTTGATGACGGTCGAGCCGAGGGCTGCGCTGTCTACGGAGAAGTCGGAGAAGAGGCCGCGCAGGTCGTCCTCCGAATCGGTGCCTGTCGCCGAGGCCTCTATGCTGCGGAAGATGGCGCTGAGGTGCTCGTTGAGGTTCTCGTCGCGGTCGCAGTCCTTCACGACGTTCTGGAAGAGCTGCGAGGGGAGCATGAAGAATCCCTTCGTCGATACGGCATCGGACATTCCAGCCTGCGCCTGGTCGTCGGGCATATCGGCGTAGCTGAAGTCGGTATGACCAAGTTCGTGCATGCGCTGGTTGAAGTGGTCGCAGATGTTCTCCGAGATGAAACGGTAGAAGATGGAGCCGAGGACGTAGGCCTTGAACTCCCAGCCGTCGACGCTGCCCCGCAGGTCGTTGGCTATCTTCCAGATGGTCTTGTGCAGTTCTGCACGCTCGTTGAGAATGGGCATATAGGTGTTTGATTATAGATTATCTGTCAACTCTTTGAAAGCTGCTCCCAGATGGCCGGGCAGGACGATGTGGTGATTGCCGATGGGGTTGGTGAGGAAATAGGCGGCCTGCGTGGGGTCGGAGAGACGTATGACCTGCTGGGTGCGGCAGAGGTCGGGCTTCGACTCGTTCCTGAGGAGCGTTCCCTCGGCGATGAAGGAGCGGGAGAGGTCGCCGGAGACCTTGACGACGGTGACGTCGCCCTTGGCCATGAAGCCTCGGACGGCGGTGCCGATGCCCGACTCAAAGTGGGTGTCCAGCTCGTAGCGCTCCACCATGTTGAGCGGGATGGTGCAATGGGCAAAGAGCATCTCGCCCGTCTCGACATTGATGGACGAAGGGTTGGCCTGGAAGCCCGAGAGGCCCGTCAAAGACTGGGCAATCATCATGGTGACAAGGGCGGGAACATCACCTTCACAACCCGAGACGATGCCCTCAGCGTTGAGCTTGGCAAGGGCTAAGCAACCCGTATCCTTGAGGGCGGTGAGCAGGTCGAAGCAGCGAAGGGTGAAGCCTTGGAGGTCGTGCTTACGGATGATGGTCTTCAGGGCGTCGTAGATGCTGGATTCCTTGCAGGCATTAAGCAGCTCGTCCATAGGGATGTCGACCATTACGAGGCCGATCTTTTCTTTCAGGATGTTGTAGTCGGCGTTGCTGGAGATGAGCCAGTCGGAGGGTCGGCCGATGACACCCAGACGGCAGCCGATTAGGCTTTTGCGTGCCTTGCTCACCTTGGCGAGGATGCCGATGCGGCTGCGGATGTATTCGGCTGGGCCGTGAATGATTTCGCCCTTCATGCCCTGCTGGTTCAGGTAGGAGAGGATTTCCATCGAGGCGGCCAAGGAGTTGCTCTTGCCAGAGGTAAGGAGGTAGATGGGTCGGGGATTACAAATCCCCTCCAACTGCGACTTCTTCTGCAAGTCGGGCAGCAGTCGCTTGAAGATGCCCTCGGTGCCTCCAGTACGAACGTAAATGAGGTCGAGGGGATGGGTGCCGTAGTCTTCATAATTGCTGCCTTTATAGTCGAAGTCAAAGCCGAGACTACCAAGAAACTCCTTGGTTACGGCAGACACGGCGGCTTCGTCGTGCAACTCGGAGGTGAGTGTGTAGATGGCGATCATAGTTGAGAGTTGAGAGTTGAGAGTTAAGAGTTGAGAGTTAGGAGTTAGTTGGATGATGAGAAGCTGTGCTTGCCTTCCTTGACGGTTACTTGTCGGCCGTCGGGAAGATGAACCTCTGCGTCTGAGCCTTCGGGAATGGTCACGTCGATGGTCCATGTGCCTTTTGAAGGGTCTCTGGTCCAGTAGCAGGAAACCTTTCCCTTGGGCGTGTTGAGCGAAGTCCTAGCCCAGGTTACGTCGCCCACCATTTGCGGGGCAATCATGAAGTGATGAGTGAAGGGTTGAGAGTTGAGAGTTGAGGGTTGAGAGTTGAGAGTTGAGAGTTGAGAGTGGAGGGTTGAGGGTTGAGGGTTGAGATGAGTGATGCCACCCAGTCCGCTGTAGAGCCACTCCATGAGGTGTCCGAGCATGAGGTGGTTGTTCGACACGTTGTCGTAGGCCTGCCAGCTCTCGGTAAGCGCGGTGGCACCTTGCTTCAGCTGATAGGCATAGCCGGGCACGGTGTCATTGTGGTTCATGAGGTAGATGATGTCGCTACGCCCGTTCTGCTGCAGCGCCTGGACTACGTAGCGGAAGCCGACATCGCCCGCCGTGAGGGCATAGCCGCGTTGCTCGATGTCACGAACGAGAGCGTCGAGGGCTGGCTGTCGGGTGCTGTCGGTGACGAGGTTCATGTAGAGAGCCATAGCTAAGCCCGTCTGGCTGCCGTTCTCATAGACACGCTCATCGCCGGTGGCAAAGCGCTGGTTGAAGGCTTGCTTCACAAGGGCTGCAGTCTCGGCGAAGTGCCGGGCATCGGCCTTGTGGTCAAGATGGAGGGCTGTCTGCTGCATGGTGGTCAGCTCATAGTAAAGCATCGCCGTAGCAGTGAGGGCAACGCTGGTGAGCTGTGCCTTGCCCGGACGTTCGGGACCCATGTCAAACCAGTCGCCGAGGCCGTAGTCGAGGATGTAATTATCGGCACGTGAGAGCAGGTAGCCGATGTAGCGCTTCATGCCGTCGTAGTGCTTGCGAAGGGCTGAGTCGTCGCCGTACCATTGGTAAGTGTACCAAGGACAGAGGATGAACGAGGCTCCCCACTCGGGAGTGTCCTCGAAACCGCTGCCGGCATCGAACAGTACATATTCAGGCGCGATGGTGGGAATGGCCCCGTCGGCATGCTGCGAGTCGGCTAGGTCGTCGGCTATCTTGTTCATCAGCGGGAGCATGTCGTAACGATACATGAGCGAGTAGGCCATGAGGTGGTTCTGCTCCTGCCAGCCCAGCTTTTCACGAGTGGGGCAGTCGGTAGTGATGCTGACGAGGTTGCTGCGTATGGCCCAGTCGATAAGCGAGTGTATCTTATTAAATAAGGTGTCGGAGCACTCAAAGGAACCTACCTCCGGCGCGTCGGTCGTGGTGTGGAGGCCGGTCAGTTCTAAGAGTTCCACGCCCTCGTCGGCCTCCACCTCGACATAGCGGAAGCCAGTGTAGGAGAACTGGGGCTGCCAGGTCTCACCGTCCTTGTAACCACGAAGGGTGTACTTCCATTCGTAGCCAGGCATGCAACGTTGGTAAATCTTGCCGTCTTTGAGCACCTCGGCAGGACGCAGGGTGATGCTCTGTCCACACTTGCCACGCACCTTGATACGAACAATGCCCGAACAGTTCTGGTGAGTATCGTAAAGGCTTCCCACCCCCGACCCATCCCCAAAGGTGAGAGGTTCCATTGGCAGCTCACGGCTTATTTTGACGAAGGTGCCCGGCTGCTGTTTTACCAACGGGACGTCCCAATGAGGCTTCGTGATGACACACGAACCCGTGCGCCATAATGAGGTGTGGCTGTTCTTCAACTGAAAGCTGGCGTCGTACCACTCGCCGGCATAGATGCTGGCGTAACGGACAGGACTGGGGTGGTAGCTCCACGACTCGTCGCTGACGATGGTCTGCGTCCTCCCGTCTTCTAACTCCACGTGAAGACAGAACAACAGCTTCGGAGCACCACATGAGCCGCCCATCTTGTGGTAGCCCTTGAGGGGGATGTCGTACATGCCGCCGCCCAGCATCACCTCTATAGAGAAAAGGGTTAGCCGCTTGGCGCTGATGTTCTGTAGGATTTCAGTAACGTCCAGCTCGTTGTAGAACAGCCGCTTGTTGTACATCGTCCAGCCGGGACTGAGGAAATAGTCGCCCACCCTACTGCCACCAATGAACAACTCGTACTGCCCAAGTCCGCAGATGTCAGCCCAGGCTCGCTTCACCTTCCCCTTTTTTAGGGTCGTGGTCTTCACCAGCACGGGCAGCTCGTAGGCTTTCAGCGTCTGTCCCTTCTCCGACTTGGCCTTCAGCAGGTGTACGTGAGGGAAGAGGATGGAGGAGTCGGCCTCCATCGCAATCCACTTTGCATTAGCGAACTCCTCAGGAAGGGCATGCTGCGCGTTGGCGGTAATCCCGCTCAGCAGGAGGAGGCAGGTGAGTAATAGGGGACGCATAGTTTCAGAGGCTGACGCTTTCGATGCGTAACTTCATCAGACCGGCTGGGACGCGAACCTCGACGATGTCGCCTGCTTTCTTCTTCAGAAGTGCCTGAGCGATGGGCGACTTGATGGAAATCTTCCCTTCGCGCAGGTTGGCTTCATGAGGACTGACGATGGTATAGGCCATGTGGCTGTTGGTGGTCATATTGGTGAGTTCCACCTTGCTGAGCAGTCCTACATTGTTGCCGTCAAGCCTTGACGTATCAATGACTCTGGCAAACTCGAGGACGCGCTGCTTGAAGCGGATACGGCTAAGCAGCCGTGCCTGTTCGCGCTTGGCGGCGTGATACTCGAAGTTCTCGCTGAGGTCACCCTTGTCGCGGGCCTCGGCAATGGCCTCACGCACCTGGGGAAGGTCTACGCTTTCCAGCTGGTGAAGTTCGGCTACGAGCTTGTCGTAGCCCTCTTGTGACATGTATTCCAATTTACGATTTACTAATTTTCGATTATCAATTTATTACTTCACGGGCTTGATGGCGAAGGTGAAGTCGTAGTCCTTATATGGCAGGCGGTACTCCTCGCGAGGCCAGGCTCCCCAGCTGTTCACACAGCCAAGGCCGAACTGGCGCTGGGTGATGTGTACCTCGGTAAGTCCGGCGGGGATAAGGTCGCCAGAGTGATGTCCCCAAGCCTTGTCCTTGTGAGGGCCGTCGTCCAGCTGGTCGCGGGTGTAAGGCAGGGCTGAAGCCTCCATCGGGGCATTGCCATAGAAACAGAGACCCTTGCCATCCTTGTCGAGCACCTGAAACCAGCGGATGTCGGTGTGGTTGCCACTCTCCTGCGGACGGACATACTCGAAGTACTCCTTCTGCACCTCGTTCTCGTAGATGCCGAGGAACTCAGAGTCACGTCGGTCGATGTAGTTCTCGATGGGGCCGCGGCCGTAGTACTTGATACGGTCGAAGGCCTTGGGCATCTGCAGCACCATGCCGTAGCGGAAGAGGTTGCTAACCTTAGCCTCCTTATCGGTGGAGAGCTGCTCACGGACTATGACCTCGCCGTCGGGGGTAAGGGAGTAGGTCATGGTGAGGGTGGCCTTCTGGTCGGGGAGGTCGAAGGTTACGTCGATGGAACCGTCGGCTACTCGGAAGTCCTTTATCTTCATCTGTGGATCACGCCAGGTCTCAAAACGACGCTGAAGGCCAGCACCGTAGTCATTGTCAGTCGGAGCACGCCAGAACTCGGGAACGATGCTTTCACGGTTCTGGAGCATGTCACGGCCGTCAACAGTGATATAGTCTATCCAGCCGGTATGCTTACCCACATAGAGGTCGGTGCCGGCGGCGGAGAGCTTCACGTAGGTGTTGGTCTCCTCCTTAGCTATTCCGGAGGTTCCGGATTCTCTGGGTTTTCCGGACAGTTCCGGCCAAGGGTAATCGCTCAGTTTGAACTGCTGCTTAGCCAGAACCTGGCCTTTGTCGACGAGGGGAGCACCGTTCTTCGACTTGAAGTAGAAGTTGAGGAAGAGCTCGTTGTCGCCATGATGGCCGAGCACTTTCGTGACGGTCTCGCCGAGCTTCTCGTCAGTAATCACCTTACGCTGCTGGGGAGCGATGCCGCTAAGGTCGATGGTGCCGCCGTGACCATAGGTCAGACCGGCGGGGACACCCTCACGGTGGTGACCATTGCCGGCAGCTCCGCCCACGAACCATACGAGTTCCAGGTCGTCGAGGTTCTTGAAGAAGTTCTCGTTATAGACCTCCAGCTTACCGTCCTTGAAGCCCTTGTCGGTAATCCATTCGCTCTGGTAATAGTACTGCACCTCATAGGCGTGGGGGTTGAAGCGGCGGTCAGGGGCGATGATACCGTTGCAGTTGAAGTTATAGTCTGAGGCAGGATATTTGCCGTAGTCGCCGCCATAGGTAAAGATTTCACGTCCTGTGACGGGGCTCTTGTCACGCATTCCCTGGTCCACAAAGTCCCAGATGTAGCCGCCCTGATACTTCGGATACTTGCGAATCAGCTCCCAGTACTCCTTGAAGCCGCCCATAGAGTTACCCATAGCATGGGCATATTCGCACTGGATGAGCGGTCGCGGGTTGTCGCCCTTCGAGTAACGCTCACAGTGGTTGTAGTCGGCATACATAGGACAGAAGATGTCGGTCTTGCCATTCTCACGGGCCTGCTCAAACTGGCAGGGGCGAGTCGGGTCAGTAGCTTTTACCCAGTCATAGGCTTTCTCGAAGTTGGGGCCATAGCCGGCCTCGTTGCCTAATGACCATACGATGATGCTGGGGTGGTTCTTCAACACGAGGACGTTGCCCTCCTGACGCTCGATGTGGGCCTTCTCAAAGTCTGCCCGCTTGGCCAGAGTGCCCTCCCCGTAGCCCATGCCGTGGCTCTCGAGGTTACTCTCGGCGGTGACGTAGATGCCATACTCGTCACAGAGGTCATACCAGCGCGGGTCGTCGGGATAGTGACAGGTACGCACGGCGTTGATATTCAGCTGCTTCATGATCTTGATGTCCTGAATCATGCGGTCCATCGAGACAATATAGCCGCCGTCGGGGTCGAGCTCGTGGCGGTCGGCACCCTTTATTAATATAGGCTGGCCGTTAACCAGAAGCTGGGCGTTCTTGATTTCGACTTTACGGAAACCTACTCGCTGCACAATGACTTCTTTAGGCTCTGCTGAAGCCAATTGCTTTTTGTATTCATCAATGACAGCCTTGTCGTCTCCTGAAGAAAGCGATGAAAGCAGGGTTTTACTCTGCTTCACCTTCTCAGAGTAGAATTTTATCACTAAGGTGTAAAGGTTTGGTTCCTCGGCAGACCAAGGCTTCACAGATAAGACTTTGCCCACGAGTGTTCCGCAACCAGAAGGCATGGAGAACACGGTGTTACCCTTCTCATCCATCAGTTCGTAAATGACACTGCCGTCCACAGTTGCTGTGGTATTAAATTCCAAAATGCCCTCCTTATAACTGTCATCAAGACTGGCCGTAATGGTGATGTCTTTAACATGCTGCTTCGGCCGGGCATAGAGATACACCTCACGGGCGATACCGGTGAAGCGCCAGAAGTCCTGGTCCTCGAGGTACGAGCCGTCGCACCAGCGCATCACCTGCATGGCGATGAGGTTCTGGCCTTTCTTCAGGTACTTCGTGATGTTGAACTCGGCAGCCACCTTAGCGTCCTCCGAGTAGCCCACGTACTTGCCGTTGACCCACAGCGAGAGATTGCTGGTGGCAGAGCCTACGTGGAAGTAGACTTCCTGGCCATTCCAGTCGGCAGGCAACTCAAAAGTGCGGCGGTAGGAACCAGTGTAGTTGTTAGTTTCGCCGATGTAGGGCGGGTTATTGTCGAAGGTAGTACACCAGGCATAGCCGGCATTCTTGTAGGTCTTGTCGCCATAGCCCTCAATCTCGAAAAGTCCTGGCACAGGGAACTCTACCCACTTGGAGTCATCGAACTTCAGCGAGAAGAAGTCCTTCGGTGCGAGGTTATGGTCCTTCACGAAGTTGAAGCGCCACTTGCCTTCCATAGAGAGGTAGCGGCTGGACTTGGTCTTGTCGCCGGCCTTGGCCAGGTCTTCCGTCTCGTAGGCGAAGAAGTCGGCACGGCGCGCTTCGCGGTTCACTTGGTTCACTTCGGGGTTGCGCCAGACGGGTGTCATATCGGCAGCCATAGCCGACAGAGAGAGACACAGAACGGTAAAAATAGATAAAAACGTTTTTCTCATGGTTATAAAATAGTTTTAGTTTTAACGAATCACAATTTTCCGGTTGTTATTAATGTACAGCCGCCATGATGTCGATGACGGAGGCGATGTCGGCCACGTCGACCGTATGGTCGGCGTTCACGTCGGCTCTCCCCTTGTACTGCAGGCTGCTACCTGCCATGACGTCGATGATGGCGGCAATGTCGGCCACGTCGACGGCACCGTCGACGTTCACGTCGCCCTTCATATCGCCCTCCATCTGAATGACGATGTTGTCGAAACCAATAATCTTGGTAGAACCGCTAGACGTGTGAATAGCAGCCAGCTGGATGGTGGTCGAGGCGTCGCCGTCGCTCTTGAAGGCGATGTTCACCTGCTGCCATTCCTCCTTGTTGTCCAACGAGGGGCAGCTGACGGTGGTTCCGCCCTCGGTGATGACGCTGATGATGGCGTCACCGCCCAGTCCGCTTTTCCACAAATCGGCACTGAGCACATACTTGCCCTCGGGCAGGCGTAGCTCCTGGGTAAGGGTCAGCGTGGGTGTGCCCCAGTTCTGTCGAATCCAGTAGGTTTGTTTGCTGTCAGACGAAGGTGCTGGGTTGGCCTCGAAGAAATTATAGTAGAGGTCGCCACTTCGCAACGCCGTGATGTCGTTCTCGTTGGGATTGCTGCGCTGCACCGTCCATCCCTGTGGCACATAGATGGCGCGGTCGCTGCTCACTCCGCTGCCGGCCTGCACTGAATAAGAGCTCTCGAAGTCGCCGTTCACCAGTGCCGTGGGCAACTCCTTTTGCTCATAAGGGAGACCTTGCAGCTCGCAAATCTCCTTGCGAGTGAGGCAAACATCGTAGAGGCGGAAGCCGTCGATGGTGCCTTTGAAGTCCACGTTGCTGGAAGCCACGTTACTATCCCACCACTGTGTACGGCCGATGTAGTTGCGCGTGTCTCTTGCCAGCTGCTCCAGCTGATAGGCCTCCACCTGGTTGGCTGTTCCGCTGGTGTTCTCCACGCCGTCTATATATATTTTAGTTGTACGCAAGGCGGCATCGTAAGTCACGGCCAGACGATAGTCCTTGTTGGTGGCGAGTGTCGTCGTCCCACTGACCATGGTTGTGGTTCCGCCATTATATTTCACGCCAGCTGCCAGCGGGTTTGCCCTCAGGAAGATACTGTTGCCGCTGCCCGAGCCGAAGTCGTAGACACGCGGCATGGAGGCGAGGCTCTTAGCGTTGACGGTGACGAGAAACGTGAACGAGCGCAACCCGGCAAGCAGTCCTGCCGGAGCCACCTCATACTTGTTCGTGCTGAAGCCCGTGGCGGTGTTTGCAGTCAGGTCGAGGCTGTCCTTGGCATAACGCAGATTCTTGGGGATGTCGCGTTGCAGGGCTTTCACCTCAAAAGAGCGGCTATTACTTCCTATTGTTGCGGTGAGGGTGACCATGGCATCAGCTTTCAGGGGCAGGAGCACGCCGCCGGAGGTGATGACTGTCTCGTCGGAAGAGGTCCAGCTGACGTCCATACCCAGCGAGGTAGACGGCAGCACCAGGTCGGTACGTGTCTCGGCAGGTAGCTGCAGGACGTCGAGGGCCGCACTGCCCAGCTGTGACTGTGCTTCTTTCTGCGCATTGCGTACCTTCTCCTGCACCACCATGGGAGAGTGGCACACATAGTCCAAGTCGATGTATAGGCAGGTGTGGTTATAGGGTGTCACCTCTCCGTCTTCGCCCGTGGTGCCGCTTGCATCGATCAGGCCGTCCAGTCCTTCCGTCTCAATCACCTGGTCTACGAGTCCGTTACGGTAGGTGGTCAGTGTGTGTCCGTCGTAGGTCAGCGTGAGCACCCACGTAGTGACCTTTGTGGGGTGGTTATCGCCACTTGTGCCTGTCGAGAGCGTTGCCCAATCGTCGCTGGTGAGCAGGCGGTTCTGGCTGCGGTAGACCTTGTCGCCCAGCACAATCTCCGGGTATTGGTCACTAGCGCGCAGGCGGTAGGTCAGGGGTACGTTACCGTCGATGGTGAAGAGCGTCCCTTCGTATTTCGATGTGTTCATGGCAAAGGCCATGGTCACCGTCTGGTTCGTGCCGAAGCAGAGGCATGCAGGAACAGTGAGGTCGGCAGGCTCCACGGTGGGCAGTTCTTGCCAGTCATAATCGCAGCGAATGCCAGTGGGGTAGCCTTTAGGATAGCCCTGCTTCACTATCCAGTAGTAGTAGTCGCCCTGCATCCACACCAGTCGCATAGGCGAGCCTGCTGAGCCGGGCATAATGTAGGGGCGCACGTTGTTTTTCGCCGAGCCTTGTGTCAGCTGCTCTGAGGCGGCCACCTTGCCCTCGTCGTCGATGGTATATCGCCAAATCTCGTAGACGCCGTCCTTATTGTACTGTCCGTTCTTGGTAGGTATGCTGAGGTACAGGTCATTGATATTGTCGGGGTCGAGGGCCATGCCTCCGCTGTAGCACAGTTCGGTGGAGTTCCAGTTCTGGTGGAACGCATGTCCGCCATACTGCACCCACGTATTGCGCCATGTCGAGCCTGTCCAGCGGCCATACCAATAGACATGCGTCGTCTTGGCGTTGTCAATGTGCGGGTAGGCGATGACAGGGTTCTCGTTCTTGTCCAGCGCTATCTGCCACACCCAGTTGCGGATATTGGCCGTGCGGTCTACGATGGTGGCGGGATAGTTGTTGGCATAGCTGTCGGTCTTGCTGACGTTGAACACGCCGTTTTGTATGACGCTCAGCTGCTTGCCGTTCAGATCGCGCAGAATGGGCCCGTTGCCGTGGTTGATGTCCACGACGTTGAAATAGAGCCAGTCGGGCATCTCATTGTCAGGGTGTCCGGTGGTGTAGCTCACGTAAATCTTGTCTTTGCCGTTGCTCTGATATTTGGCGTAGGGCCGTGCGCCCGTGCTCTGCACCATCTGCTTCGGTCCGAAGTCGAACTTGCAGTTGTCCTCGGAGTCGGGCATGGTCAGGCGTGCGATGGTGGGGTGCCACTTGATGCCTCGCCAGCAGAGATAGATGTGCTGCGGGTCGTCGCTAAGTATGAACGGCGAGGGATAGGTGGTATTGTCGGCCGTGGCCAGGTATTTCTCTTCGCCCAGGGCGGTGATGTCGCCTGGCTTGCGGCTTATGCGGTACCAGATGCGCGGCTCGTCAGTGTGGCGAGTGTAGAAAATCATCACGCGCTCGTCGGGGAGCACCAGAAAGGTGGGGTTGTTGTGGTCGTCGGGCTGAAAGTAGCTGCGCACCAGCACATCGGTCTTGCGGCCCGTGAGCCAGTCGTACTGCGTGGCCTTGACATTGCCGTGCACGTCGATGTAGCCGATATAGGAGGCATTGATGGTGCCAGCGGCATTTTCGTAGTGAAGGGCTCTCGGGTCGGCAAACCAGCACCACGCGCCCTCATCGGCAACGACGGTGCCACTATAAGCGTTTTGCGCCTGAACACCACACCATGCTGACATCAGCAAAACAATCAGGATAGTAGTTTGAACAATGCGTGTTCTTCTTAGATTTTGTTTCATCATCAAAAGGTTTTTACATTTGTGAGTGCAAAGTTACATTTTTATTTTGAATTGGCCAAAGAATATATCCAAGAAAGACAAAAAGCAGTTAAAAAATTTGGCGGGGTAGGAAAAATAGCCTAACTTTGCACGCATTATTAACACCCCCAAACCGGTTATTAGGGAGGTCTCAGAGTTTGAACGGTTCAAACCCATAGTTTGGACGGCTTAAACTCAGAGTTTGAACGGCTCAAACCCATAGTTTGGACGGCTCAAAGTCAGGACGTGTTTTCTAACGGCCGATTCGGGAAAAATTTTAGCTGTTCACAATGAGAATGAAACTCTGGCTGTTCCTGCTGACCGCTATTAGCACAATGACGGTGAAGGCGCAGGATTCCAACCACAACCTGGAGGTAGGCAAGAACCTCGACATCTTCAACTCGCTCTATAGCAACCTCGACCTGCTCTATGTCGACACGCTCAACCCCGCCACCACCATGACGGCCGCCATAGACGGTATGCTCCGATCGCTCGACCCCTACACGGAGTACTACCCTGCCTCGGAGACAAAGAACCTGAAGATGATGCTCACCGGAAAATATGCCGGCATCGGGGCGCTGGTGAAATACCACTCGAGGCTGAAGCGCGTGGTCATCGATGAACCCTACGAAGGCATGCCCGCTCAGGAAATAGGACTGAAGAAGGGCGACATCATCGTCTCCATCGACGACTCGCTGATGACCGACAAGAACGTCAGTTACGTGAGCAGCCACCTGCGCGGCGATGCCGGAACGACGTTCGTGCTGAAGGTGCTGCGCCCCCAGACCGACGGTAAGGAGAAGGAGATGAAGTTCAAAATCACCCGCCGCAACATCAAGTTGCCCGAGATGCCCTACTACGGGCTTTCGGCCGACTCCATAGGCTACATCAACTTCAACCAGTTTACCGAGGGCAGCGCCAAGGAGGTGCGACGTGCCTTTGTCGAGCTGAAGAAGCAGGGTGCACGAGGCATGGTGCTCGACCTGCGCAGTAACGGCGGCGGTGCCGAAATGGAGGCCGTAGACCTTGTGAACATCTGGGTGCCGCAGGAACAGATGGTGGTGGAGAATCGTGGAAAGATTAGGCAGGCCAGCCGTTCCTATACCACGCGCTTGGAGCCTGTCGACACCGTTATGCCCCTCGTCGTCCTTGTCAATGGAGAGACGGCATCGGCCAGCGAAATCACCAGCGGGGCGCTACAGGACCTCGACCGTGCCGTCGTCATGGGCACGCGTACCTATGGAAAAGGTCTCGTACAGGTGCCAATGGACCTGCCCTACAACACGAACGTGAAGATTACGACCTCGAAATATTACATTCCCTCTGGCCGCTGCATACAGGCCATCAACTACGCCAAGCAGAGGGAGTCTACCACGACTAACAGAAATGGGAGGAGTTCCAGCCTCTATGCCGACCGTACGCCTGATTCGCTCACACATGTGTTCTACACCCGTAATGGTCGCGAGGTGCGCGACGGAGGAGGCATCAAGCCTGATCTGGAGGTGAAGAACGACACCATGCCCAACATAGCCTACTACCTCTCTACAGGCGGTCTGGACTCCACCGAGGTGCTCTTCGACTATGTGGTATATTATCTCGAACGCCACCCGCAGATAGCTCCGGCAAAGGAGTTCCACCTTACCGACGAGGACTGGCAGGAGTTCCGACAGAGGGTTATTGATAGTGGCTTCACCTACGATGACCAGTCGCGAAAACAGTTTGATGAGCTGGTGAAGACGGCGAAGTTTGAGGGCTACTACGACGATGCCCGCGAGGCCTTCGACGCCCTCGGACAGCGTCTTAAACACGACCTGGCCACCGAACTGGACAAGCACCGCGACGCCATTCAGGAGGTGCTCGAGCTCGATATCATCGCCGCCAACTATTACCAGGCGGGGTCTATTGCTGCCGGTCTGGCCTACGACAAGGTCTACCAGGAGGCCGCCAAGTTGCTGAAGGACACGAAGCGGTATCATGAAATCCTAAAGCACGAGCGGGAACTATGAAAGTAAGTGGTGATGTGATAATGGTCACAGACCTGGAGCGCGAGCTCACAGAGGCCATCAATGCTTGCAAGGCCGACCGTCTGTTCGTGCTCACCGATGAGACCACACGCAAGCTGTGCCTGCCCGTGTTGGCAGGTGTCCCGTTTGTTAACGGGGATTTGCAATCCCCGCCACGCGCTCACGTCATCACCATCCCCGCCGGCGACACCAATAAGAGCCTTGACTCCGTCTGCCACGTTTGGAGCGAACTGCAACGGCTCGGCGCCACGCGCCACTCGCTGATGGTGAACCTGGGCGGCGGAATGGTGACTGACCTCGGAGGCTTTGCTGCGTCGACATTCAAACGGGGGATTACTTATATTAACGTCCCCACTACCCTACTCTCTATGGTCGATGCCTCTGTCGGAGGCAAGACGGGCTTCAACTTCGGAGGACTGAAAAACGAGATTGGAGTGTTCAGCATCCCCCGTTGCGTGCTGCTCGACACCGTCTTCCTGCGCACACTCGACCATGAGAACATCCTCTCCGGATATGCCGAGATGCTTAAGCACGGACTCATTAGCGATGATGACACCTGGGCAGAGCTGCTGAACTTTGACACCCGGAACCTCCAGCAACTCCTTGACAGCAGCGTCCGTGTCAAACAACGTATCGTTGAGGAAGACCCAACCGAGAAGGGAATCCGAAAAGCCCTGAATCTGGGACACACCATCGGTCACGCCTTCGAGTCGCTGGCGATGCAGCGGAAACCTATCCTTCACGGTTACGCTGTAGCCTACGGGCTGGTGTGCGAGCTCTATCTTTGCGTTATGAAGACGGGCTTCCCTGTGGACAAGATGCGACAGACGGTGAAGTTCATCCTCGAGAATTATGGCCGCATGCCCATCACCTGCGACGACTACCCCACCCTACTGGAGCTGATGACACACGACAAGAAAAACACCGCCGACATCATCAACTTCACCCTCTTGGGCGACATCGGCGACATCCGAATAGACCAGACAGCCACGAAAGAGGAAATCACCGAGGCATTAGACTTCTACCGCGACGGGTTGTGATTATTCTCAACGTCTGAAATACTTTCCTACGACGGGGAGATTGCTCAGGGGGAAGTCCTGGCGCACGATGATGGTGACGAAGAAGATAATGACAAGAGTGTTATAGATGAGCGATCCCCATTGCGGCAGTATGTCGGCAAAGTACTTCATACTGAGCCATGAGACAAGGGCAAGGATGATGTAGTAGGCTATTTGCTGCATGGGATAAGGGATAGGATGCAGACGCTGGCCGACGATGTAGGAGAGCGTCATAGAGACAGCATAGCCCACAAAGCCTGCCCACGCACAGGCCATATAGCCGAAACGGGGCACGAAAAACACATTGACGGCGATGAGCACGGCACAACCAATGCTGGCAAAAACGGCTCCCCAGTAGGTCTTGTCAGAAAGTTTATACCAGAATGAGAGGTTGAAGTAAATACCCATCATGATCTCTGCCGCCATGACGATTGGCACAACTCGGAGACCCACACGGTAGTTCTCGGGAATGATATACTTCAGCACATCGAGCCAGCCCACCACACAGAGGAAGGCCAGAAGGGTGAAGATGATGAAGTACTTCATGGCCTTTGCCTGAAGCTCCCCATTATTCTCATTATTCCCATCACTCCCATTACTCTTGCTGCTGTTGAACACAAACGGCTCGTAGGCATAGCGGAAAGCCTGGGTAATCATGGCCATAATCATGGCTATCTTCACGCAGGCACCGTAAATGCCGAGCTGCTCTCTCATGTCATCGCCAGGATAGACAAAGGGGAAGAGGATTTTGTCGGCCACCTGATTGAGGATGCCGACAATGCCAAGCAGCACGATAGGCCAAGCATAGACCAGCATGCGGCGCATAAGCGCAGGGTCAAAGCCACAACGTATATTTGCTATCTCCTTCGCCAAGCAAAGGGTAATAACGACAGAGCACAGGAGGTTGATGTAGAAGGCGTAACCCGGGTCGTGACCGTCCATCCCAAGATAGTAAATCACGTTGAGTACGATGTTGATGCCGATGTTGAGCAGCTGCAGGGTGGCAAACTTCAAAGCCTTCTTCTGCTGACGCAGGTAGGCAAATGGTATGGCACGGATGGCATCGACACTCACCGTCAAGGCCATCACCCAGACGTACTGTGGTGTCTGCTCATAGCCCAGGAACGATGAAACTGGCGTGAGGAACAGCAGTACAGCGAAGAAGAAAAGCGTAGCTGCCGATGACACGCCGATAAGGGCCGTGGAAAAAACACGGCTGGGCAAATCGTCTCCTTTCGTGGCAAAGCGAAAGAAGGTTGTCTCCATACCGAAGGTGAGCAGCACCAGCAGCAAAGCGGTAATGGCGTACATATTGGTAATGACGCCATATCCGCCGCTCTCGGCAGTCATCTTCGCCGTATAGAGAGGTACAAGAAGGTAATTAAGGAAACGGCCGATTATGCTCGACAGACCATAAATGGCCGTTTCCTTAGCAAGCGACTTCATGCCGCCGTTAGATGGATTTAATATCCGGGATTCTGCCATGCCTTCTTCTGGTCGTCAGAGAGGTTGGTGCCGTCAGCGTTCTGCAGGGCATCGATGAATGCCTGCGGAATAGGACGCAGCTCATGCTTGTTTGCCGTGATGTTCTTGGCCTCGGGATTGAAGGCCTTGGCACGCTTGATGAGCAGTCCGGCGCGGCTCAACTCTTCCCAACGGTTCCACTCACCCAGGCACTCACGGGTACGCTCGTTGAAGATGAAGTTCAGCATGCGGTCATAGTCGCTCGTAGCACCGATGGCGGCGAGGATTGCCTCATCTTCCTCAGGCAACTGACTGTAGCTCTTAATCTGCAGGTCGCTGGCTGCCGTGGTCTCCTCAATACCTGTTGAGAGGTAGTAGGTGTTCTTGTGCAGGTGAGAAGCGTAGTAAGCCTCGGTCATGGTCAGCGTCTTGGTGCCGTTGGAGCAGTTGGAGTTGTTACCGGCGATACTGTTGTCAGCCATACCCCCGTCGGCCTTCAGGAATGCCATGGAGCCGTCGGTATAGTAGCTGCGATCTTCGCCGTCCTTCCACTGGGCACGGGCACGGAGCACGTTGACAGTGTTGATGGCATCCTGGTACTTGCCCAGGCGCACCTGGCACTCAGCCTTTACGAGATAGGTCTCACCTGTGCGGGCCATGATGACGTCGCGGTGAGCGTCGCCCTTCTCAGCCGTGCGGCTGCCGTCGGCGGTCTTGTTGATGCCGCAGAAGACGTTCGAGGTGGCGGTGTTGCCGCTCACGCCGTAGTTGTAGAGCACATACTTTCCATCCATGAAGAGGGGGAATGCATTGGGTACCCACTTGCCCGTCTCAGGATTGACGAAGGAGTGTGCCTGGCCTCCACGTCCGAAGGTGCCGTAAGGCTCGCCGTCGAAGCGGTTGTCGCTCTTCTTATTGAGGATGAAGATGATACCCTGGTCGCCCAACTCAGGCACCTGAGACAGCTGGATGCCGTTGTCGGCAGCCACCTTTTCGCGGTCATAGACGGTTTCGTTGCCTTCTTTTTTGGTGACACCGATGTTGTTCAGTCCGTAGACAGTCTTGAAGGTCTTCCACAGACGGGCGTCGTTCACGTTGTCATACGTGGAGTAAGTGTACTCCGTAGGTCGGCAACGCTGGAAGTCCATTTCGCCGATGTAAGCACCACGGCGCACCCAACCGCCGGAGAAGTTCGAGAACTGCGGCGAGAAGTAGTTGTAGGTACGGTTGCCGAAGCGTCCCTGCGTGGTAGCGTCGCCGTTGTGCTCAGCAGCCATCAGGATTTCAGGCAGTCCCTCGTTGGGGCAGTTGATGCCCGTCCAGTTGGCATAGAGGTCGCCGTAGTTGGCTGCCAGGGGGCAGGCGGCGATGACCTCGTCGCAAAGGGCGATGGCCTTATTCAGGTCAGCATTCTTGTCGTAGCTGCTGTTCCACGAGCTGTTACGCTCCGACTGGCGGAAGAGCAGGGCCTTGGCCAGGAAGTGAGCAGCAGTGTACTTAGTCCAGGTGCCATTGCCGCGCCATTTGGTGGTGGGCAGCAGTTTGTAGGCCTGCTCCAGGTCGGCAATGACCTGGTTGAGGGTTTCCTCAGCCGTGGAGCGGGTGTAGTCCTTCTTCACGTCGCCGTTGGCCGGCTCGGTCTGTATGACCACGCCACCATACTGTGCGAACAGGCGGTAGTAGTTATAGCCACGGAGGAAGTAGGCCTCGCCCAGGGCTTTGTTGCGGCTGTCCTCGTCGCTCACCTTCTCGGCCTTGGCAATGACCAGGTTAGCGGTGGAGATGCCGTAGTACATCTGGTTCCACAGTCCGCTGACGGGCGGGCAGTTGTTGTTGGCTGCGCCGAGTGCGGTGGTGCAGTCGAGGGGCTGCAGACGGTTGTCGTAGGTGTTCCAAGGCTCGGCCGTGAGGTCTGCGCCATTGGTGAACTCATCGCATCCGTAGAGTGTGGTGCCGTAGGCCCACTCATAACCGAAGTGCCAGCGAATGTTTCCGTAGAGTCCGGCAGCCATCTTCAGTGCGCCTTCCTCGGTCTCAAGCAGTGCGTCGGTGTAGAGATGACCGGCATCCTCCTTCAGGAAGTCATCGCCGCAGGAGGTGAGGGCTGCGGACATAGCGCAGCATACGAGACCGGCGCAGAATAATTTATTTATTGTGGTAATCATAATATTTACGATTTACTGATTTTCTATTTACGATTTGTTAGTTCATTAGTTCATTAGGTTAGAACTCCACGTTGAGGCCCACGGTGAAGCCACGGTTGTAGTAAGTCCAGCCGGTGTCGAGGTCCATGAAGTCGACCGAGGAGTAGAGCATGCCGAGGTTCTTGCCCTGCACATAGATCTTGGCGCCGTTGATGCCGAGACAGTTGCAGATGCTCTTGTCGAGGTTGTAGCCCAGCGAGAGGTTACGAATCTTGATGAACGATGCGTCCTTGAATCCGAGGAGGCCAGAGTAGGAGTCGCCTCCGGCGGTGCTGTAGACAGGCTTCTGCCAGTCTGCGCCGGTGTTGTCGGGACGCCAGTAGTCAATCTCGCGCTGCTGATACATACCGAGCTGACCTTCGCCGCCGGTGCTGACCATATACTTGAAGCGGCCCTGCAGTTCGAGTGAGAGCTCGATGCCCTTCCACGTGAGGGTGTTGCTCCATCCGGCCGTGAGGCGCGGGTTGCGGTTGCCCAGGATGACACGGTCGTCCGACTCAATCTTGTAGTCGCCGTTCTGGTCGACGGGACGCACGCTACCAGGTGTGAACTTATGTCCGTTGGCATTGAATTTCTCCATCTCGGCGGCGTCGCTCTCCTGCCAGATGCCGGCATTATCGTAGCCATAGAACACAGCGATACTCTCTCCGATGAACCAGGCGTTGTTGATGTCGTCTTCCTTACCGTTGGAAAGTTCTTCAATCTTGTCCTTCTGCCAGGCGAAGTTGAGGTTCGACTGCCACATGAAGTCCTTCGTCAGCACGGGGATGGTGTTCAGCGTCAGCTCCAGACCCTTGTTCGAAGTCTTGCCCACGTTGGCCATCATTGAGGGATAGCCCGAGAGCGAGGGCACGGTCATGAGCATGAGCAGGTCCTTGGTCTTCGACGTGTAGAGGTCGAGGGTACCGCCGATGCGGCCCTTGAGGAAGCTGAAGTCGATACCCACGTTCCACTGTGTGGTCTTCTCCCACGACAGGTTCTTGTTAGGCATCTTGTTCTGGCTGTTGCTGTAGTAAGGCTCGTTGGTGACGAGAATCTGGCTGTTACCGGCCGAGAAGGGCATCCAGTAGCTGCTGATGACGCCGAGGGTTCCGTAGGGGTCGACAGCTGAGTTACCCGTCACACCGACACCCACGCGCAGCTTCAACTGGTCGAGCCAAGTGACGTCCTTCAGGAAGTCCTCCTGCTCCATGCGCCATCCGAGTGCCACGGAGGGGAAGAAGTCCCACTTGTTGCCCTCGGCGAGCACCGACGAACCGTCCCAGCGGGCGCTGGCGGTGAGCAGGTAGCGGTCTTTCCAGGAGTAGTTGATGCGGGCCATGTACGACGACAGGGCATACTCGCTCAGTCCGGTGCCCATCGAGGCCTTGCTGGCAGCGTCAGTGATGTCGATAGAGCCCATGTTGTTCCACAGGAACGAGGCCAGAGGCACACGCTCGCCGTGCATGTTGCTGTTCTCGGTATTGCTCTTCGAGGCCGACTGCAGCAGGGTGAGGCCGAAGCTGTGGTCGCCGATGCTCTTGTTGTAGATAATCATATTGTCGAGCGTCCAGGCGAAGTTACGGGTGTCGTTGCGGGTGGCATAGTTGTTGCCGCCGCCGCGAACGGCCGACGAAGCGTCGATGAAGATGCCAGAACGGAAGAAGCGGAAGTCGGGGCCGAACTGCAGCTTATACTGCAGACCCTCTAATGGTTCCCAAATCTTGCCGAAGTCCACGAGGCCGTAGAAGCTGCCCAATGCGCGGAAAGTCTGACGGTTATCGTTCGACTTGTTCCACTCGTCCATGACGGTGTAGGTGTTGGTCACCGAGCCGCCGGGCATGAGGATGATGTTGCCTGCATCGTCGTAAGGCAGGGCATAGCGCAGGATGCTCTTGGCAGCGCTGTAGATGTCGGTGGGGCCAGAGTTGCTCGACTGGCCGGTACGTGAATAACCGTAGTCCTGCTCGCTGTAGCTGACGTTGAGGCTGCCGCCGGCTTTGAACCAGGGCTTGGCCTGTGCGTCGGCAGTGGCGCTCAAGGTATAGCGGTTGTACTCCTGTCCCTTTTGCGTACCTTTATTATTAAGGTAGCCGAAGGAGACGCTTCCACTCAGATTCTTCGTGCCGCCACGTGCGCTGAGCGTGTGCTCCTGCGTGACACCCGTGCGGGTGACGAAGTCTGTCCAGTCGGTATCGGTCACGCGTGAGCCGTCCCATGAGCCGCCGGCCCAGCCTTTCTCAATGTTGGCCCAGGCCACCTCGTCGCCCGAGAAGAAGCTCTTATCCTGCTCCAGCGTGGGCTGGTTGCCAGGAGTGTACTTGTCGGGAGCTGAGTTGTAGTAGGCCCAGCGACGCCAGGTGATGTAGTCGCTGGCCGACATGGCGGGGCTCTTATCCTTAATCTTCTCGAAGGTCACGGTGCCGTGATAATTCAGCTGCATCTTGCCCTCCTGTCCGCGCTTGGTGGTGATGAGCACCACGCCGTTGGCGCCGCGGCTACCATAGATAGCCGTCGAGGAGGCATCTTTCAAGATGTCGATGGCCTCAATGTCGCGGGGGTTCAGGGTCTCGATGCCGCCTGCCTGGAGGGGCACGCCGTCGACGACGTAGAGCGGTGCCGACGAGGCGTTCAGCGAACGCGTACCACGAATCATGATGCTTCCCACGGTGCCGGGACGCTCACTCGATGTGATGTCCACACCGGCAGCCTTGCCCTGCAGGGCCTCGAAGGCGTTGCTGACGGGCTTAGCGTTGAGTTCTTTCTCTCCAACACGGGTAAGTGCACCGGTGACGTCGCTCTTGCGCTGTACACCGTAACCCACGACCACCACTTCGTCGAGCAGCTGCTTGTCTTCCTCAAGGGTAACGTTGAAGCTGCTGCGGCCGTCAGTAGGAATGGTCTGCGTGCGATAGCCCACGTAGGAGACCACCAGCTGAGAATTGGCGGGAGCCCTGTCAATGGTGAAATTACCATTGATGTCTGTCACTGCACCCGTCGAAGTGCCTTTCACCATGACGCTGGCGCCAATGACTGGTTCGCCCGAGGCGTCAACAATCGTGCCTGTCACCTTGCCCTGAGCGTATGCCCCGATGGAGCAGGCGCCAACAAACAACAGCGACATTAACCCGCGCTGGAGAATGTTCCGGCTGCGGGAATTGGAATGATCACTAAAGTTCATCATAGAATAATGATTTAATAACAGTTATTGATTAAGGAAAATGAGTATATTCTTAGATTATAAGGTTTTTTGCGAAATACGATGCAAAGATACGCCAAACATTAACATTTGACCCTTGATTATTGACCATTGACCCTTGAATAATGACCTTTTGCAAAAAAACTTGACATAGTTTGCAACTGGGTTGCATTTCCTTCTCCGTACCTTTGCAGGCAAAAAATGAGGGCTCAGAGAAAAAGCCGTTCTTTCGATGGGAAAAAGCCGTTCTTTCGATAAGAAAAAGCCGTTCTTTCGTTGGGAAAAAGCCGTTCTTTCGATGGGAAAAAGCCGTTCTTTCGATGGGAAAAAGCCGTTCAATCTTTTTGACAGGAAAAATGTATGGAAAAGGAACAATGTAAATGTGAGAAACAACATGCCCATGAACATCACCATGAACATCACCATGAGCATGGCGAACTGCACGGACAGCTGTGGCAGATAGGCATTGCGGCCGTGCTGCTTGTGGCAGCCGTGATGGTAGAGAAATGCTTTCCGGGACTGACGACGTGGCAGCTGCTACTGGTCTATCTCGTGCCCTACTTAGTGGCGGGACACGGCACCCTGCGTGAAGCTGCAGAGGGCATAGCTCATGGCGACATGTTCAACGAGCATTTCCTCATGTCGGTCGCCACGATAGGCGCACTGCTCATCGGCTTCATGCCCGGCGCTGAGACGGAGTTCCCCGAGGCCGTGTTCGTGATGCTCTTCTTCCTCGTGGGCGAACTGTTCGAGGAATATGCCGAAGGACAGAGTCGGCAGAGCATCGCCCAACTGATGGACGTCAGACCCGACGTGGCACATCTTGTCAGTCGGGGATTACAAATCTCCGACAACGGTGAGAAGGGTAAGGACGTGAAGGGTGAGGACGTGAGCCCCGAGCAGGTTGCCGTGGGAAGCATCATCGAGATACGGCCCGGCGAGAAGGTGCCGCTTGATGGAACCGTCATAGAGGGCGCTACAAGCCTCGACACCGCCGCACTGACGGGCGAGAGCATGCCCCGCGATGCCGGCGTGGGCGACACCGTGCTGTCGGGATGCATCAACCTCTCGGGAGTTATCCGCGTGCGCACCACGAAGGAATACGGCGAGAGCACCGTGGCCAAGATTATACGTCTGGTGGAGAACGCCGGTGAGCACAAGTCGCGCAGCGAGGCGTTCATCACACGTTTTGCCCGCGTCTATACACCTGTCGTGGTGTTAGCAGCCCTCGCTTTGGCCATCATTCCACCGTTATTCTCATTTTTCATTTATCATTTATCATTTAGCGAAGCACTGACCACCTGGCTACACCGCGCACTCATCTTCCTCGTAGTGTCGTGCCCCTGCGCACTCGTCATCTCCGTGCCGCTCACTTTCTTTGCAGGCATCGGCGGCGCATCGCGAAGAGGCATACTGGTGAAGGGCGCCAACTACATGGACGTGCTGGCAAAGGTTGACACCGTGGTGTTCGACAAGACCGGCACGCTGACGCAAGGCCAGTTTGCCGTCGAAGCCGTACATTCCGACGAGCCAGACATTCTCCACCTTGCAGCTCATGTGGAGCACCACTCTACACATCCTATCGGTGCTGCCCTGCGCGAAGCCTATCCCGACGAGAGCACGGATGGTTGCGTGGTAAGCGATGTCACGGAAGTGGCGGGTCATGGTGTGCGTGCTAAGGTGGGAACGGTCGAGGTCTGCGTAGGCAACGAGAAGATGATGGAGGCCATAGGAGCCAAGTGGACCAGTTGCGAGCACGACACGGGAACCATCGTCCACGTAGCCATCGACGGCAGCTACGCCGGACATATCATCACGGGCGACACGCTGAAAACCGATAGTGCAGAGACCATACGGCAGTTGCGACAGCTGGGTGTGAGACGCACGGTGATGCTCACTGGCGACCATGCCGATGTGGCTACTGTAGTAGCTGACAATCTGGGCATCGACGAGTGGCACGCCGGACTGCTGCCAGCCGATAAGGCCGACTACATTGACAGCCTACAGACCTCTGGCGAAACTGGAGTGAAAGGGAAAACAACGGTGGCCTTTGTCGGCGACGGCATCAACGATGCTCCAGTGCTGGCCCGTGCCGATGTAGGAATTGCTATGGGCGGACTGGGCAGCGACGCCGCCATCGAGGCCGCCGACGTCGTGATTATGGACGACAAACCATCAAAGGTGGCCACGGCCATCGCCATAGCACGACGAACCCTGCGCATTGCCCGCGAAAACGTCGTCATGGCCATTGGCGTGAAGGTAGCAGTGCTACTCTTGGCCACCGTAGGACTCGCCACCATGTGGATGGCTGTCTTTGCCGATGTCGGCGTGACCGTCCTGGCTGTAATGAATGCCATGAGAGCGCTCCGTATAGTTAAATAAAATTAAATAATTAATAAATTTTGTACAATATTGCATTAATTATTGTATCTTTGCAACGTGTTTTTCATGGTATTAGATTATTAAGGTTAAATTAGTGGAATTTGAATGTCGTGAGACAGACATTTTCCTATGAAACATTCACTTGCTGATATAAGGCATTTGAAAAAGAAAAGGAAGCCTGCGAAGGTTTCCTTTCTCTTTGAGTGTAGTACGATGGGGCTACTTTGAAATTCTTATCCAGTCGGCCTCAACCCATCCACGGTCGGCATTGGAGTCGGTCTCAGCACTGACAAAGCCGAACTTGGCGCCCACCCATTTGCCTTGACGCATCTCGAAATCGCTGCCGCAGTCGGTCCATTTCTTGCCGTTCATGCTATAGGAGAAATGCACGATGGGCTTGCCGCCATGAGCCTTGCCGGACTCAGCATTGCTGACCTTCAAGCGCAGGTAGATATCTTCGTGGATGCCGGGCTTATAGTCGGTCTTGTCCTCGGCGGTGGGCTTCAGCGTGGCCAAGACAGTCTCGGTCTGCGGCTTGCCCTTGTCGGCGGCCTTGCAGGTCATCTGCACCAGCTGGAACTCCCGGCCCACACGCTTCACAACGAGGGCGGAGTAGTCGAGGCCCATCATGATGAGTCCGCCAAACTGTCCATCGGCCTTTGAGGTGAAACGTATCTTCGTAGTCGCCGTGAACTGGTCGGCGGGGGTCTTCTGTACCAGCATGTTGGGAACGAGCCACAGGTTCTTCCAGTCTTTCTCGAGCTTGTGGGTGTAGATGCGGAAGGTGCCGAAGGCTGTTGGCACGCCGAACTTCTCGTCGTAGTTGGCCTGCCACTGCCATTGCTTGCCTATTGTTGGCGCATTGAACTCATCGCTCTCCGCAGGGTTATTCACCTCTGCTGGAGAGGCTTTTGGCTTCTGATAGGTGGTGACAGGCTCGCCCTTCTTGCCCATAATGGGCCAGCCGGAACTCCAGTCTACGGGGTTGAGGTGCACCACACGGCCGTAGGCTTCCTTGTCCTGGAAGTGGAGGAACCAGTCCTCGCCATACTTGGTGTGTACCCATCCGCCCTGGTGCGGGCCGTTGACGGGGCTCTTGCCCTGCTGCAGCACTATCTTATGCTCGTAGGGACCGTAAGGGCTCTTGCTTCGCATAGCTAACTGGAAACCCTCTGGCACTCCACCGGCAGGACACATAATCCAATACCAGCCGTCGCGCTTGTAGAACTTCGGTCCCTCACAGGTACGGTTCTCCGTGCCATTGCCGTCGAAGACGATGACAGGCTGGCCAATAGCTCGGGTGCCGTCCTTCGACATCTCTCTGACGGTAAGCACAGAAGCGTACTTCGCCCGGCTGTTGGCCCAGCCATTCACTAAGTAGCAGCGTCCGTCGTCGTCCCACAAGGGGCAGGTGTCGATATAGCCTTTGCCCTCGATGACACGGACGGGGGCCTCCCACTCTCCGGCAGGATCGCCGCCACGGGTCTTGACCATGAAGACACCGTAGTCGGGGTCGCCCCAATAGATGTAGTATTCGCCATCATGATAGCGGATAGAGGGTGCCCATACACCATTGCCATGCTGCGGGGTGTTGAAGTGCTCAATGAGTTCCGGGAAGCCGGTATAGAGCTCCTTCAGGGCATAGCCCACAATCTCCCAGTTCACCAAGTCACAGGAATGGAGAATAGGCAGGCCGGGGGCACACTGGAACGACGAGGCTGTCATGTAGTAGTCTTCACCGCTGGGGCCAACGCAAACGTCGGGGTCACTGTAGTCGGCATTGATAACAGGATTGGTGAAGGTGCCGTCGCCATTGTCAGGACACCATACCTCAGAACGGTACTGTGCCGTGGTTATTAACGGCAAAAAGGCTGCCATACACAGACAGCCTTTAAGTGTTAGCATGTGTTTCATCGTTATAAGATTAGTAGTTTGTCAGAGAAAGGTTAATGACGCTCACGCCGTACAGAGACTCGGGCAGCACCGGAACCGCCGGAGGAACCTCCCGACGACGGCTTGCGACTCTTGACACGGCTGGTCTTTTCCTTCGTCTCACGAACGCCGCGCTGCTTCTTGATGGCTTTCAGCTGCTTGGGGTCAAGATTGGTGAGGCTGTCGATAGAGTCTTGCTTCTCCTTGTCGCCGAAGATGTTTTTGCGGAAAGCCTCGAGCTCGGCCTCGATGCGCTTCTGCTCCTCGGAATATTTCGTAGAGTCGTTGCCGGCAATCTGTGCCAGCGTCTTGCCTAAGCGGTTCGCAGTCTTGTAAATCTTTCCCTTGTACTTGTTGCGGGTGAAATAGTCATCCATAGTCATCTGAGCGGCATCGTTGTAGTCGCTGGTCTTTACCGTCTGACGACTGAGGAACGGTTCCACCTCGGAGTATTTCACCCAGAAAAGGGGATACTTGGCAGCCTCGCCACCGAAGTCGTCCTCGCGCAACATCACGGGACAGAAGGCGATGGGCTTGATGTGGAACGACGAGTTGGCCTGGTCGAAGTAGGCACTCTCTTTCAGGTAGTACATCTTCACCTCGGCAGAGGGGATGTCGCTGTTGTCCACCTTCACCTTGCCGTCCTGCTCTTCGTAGAAGATGTGGTAGTTGTCGAGGATGGATTTCATCTCGACCTTTGCCGAAGCCTCAAGCACCTCGTTGCCGTCAAGGTTGTACTCATAGACGGGTATGTAGCCGTTGAGCGCCAGCTTAAAGACGTAGGTGAAGAGATTCAGACGCTTTCCCTGCGGCTCCACGGGGTCGTAGAGTCCGGCGTTCTCCTCCTCGTTAAGGTCAAGCTCGCGGTAGATGTCACGGCGCCACACCACATCCTCAGGCATATCGACGGCAGTAGGATACAGCAGCTGCATGCGCTGCGTCATGCCGCCCTGGGTAGTAGTTCCCTTCTGTGCCTGCTGTGTCTGTTGTGCCTGCTGCACACGACTCCTCTTTGGCTGGGCTTGCGCTTCGCTAAATGAAAAAAGACAAATGATAAATGATAAGCCTATCACCATCATCAATCTATTATTCATTCGAAACATATTTTTCATCATAGTTCTTTTCTTTATTTCATTTATCATTTTTCATTTCTCATTGAGGCCGTAGGTCGCTTACTGCACTTTAATCTCCATGACGCTGGTCAGGGTGCGCTCTATGCCATCGGGGCCTACCGCCACAACGCTGGAAATATAGAAACGGCGGCCGCGTGAGAGTTTGCGGAACTGGTCTTTCTGTGCGGCGGAGAAGCGCGGGCCGTCACTGTTGATGGGCTTCGCGTTACCCATGTTGTCGAAGAACACGGTCTGGAAGGAGCGCACCTGGAAGGTAATATCGAGGATGCCGTCGTCGATGGCGGCACCGAGTACTTCAGCTCCTAACAGTCCGGCCTTGCCCATGTTTCCACCCTTGAAGCGTGAAGGGTTGCCGCCCTCATCGGTAACGTTGATGAAGGGCGTGGGGTCGGGCAACTTACGAACGCGGAAGGAGAAACTTCCCATGGTCTGCGGACGGCCAGTGTTCGTCGAGGTGACGGTGATAACAGCATCTTGGCCAATCTTTGACGGCTTAGCGATATACTTACCCGGTCCGCTGGGCGTCAGCGTGCCGTTGGTCATCGAGGCCGAAATCTTGTTCAGGGGAACACCGGGCACAGAGACGCTGATGGGATTGGAGTAACCAGCGTAGAGCATACGGGTGAGGTCAGCGGAGACTGTTGCCGAGGGTTCTACTACGGTATATTTCTGCTCAAAGTCACGGCGAAGCTTATCGCCATTGCCGTTGACGGTCTCTATCCAGCCCGAAAGGGTGAAGTCACCGGTACGGCCGCAAATCAGTTCATAGGTATTGTCCTTGAGCTCCATCTTCTTTCCGCCGATGTAGATGTCAGGCACCTGTGTGGTATCGACGGCGGCCATGACAATCTTTGCCGAGAACTTGTCGCCCTGAACGATGGTCTGGGAGTTGGGAATGACAAAGGCCTCAAGCAGGTTCACACGGATATCCTTCACGTCGATGTTCTGTACAAGTGTGTGGAGTACCTCCTTCTCGGCATTACGCACATCGCCCTGCAGCTTCGAGAGAATGGTCACGGCGGCGATGGCGGGCATGGCCTCGAATTGTGCCTCCTGCCAGTTCTTGCCTTCTGCCCGTGCCTTCTTGGGCACCTCGGTAGTGAGGTCGCTGGCAATGCTGCGCTGCTTGGCCGTGTCGGGAATCATTTTCAGGATACGCTCACGGTAAGAGTCGATGGCGTTCTTCAGCGCCTCACCCTTTCCACGACCGGGAGCGAGCATCACCTGGTTAGAAGCTTCCAAGTCTTCCTGGCCCTGCAGTTGGTCGGGATTGCCATTCTCTCCGTCGGCCTCCCGGGCAATGGCCAACTTCAGTTCAGCAGCGAAGTTATAAAGCGAATCGCTCATCTTGCGCACCAACTGAGCTTTGTCGTACCACTCCTTCACCTTCTGCGGATTAGCTTTCATCTGCTCTTCGAAGGCTTCGTAAATGGCCATGTTATCCTTCATGGAGTTCTCCGTAGTCCTGCCGATGCTTTCGCCCACGATGAGGAAGCCGTTGAGCACCTCGTTCGAGACGTTCAAAGCCAGCATAGCCATCAACACCACATACATGAGGTTGATCATCTTCTGGCGCGGCGATACGGGTCTTTTCTTTATAGCCATATTTTTATGGGGCTAATGGTCTTGTGGTTTTCTTATGGGACTAATGGGGCTTTGGGCATATTGGTAGTCATCGCCTCAATCATTCGGGCATAGATACGGTTCAGCTCGGCTATTTGCTCGGCCATCTTACGGGTCTGGTCGTTAATCTCGTCGATAGTGCCAATCTGCTGGCTGGCACCCTTAAGCTGCATCTCGTATACCTTGCAGATGCCGGTGAGCGTACGGTTGAGGTTTTCCATCTCCTCACTGTCGCGTGTAAGTCGCTCGCTCTGTTCGGAGACCTTTTTGAGTGTCTCTGTGAGCGCCTTGAGCTGCTCGACATAGCTCTGCGTAGCCTCCTCCATCTCCTCGGGGTCAATTTCAGGCAGTTCAGGCTGCTGGGGAGCAACAACGCCACCGATGATGCCACCACCACCGACAACGCCTGCGGGAACACCCTCGCCACTGACGACGCCTTCACCACCGGCAACAGGCTCGCCACCGACATATCCGCCGCCGCCGATGAAGCCACCTCCACCGATGATGCCTCCACCACCGCTGACGACACCTTCACCACTTCCGACGACACCCTCGGTGCTGCCGCCACCACCGCCAATGATGGTGGTGCCGCCACCTCCGGGAACGCCGGCCACGCCAGATACTTCTGCACCCTCGGCAACCTCCGTGCCCTCTGTGCCTTCCTCATCGAGGTTCACATGCGTAGGCAGTTCCTTTCCATCCTCGGTCTTATCAAACGGTCGATCGAAGCCGGCGATGAAGAACACGAACACCTCGGTGCCCATACCGAGGAACAGCCAGAAGTTGGCTCCCGGCAGGTGGGTAAGCTTGAAAAGCGCACCGAGAATCACAATCGAGGCACCCCAGCTATAGGCGTAATTCATGAACGTCTGTCCCGGGACGCTGTCGAGCCACTTCTGCAAGCGGTATATCACATTGAATTTACTGTACTTTGTCATCTTGCGGATTTTCGATTTACAGATTTTCGATTTACGGATTATTAGTGTATGGTGGTGCCTCCAAAGTTATGGCGGGCTTCACCCTTGGCCTTTATTTTTTTTGCCGAAGCCTTCACGGGTTTTGCCTTTTCGCTGGTAGTGTTGGCCAATGAGCGGACACAACGGAAACCGATAAAGGAGCGAGGCTGGTTCTGGAACTCGCTGGTTCGCCAGGCCGAGCGGATATAGCTCTCGGGATCTTTCCACGAGCCTCCGCGTACCGACTTTTTCTTTAGGCGGTAGGGGTCTTCAAGCGCGGCCTGGTATTTCAGCTGCGGGTTAAGGTCGTTCATGGCGTCAACGCCAGCCTCGGTGTAGATGGTCGATGTCCACTCGGCGACGTTGCCGGCCATATCGAAGAGTCCGTTAGTGTTGGGCTGATAGATACCCACCTTCGAAGTAATCAGGTTTCCGTCCTTGGTGTAGTTACCGTCGTCGGGCTTAAAGTTGGCAAAGAAGCATCCCTTGCCCGTCATCACGTCCTCATTCTCCCAAGGGAACTCCGTGCCGTCCTTGCCTCGGGCTGCATATTCCCACTCAGCCTCCGTCGGCAGACGGTAACGCTGAACGAAACGTGCTGCCGGGCCAAGACCCTTGAGCAGGAATTCAGTGCGCCAGGCACAGAAGGCGTTGGCCTGTTCCCACGTCACGCCCACCACGGGATAGTCGTTGTAAGCAGAATTGGAGAAATAGTTTCGCATATAGACCTCGTTCTCGGCATTGGGGAAGTCGTTCACCCAGCATGTCGTGTCGGGGAATATATTAACAATGTACGTGTTGAGGAAATCCCACGGACCAGTGTATTCACGGTTCAGGGTCTCATTGTGTATGCGTCCCTCGTCGTCCACGTATGCCGTGTCTTTCGAGATATAAATCTTCTCTTCGTAGATGCCGCCCTGCTTCTCTTTGTTCCATTGGTCGGTGTCCAGATGGCGCTCTTCGGGATTCTCACGGTACTTACGCTGGGCTGCCGTCACGTAGTCGTAGATTTCGTAGCGGAAGTTCATCTGCTTAGCGTCGAGCATCTTCTCTCCCGTGACGGGGTTGGTCACGTAGACGCTCTCCAAAGCCCGAAGTTCGTCCTCATTAGGCTTGCGAGGGATGGCCTTTTTCCAGTTGAGTCGCGGCGGAATGGGGTCGCCGTTCTTGTCCTCCTCAATCTTGTAGCTCTCGTCGCCACCATAGTTGGGGTCGGCCAGACGCTCACGGATGATGCTGTCGCGGACGTAGTTCACAAACTGGCGATACTCCGAGTTGGTTATCTCGGTGTCGTCCATCCAGAACCCGTCTACGGAGATATCCCTGATGGGAGTCTCCCTTCCCCACAGCGAGTCGGGCGATTCGAGTCCCATCTTCAGGTGTCCGCGCTTAATCATCACCATACCGTAGGGTGCCGGCTCAGAGAACGAACGTCCACGTGAGCCTGTCAGTTCGCCTCCCGCCGATGTGGTCTCTTTGCCGCCGAAGCAGGAAGTGAGCAAAATGAGGATGAGCAACCCACCCACAATCCCTCCCCAAGGGAGGGAAGATGATATAGATTTGAACATTGTCTTTGCCATCTTACTTATGTTCATGTCGTTATTACGTTATTTCGTTATCAAGGTCTCTACAGCAACCTTACGCTCTGGTGACGGTTTCTTCCTTTCTTGAAGAGGTTCACGTCGGTCTGGTATCCCACATAGAGCTCGTGACTTCCGTTCTTGAGGGGTATGACCTTGGTGTACATCTCGTAGCTGTAGCCCAGCATGATGCCGTGAAACGAGCCGCCCAGGTAGACCGTGAAGGAGTTTGTGGGGCTATATCCCAGTCCGGCGTACATCACCCTTTTCTCGTAGGTATAGGTAAGTCGGGTGGTTATGTCGCCTCGGTATCCCACTCCGTCAAAGCGTGCCATGAGCGACGGCTGTATTGTAAGAAACGGATTTCTGAGCCGAATATTGCACCCACCCGTCAAATAATACGTCTGAGCCACCGCCAGCTCGTTCGTCTCGCCTATCTCGACGGTGGGACCCATGAGGTGCTGAACCGAGGCTCCGGCATACCAGTTCTTACGTTTGTACCAGATGCCGAAGCTGAGGTCGAAGGCCGTGCCGGTGACGTCGCTGGAGCTGAAGGCAGGGTCGTTTTGCTCTTCCGTCTCCACCTTAGAGCCGTTGAGGCTCTCGCTGAGCATTGTTGGCTGCACGCCGATGCTGAGCACACCGCCGGCCAGCTTCTGCTTCAAGGCGTAGAGACCCGAGAACTGTTTGTGGGAGAACACGCCGATGTCGTCGTTAATCATCTGAAGGCCCACGCCGTGGTAGGCCCCGAGAGCATAGAACGGCATGTCGCCGGAGAGGTACATCGTGCGGGGGTTGTGCTCGAAGCCTACCATCGACATGTTATAGCCCACTACGACGTTGATCTTGTCCTGCTTTCCGGCAGCCGCGGGGTTATAGGCCGTCCCCATCGCCCAGTAGTGGGAGAACGACGGGTCGTACTGCGCCCTGATGCCGAGGGCACAGACAAAAAAGAGGGCCAATATCGTCAGATTTCGCCGTAACACGCTAATTATAACGCACAATTTAGCGATTTATTATATTGTAGTGGCGAGATGTCACCGAGGCGCTGGAACCCGGGTCGTGATATCGATGAGCCTCGTGTCGTTATGTCGATATTTCGATATATCGATATCTCGACATAACGACACAGGGAAAGACGACACGGGAAGGTGAAGGCTCCTCAATAGATATTCCTTATCCCGTTGCATTGCGGATACCCGCTGCAGCTCCAGAACTCCTTTCCGGCGTTGACGCCCTTCTTCGCCATCCTCCTGATCATGGGCTTTCCGCAGAGCGGACATAACGGCGCGTCGTTCTGCACACTCTGCTGTGCCCGGAAGGCCAAGCGCTCGGCGGTGAGGCCCTCGGTGAAGCCTCCCTCAGCCTTGAACGATTCCAGCTGGCTCTCCATCTGCCGGCCAAGCATCAAGATGAGGCGGTTGCAAAGCACCAGCAGACAGTTGGCTGCCAGCAGAGGATCGCCGCCGCTGAGCCACGGGTCGAACTTATGCTTCTGGCTGAGGATATGTATGCTGCTCTGGTGAATCACATCGTCTTTATAAGTAGGGCTGTCGAGCCTGACATTCTGGACGGCAAGATAGTCAGGAGCGTTTACAGACCAGGGAATATTCTCGTGAACAAGGAGCCAGTTCAGGTAATCGTTGGCTAACTCAGCAAGACTGGCACGAGCCACATCGGTGAGCCTCATCTCCGTCTCACGCGAGGTGGAGTGGCGCGAGCTGCCCTCGGCAATGTTGGCCGGAACAGAGCGTGCCGCCTGAGTCATCTGGTCGAACTGTCGGCCGCAGGGGTCGTTAGTGTGGTTCAGGAAGCGGATGCAGAAATCCTGCGTCGCCAGCTGTATCACATTGGCCAGAACCCAGGTGTCAAGCCAGTAATAACCAAAGCGACTGATTTCCATAAGGCATTGTATTAGAGTTAATAATTTTGAGTTATTTTATTTTCCCCGTCTCGATATCTCGATATGTCGATTTTCGACATAACGATATTTCGATATAACGACATTTCGTCATAACGATATAACGACACGAGGATATTTCGACTTTTTCGCCGCAAAGTTACGACATTTTTTTGAATCCGCAAATATCTTTCGCCTTTTTCTTGTTGCTCGGGTTCTGCGCTTTTCTTTACATCCTCCCCGCTATAACTCGCAAATTCTGAGCAGAGAGGTGCGGCGTCAGACCTGGGGCTGTCCTGAAGGGGACAAAGGGCTTGCAGAGATTGAACGGCTCTTTCTGGGAGAAAAAGCCGTTCAATCTCATAGAAAAAGCCGTTCAATCTCATAGAAAAAGCCGTTCAAACCCATAGGAAGAGCCGTCACAGCCCTGCTTAGACTATGCTTGTAAGAAAATCGGAGCATACTGGATGACAGACTGTTAGGCAAGCTTCAGCCAAAAAGCTTCGCCACCCTGGGGGATAACAACGTCGCGCTTTTTTGTCATTCTGGAGGCGAAAAAAGGCCTCAAAACCAGCTTTTATGCACAAATCAGCGCTTTTGTGCATAGGAAAAACCTGCACAAAAAGTCCGTTATGTGCCGTCCGACACACTAGAAGCGCCCTTTTCCATGACGCGTTTTACTGTCAAAAATCTTTACATGTCAATGACTGCCTCTCACCGCCTGACACTCCCGCCCATTTCATATTGTTTGTTCAGAAAGACAGGGCATTTAGAAAAATTATGCCGGAATATTTGGCCAATTCAAAATATAAGAGTAATTTTGCGGCCTCAAAAGTGACAATTTGTAAAACAAACACATAGTAACCTTTAAATTACCATTATGAAGAAGTACAACTTCAATGCCGGTCCTTCGATGCTTCCCCGCGAGGTCATCGAGAAGACCGCACAGCAGTGTTTAGACTTCAACGGCTCGGGTCTCTCGCTCATGGAGATCAGCCACCGTGCAAAGGACTTCCAGCCCGTGGTCGACGAGGCCGTGGCGCTGACAAAGGAGCTGCTCCAGGTGCCTGAGGGCTACTCAGTCATCTTCCTCGGAGGCGGTGCCTCGCTGGAGTTCTGCATGATTCCCTTCAATTTCCTCATCAAGAAGGCTGCCTACCTGAACACCGGCGTGTGGGCCAAGAAGGCCATGAAGGAAGCCAAGCTCTTCGGAGAGGTCGTCGAGGTGGCCAGCTCGGCCGATGCCAACTACACCTTCATCCCCAAGGACTGGAGCGTGCCCGCTGACTGCGACTACCTGCACATCACCACCAACAACACTATCTACGGAACGGAGATTCGCAAGGAGCCCGACGTGCCCGTGCCCCTGATTGCCGACATGTCGTCAGACTTCATGAGCCGCCCCGTCGATGTCTCGAAGTACGATGCCATCTATGCCGGCGCACAGAAGAACCTCTCGATGGCCGGTGTCACAATAATTATATTAAAGGACGAGAAGCTGGGCCGCGCTCCCCGCGAGATTCCCACCATGCTCGACTACCGTACCCACGTTGACAAGGGCTCGATGTTCAACACACCTCCCGTGGTGCCCATCTACTGCGCCCTTGAGAACCTGCGCTGGATCAAGGCTCAGGGCGGCGTAGAAGCTATGGACCGCCTGGCCAAGCAGCGCGCCGAAATCGTCTACGGCGAGATTGACCGCAACCGCATGTTCGTGGGCACCGCCAAGGAGGAGGACCGCTCGCTAATGAACCTCTGCTTCGTCATGGCCGACGAGTACAAGGAGCTGGAGAAGGACTTCCTCGACTTTGCCGTCAGCAAGGGCATGGTCGGCGTGAAGGGTCACCGCTCCGTCGGAGGCTTCCGCGCCAGCTGCTACAACGCACAGACCATCGAAGGATGCAACGCCCTCGTAGCCTGCATGAAGGAATTTGAAGCAAATCATTAAGAAAGCATGAAAGTATTAATTGCAACCGAGAAGCCTTTCGCAGCCGCTGCTGTCGAGGGCATTCGCAAAGAGATAGAGGCAGCCGGCCATGAGCTGGTACTGCTCGAGAAATACACAGAGAAGGCACAGCTGTTAGAGGCCGTGAAGGATGTCGACGCCATGATTATCCGCTCGGACAAGGTAGACACCGAGGTGCTCGACGCCGCCAAGCAGTTGAAGATTGTGGTCCGTGCCGGTGCCGGCTACGACAACATCGACCTCGCCGCCGCTACCGCTCACAACGTGGTGGCCGAGAACACTCCTGGACAGAACGCCAACGCCGTGGCCGAGCTTGTCTTCGGACTGCTCGTCTTCGCCGTCCGCCAGTTCTACAACGGCAAGGCCGGTACGGAGCTGATGGGCAAGAAGCTGGGTCTGCTGGCCTTCGGCAACGTGGGCCGCAACGTGGCACGCATCGCCAAGGGCTTCGGCATGGACGTCATGGCCTACGATGCCTACTGCCCCGCTGAGGTCATCGAGAAGTCGGGCGTGAAAGCTGCCAAGTCGCAGGACGAGCTCTTCGAGCAGTGCGACGTCGTCAGCCTCCACATCCCCGCTACTCCTGAGACAAAGCAGAGCATCAACGCTGCCCTCGTCGGCAAGATGAAGAAGGGCGGCATACTCGTGAACACCGCCCGTAAGGAGGTCATCAACGAGCCTGAGCTGCTGAAGCTCATGGAGGAGCGCCAGGACCTGAAGTACGTCACCGACATCATGCCCGATGCCAATGCCGACTTCCAGAAGTTTGAGGGCCGCTACTTCAGCACCCCGAAGAAGATGGGCGCCCAGACCGCCGAGGCCAATGCCAACGCCGGCATCGCCGCCGCCAAGCAGATCAACGCCTTCTTCAAGGACGGCGACACCCGCTTCCAGGTGAACAAGTAATCGTCCCCCTGTATCTGTAAAAATGTTAAACGGCCAGACTTTCCCGACGGAAAGTTTGGCCGTTTAGCAATTATTCCATATATTTGCACGGTTAAACGGTAATAATATGAAACTGAAGATAGCTGTGCTGCCGGGCGACGGTATCGGTCCGGAGATTATGAAGCAAGGCGTGGCCGTGATGGAGGCCGTGGCCAAGCGCTTCGGCCATGAGTTTGAGTATGAGGAGGCTCTTTGCGGTGCGTGTGCCATCGATGCCGTCGGCAATCCCTACCCCGATGAGACCCACGAGGTGTGCATGCGCTCCGATGCCGTACTCTTCGCTGCCGTCGGCGACCCGAAATACGACAACGACCCCACATCGCCTGTACGGCCCGAGCAGGGTCTGCTGGCCATTCGCAAACGGCTGGGGCTCTTTGCCAACATACGGCCCGTGACCACCTTCGACTGTTTGATTCATAAGTCGCCGCTGAAGGAGGAACTGCTGCGCGGAGCCGACTTCGTGGTCATCCGCGAACTGACCGGCGGCATGTACTTCGGCGAGAGATACCAGGACAACGATCGTGCCTTCGACACCAATGCCTACACCCGACCGGAGATAGAGCGCATCCTGAAAGTGGCCTTCGAGATGGCCATGACACGCCGTCGGCACCTTACCGTCGTCGACAAGGCCAACATCTTGGCCAGCAGTCGGTTGTGGCGACAGATAGCCAAAGAGATGGAGAAGCAATACCCCGAGGTAACCACCGACTATATGTTCATCGACAATGCCTCAATGCGCGTGCTGACGGAGCCACGGTTCTTCGATGTCATCGTGACGGAGAACACCTTCGGCGACATCCTCACCGACGAGACGTCCTGCATCACCGGCTCCATGGGCTTGCAGCCGTCGGCATCGCTGGGCGAGCACACACCGCTCTTTGAGCCTGTGCACGGCTCATGGCCGCAGGCCACCGGACAGAACATCGCCAACCCCGTGGCTCAGATTCTCTCGGCCGCCATGCTGCTGGAGTATTTCGACCTGACGGAGGAGGGTGCCGCCGTGCGCCGTGCCGTCATGGCTTCGCTCGATGCCAACGTCCGCACGCCGGAGATACAAGTGAACGGCGGACAGCATTACGGCACCCGCGAGGTCGGCGCCTGGATTGCAGACTACATCCTGAAGAATTAACACCTCCTGTCCCGTATGCTGCGCTAAATGCGCAGCCCCCACCTTCACAAAAGCATTTTAATAACTACTAACTAATAACCAAAACTTATGAAGAAACGTACCATTACTACATTCTGCGCTATGGCCTTGGCGCTCTTTGCCTTTGCCGATAATCCATACGCAAAGTACACACAGGGCCTGCCTTTCAACATGCCTGAGATTACTGCCCCGACGATTACCGACAACAGCGTCACACTTAGTCAGTTTGGAGCCGACAATACGGGTCAGAAACTCTGCACCGATGCTTTTGTGAAAGCCATCGAAGCCCTGTCGGCAAAGGGCGGTGGCCACCTTATCGTGCCGCGTGGCGTATGGCTCACAGGCCCCATCGTACTCCGTTCAGGCATTGACCTGCATCTGGAGAAAGGCGCCGTAGTTCAGTTCGCTGCCGACGAGTCACTCTATCCGCTCATCAAGACTTCCTTTGAGGGACTTGACACCCGCCGCTGCCAGTCGCCTATCAGTGCCAACGGGGCTGAGAACATCTCCATCACGGGCGAGGGAGTTATCGACGGCAACGGCCAGTACTGGCGCCCGGTGAAGAAATCGAAAGTCACAGACTCTCATTGGAAACGTCTGTTGGAACAGCCCGGCAGCGTAGAGATGAAGAAGGGCTACTGGGTGCCCTCCGAGGGCTATGCCAAGGGTGAACAGGGAGCCAACATGAACGTGCCCGCCGCACAGACCGAGGAGGAGTGGCAGGCCGTGAAACGCTTCCTACGTCCCGTCATGGTGGGCCTCGTGAACTGCAAGAACGTACTGCTCCAGGGCGTTATCTTCCAGAACTCTCCCGCCTGGAACCTCCATCCACTGATGTGCGAGAATATCATCATCGACAATGTCCTCGTCCGCAACCCTGCCTATGCACAGAACGGCGATGCCCTCGACCTGGAGTCATGCCGCAACGCCCTCATCATCAACTCGCGCTTCGATGCGGGCGACGACGGCATCTGCCTGAAGAGCGGCAAGGACAAGGACGGACGGCGGCGCGGACGTCCCTGCGAGAACGTTGTCGTCGACGGCTGCACGGTCTTCGCCGGTCACGGAGGCTTCGTCGTAGGCTCGGAGATGAGCGGCGGTGTGAAGAATATCAGCGTGCGAGACTGCCAGTTCGTAGGAACTGACGTGGGGCTACGCTTCAAGAGCACTCGCGGTCGCGGTGGCATCGTCGAGAACATCTATATCGACGGCATCTCCATGACCGACATCGCTACCTATGCACTCACCTTTAACATGTATTATGGCGGAAAATCGGTTGCCGAGGTGCTGGCTGAGGGCGGAGAGCAGAAAGCTCCCGAGGTAATGCCCGTCACCGAGGAGACGCCTATTTTCCGCAACATCGATATCCGAAACGTCATCTGCCACCATGCAGGATACGCCATGGAGTTCAACGGACTGCCCGAGATGCCCATCGACGGCATCAGCCTCAAGAACATCTATATCCTGTCGAAATACGACGCTACCTTCAACTACAGCAAGAACATCACCAAAGAGAACGTCAATATTATCTTAGAATGAAACGGCTTATTTCTGTTATTTTCTGTACCTTTGCGCTTGGTGCAGCCCTTTCGGCTCAGCCCCGCTATGTGGAGAGCCTTGACTTCGAATGGCGCTTCCATGCCGGCGATGTGGAGGGTGCTTCCGGCCTGATGTATGATGACTACCAGTGGCGCCTGCTCGACCTGCCCCACGACTTCCAGATAGAGCAGCCATGGGTGGCGCCGGCGGCCGACGAGAAGGCCGACAACAGCGATGTCGCCGCCAACATCAAGAGCCGGCTCTCGTCACGTGGCTTCAAGGAGATGGGTAAGGCATGGTATCGAAAACACTTCATGCTGCCTGACTCCCTGCGCGGGAAAAGGATTATCCTCGACTTCGGAGGCATCATGTACACCGGCGATGTGTATGTCAACGGACAGCTCGTCGGAGGTACGGACTATGGCTACGTGGGCTTTCAGGTTGACGTGACGGGCATGCTGCGCTACGGGCGCGACGAGAACATCATTGCCGTACTTGCCGACACCCGCGACCCAATGTCCTCACGCTGGTATACCGGCGGCGGTCTCTTCCGGGGCGTGAAGCTCATCGCCACCGACCGTGACGTCTATTTCGAGCGCCATCCCCTCTACATCACTACGCGCGATAATAAATATGTGAGTCTCTCCGTGGAGGTCGTCTCTCGCGGCAGAGACAAGAAAATGCCCGTCCACGTAGAGGTTTTCGACCCGCAGGGCCAGATTGTCTGTGAGTTTACCGATACCGTACGACGCAGCACGCCTACACGAACCATTGAGCAGCAGCTGCGTGAAACGGAGATTCCCAACCCCCAGCTGTGGGACACCGAGCATCCTAACCTCTACACGGCCAAGGTGACGCTCATGCACGAGAACGGCACCCCCGCCGATGACTACAGCGAGCGCTTTGGCATTCGCACCATAGAGATAGGTCCGAAGTTCGGCCTGAAGCTCAACGGCAAGAAAGTCCTGCTGCAAGGCTATGCCAACCACCACTCGCTGGGTGCCCTCGGAGCTGCCGCCTATCCACGCGCCATCGAGAAGCGCATCAAGCTGATGAAGAGCTTCGGCATCAACCACATACGTACCAGCCACAACCCCTATAGCCGCGAGTTCATCGAACTGTGCGACCAGTACGGCATCCTCGTCGTCGACGAGCTCTACGACAAGTGGACGCGCCAGCACACCGGCGGCCGCGTCCCCTTTGAGGCTCTCTGGCAGAAGGACGTCCCCGAATGGGTGAAGCGCGACCGCAACTCGCCATCCGTCGTGATGTGGAGCCTCGGCAACGAGCTGCAGCAAGACCCCAACCAGCCCTATAACGACTACGGCGTGACCATGTACCGCCTGATGAAGACCCTCATGCAGCGCTACGACTCCACACGCCTCGTCACCGTGGCCATGCACCCCCGCTACCGCAACTGGCAGACCGACTCCCTTCCCTGCGACCTGGCCATGATTACCGACGTGCAGGCCTACAACTACCGCTACATGTACTTCCCTGGCGACGGTCGCCGCTTCCCCTGGATGACGTTCTACCAGAGCGAGGCTGCGATTGCCGCCATGGGACCAAACTTCTTCGAGATGGACCGCGACCGCGTCATCGGACTGGCTTACTGGGGAGCCATCGACTATCTCGGCGAGAGCCAGGGATGGCCCGCAAAGGGATGGAGCCAGGGCGTCTTCGCCATCGACCTGGAGCCGAAGCCGAAGGCTTATCTCATGAAGTCGATGTTCTGTCCCGACGAGCCGGTGATGCACATAGCCGTCATCGACAAGAAGGGCGACATGATGTGGAACGGTGTGCAGACGGGTAACGACGGCATGAGCGACCATTGGAACCGGGTGGAGGGGCAAAAGCTATCCCTCATCACCTACACCAACGCCGACGAGGTAGAGCTGCTCCTCAACGGCAAGTCACTCGGCAAGAAAGCAAACCCCGTCAATGACCCGAAGCAGCGCAACCAGATTCGCTGGAACGGCATAGCATACCAACCCGGCAAGCTGGAAGCCATAGCCCGCAGCAACGGCATCATCGTTGCCCGTCACAAAATTGAGACCACCGGCCCCGCCGTACGCCTCATTGCCGAGCCCGATTTAGACGCAACACCCACAAAGCGCAGCCAAATCGTAAACAGTAAATTGTCAAATAGCAAATGGTATGCAGACGGCTACGACCTACAGCACGTGCGCATCGTCGCCTTGGACAAGAAGGGACGTCGTGCTATGACGGCCACCGACGAGGTGACCTTCTCCGTCGAGGGAAACGCGCAGATAGTAGGCATCATCAATGGCGACATCAACAGCGAAGAGCTGACCGCAGGATGGTCAATGGTCAATGGACAATGGTCAATGGTCAACACCCGACGCCTCTTCAACGGCACCTGCACCGTCATACTCCGCTCCACCCGCCAGCCAGGCAGCGTCACGCTCACCGCAACGGCTAAAGGAATGAAGCCCGCAAAACTAACTATGACCACACAATAGTTACTTCTTTCTTGCAGCTTGCTTATTTATCTCTGGCAGTTTCCTTACTGGGAACTGCCAGTTTCCTTAGGGGGAACTGTGAGTTCCCTTACTGGAAACTGTGCGCTTCCTCCGTCCATACTTTCAGAATAATCCGTATTCCCTTTTAGAATAGTCCGTCCTTCAAGGTTCTAAAGGCCGTTTTGACATTCACATTTTTTAAGATGCTCCTCGAAAAAAAACATGTATTTTATTTGTTTGTTAATAATATTTTTCGTATTTTTGCCCCGTTAAAACAACACGGACATGCCTATGGCCTGCAGAGGGACCATAATTAATGTTATGCGAGAGCAAATAATGGCCGACACCCTCGGTCATTCAAAGATTTTGTTACTCTCAACTCCTTTCATTTCTAAAGCCTATACATTATTATTATAATGCCCTCCAGGCAGCAACGTTTTTCCTATGGCAGAATCCGGGGGAATCCGTTTTTTGTTATCCGCAAGCTAAAACTTATTATTATTACCAAAAAGTTAAAGACTATGGAAAGTAAACAGTACAAAACAGAGCGATGGTGGCGGATGCTGCTGTTGTTCTTTGTCTGCCTTTCTGGAGGCAGTAGTCCGACGTGGGCTATCAGTGTAGTGAACACTGATTACACCTTCATCCATCATAGCCCCAAATCGAACGAGCCCTATCTTGAGATGAAGATGCTGTATTACGACTGGACGACGGGTGCCAATAGCTTCTGGGTAAGTGCCCCTGAAATCTGGGTCGACGGCGTCAAGGTGTGTAATGCTGCTGAGGTAGGCCAATACTACGACGGTGGCTCAGGCGATGGTACTCAGGCCAAGGATGATGCCTACGCTTATGACAGTTGGTGGGGGAAAACCTACGACAAGACTAATGATGGCATCACCTATCGAGTGCGCTTCCGTGACCCGTATGAGTCGCAGGATTGGACAAACCACAGGAAATTTTCTTGTTTCATGCGCGTGTATATAAGCAGTATGGAGTCGGGATCGACCCACACGGTGAGGATTGTAGGCAAATGGGTTTACAACCGCGACAGTAAGATTGATATCGACCAAACTTACAGCTTCTCGGCACCGACGCTTTGGAACAGCAACAACCAGCCTACGGCCGTGATGACGGGCTACCAGGCCATTTCGGCCAGTGGCAACCTGAACGGTGACGTGGGTCCCACCAAGATTGGATTTCTGCAGAGCTCAGAGGGCACACAGCAAATTAAAAATGGGGCCTACTATTCCCGTGAGTTCAAGAATCCGAACAGCTTGGAGGGCATGCAGTCGAAGGACAAGAACACTACTTCGTTCTCCGGACTGACGGGAAAGCACACACGCGCGGATGCCCACGAGAAGGACGGTTCGAGCACCTCTATCCAGTATGCTATATCGGCCTCAGACAACGGCTTCACCACTTATTTCTATAAATGGTACGATGTGAGCGTTCAGGGCTTTGCCTATCCCCATGATCTAGAATCTGCACCCGACCAGTGGACGAAGTCGGTAACACTGACATGGAAAAAGGAAGACACCGGCCGCTGCAAGGAAGGCAGCTGGAGCATCTATCGGGGGAACGACCTGATAGAGTCAGGCTGGAGCTACGACAAGCTGTCCTACACCGTTCCCGCCCCGGCCTACGACACAAAGTACACCTACAAGGTGGCCTTCGTGCCCAAGAGCACGCCTACGGGAACAGCCGCCATCAGCTCGCTGAGCGTGTCGAAGGATACAACGGTCGTACGCGACTGGAGCATCTCGAACTTCAAGGGCGTGCTCGAGGGCGACAATGCCATCAAGCTGACGTGGTCGCACCCAAGCATCATCGATGCCTCCAGCTCGAAGAAATACACCCTGACGCTGGAGCGCCGCGACAACAGTGCCGACGTGCCGGCATGGGAAAAAGTTACCACCATCGACATCACCAGTCCTGACACTGAGGATGGAACATATACTGACAACGATGGCCTGCGCGCCAACCACTCCTACAGCTACCGTCTGTCCATCAGCCTGCTTGGGACAACCATTACAACCCAAGACAGCGACTTTAACCCAGTGACACTCGGCGGGTCGGAAATTACGGCATTCACGGCCACACGCGGCACCTACAGTAACGTGGTGAAGCTGTCGTGGACGGTTCGGCAGATAGGCATCGACGATACAGAGTTCTCGCTCTACCGCCGTCCGTTAGGCTCCACGGACGAGAATGCCTGGCAGTGGCTCGAAAACTTTTCGGGCAAAGCCACTAACTATAGCTACAACGACGAATCTGTACAGGCTGGAAACTACAATCAGTACAAGATAGCCATCGTAGTCACCAACGCCAACACGGGCAAACAGACTATTTCCAGTTCTATGTTAACCGACGGCTTCACCTTCTCGTCGGGCGTGGTGAGCGGACGCATCACCTACGGCACAGGCGCCGGCGTCGAGGGTGCCAAGGTAGTGCTGAAGAAGCAAAACGGCGACGGCGAGGTCAGCCAGTCGGGCGGCATGCACTCGCTGCGTTTCAAGGGCAGCCGTTACACCGGACTAAACTATCAGTCGGACACTACTGAAATCAAGCAGCTCTACAGCGGCGACTTCTCCATGCAGATGTATGTCTATCCTGTTTATGAGGAGATGGCTGCCAACAACACACGATACTGCGTCTTTGACACCGAGTACAACTTAAGCCTCTATCTTAAGACAAACACCGCGACTAAGTCATTCCGGATTGTGCCCTGGCTACAGAACTACATTGAGTCAAACATTTACATACCCGGCAACCAATGGAGCCATATCAGTCTTGTCTACAAGCATGATATCGACAGTATAATGATTGTGGTGACAAAGGCCGACGGCACGAAGCAAACGGACAAGTTGTTCGCGCAATACAAATGGGACAACAGGGGAAAGAGTGTGGCCATCGGCAATACGGCAGGGATGAACGCCAATGCCAACTTCCGCGGCTTCCTCGACGAGGTACGCTTCTTCACCAAGGCTCTGACCGACAAGGAGATTGAGCGCAACTACAACCATCCGCTGGCAGGCACCGAAGACGGGCTGGCCATCTACTACCCCATGGACGAGGGTATCGCTTCGCAGACCGTCGCTTACGACTTTTCGAAGACCAACGGCATTCCCAACGGGCGCCACGCCTCAGCAGGCAGCGTACCCGCCATCGCGACAGAGAACCTGCCGAGCGAGGACCAGCTGAGCCTGATGAACTATACTGACGAGAACGGTAACTACACCGTGCGCGGCGTGCCCTACTCGGGAGAGGGAACGGCCTACAGTGTCGTACCTAAGAAGGGCACCCATGTGTTCTCGCCATCCTCGCAGTCGCGCTTTGTCAGTTCATCGTCGCTCGTACACAACGGCGTCGATTTCAGCGATATCAGCTCCTTCCCTGTCAGTGGCAAGGTGTTCTACGCCGGCACGGACTATCCCGTCGAGGGTGTCAACTTCTACGTCGACGGCGTTGCCTGTACCCGTGGCGGCGAGCTAATCGCTTCAGCCGAAGACGGCTCCTACACCATCAGCGTGCCCATCGGCGACCACTACATTTCGGTAGCAAAGAGCGGCCATGTGTTTGCCAACAAGGGGCGCTATCCCGCCGACCCATTCAAGACCGACACTTGTGCCCTCTTCAAAGATGAGTTGAAGGGTCTGGAGTTCCAAGACGTCACGCTGGTCAACTTTGCCGGCCGCGTCGTCGGTGGAGACATCGAGGGTAAGAAGCCTGTGGGGTTCGGCCTGAGCGAGAACAACATCGGTGTCACCCAGATAGTACTCACTCCGCTGAACACCGTACCGCGCCTGAACGCCATAAAAGTGGTAACCGAGACCAGCTTCCGCTACGACACGAACACGGATACCGTGCATGTGGCATCCAGCACACCGGTCATCAACAGCACGTCGTGGCGTGGTGCCGGCGATGACGACTGCCGGAATATCTACATCGACACCGACCCCGTGACGGGCGAGTTCTCGGCCATGGTGCCACCGCTGCAGTACAAGATAAGCAGCATGTCGGTGCTGAGCAATGTCGACGTCGACTTCGGCGAGCTGCCCACCGTAGACCTGAGCAACCCTCTAACCGAAATAAGCGATACACTGAAACACGAAGACGACACAGAGGAAACCTACACCTGCAATGCCCTTCTAAACCATATCTATCACAATCCTAAACCTACCTTCACCGTCATTCAGGACGGTCGCAAAGACGGTTCCTTCGGCATCAAGTCGTATAAGATGAAGGTTCCCGAGGGCGACGTCGTCATCGACGACATCTACAGCACTGATGGCAGCACCGTCACCTACAACTACGGTGTCACCGGCCACAAGGCCCCGCTGTTCATGCAGGACAACCCGTATTCCTTCTTCATAGAAGGCTACGAACTGTATGAGAACTACGACGCAAGCGCCACCAATCCCGTCGTCTCCCGTGTGCCCTTGGCCGACGTGGTGGTGACCATCGACAACGCCTTGTCAGCCGACCAGACCGTTTGGTTAGTAACGGGTGAGGTGGAAGTCGATGGAGAGACATACAATGCCCAGGAAGGACAGGTGAAAGACTTGGAAAGCAATCAACTGGTGCTCGACAGCCTCGGCCAGGCCGTCTACGAGTGGCATGCAGGTCTGCCCAACGTGGCATCGCCCTACACCCGCACCATCTCTATGAGCTACGACATCAACGGCAAACAGTACCTGTGGGACGGCAACGGCATGGAGGGTATCATCCTGGGCGACCTTTCCTCGGGTAATAACTTTGTCACCAGCGGCCCCGACAAACTGGTCATGATTCTGCGCGACCCGCCAGGAACGGGTTCATCAGCCGAATGGACTACAGGAACCTCCTACTCGATGACAAAACTTGAAAACGACACATGGTCGGACAGTTTCGAGAGTGGTTTCACCAGCCACTTGGGACATACTGAAGAATTCATTACTGGTACAGGTACGGTAACTGTTGCCAATACCACACTTGTAGCTTCTTCATGCAAAATAGAGGACAAGGACGACCTCACCACTCATGTCACTGAGGAGAACGAGGGCGAGAAGGGCGAGACCATTGAGACCGCCATCTCCATCGAAGAGACCGTGGCCACCAGTGGCGAGCCTGACTTTGTGGGGGCCGACGGTGACGTGTTCGTCGGTCAGGCCACCAACATCATCTTCGGCAATGCCCGCCACATAGGTTTCATGCCTGTCGACGGCGGCTACGAGGTGGGGTTGCGTAACGTCATCTCCACGGGCATGAACTTCGGTACCACCTTCAGCTACTCACAAAGCTACATTGAGAACACACTGCTGCCCAACTTCGAGATGATGCGTGAGAACCTGCTGAAGACCAAGACGCAGGCCGAAATAGACCAGTATAATCCAGTGAAAGGTGTCGGTGTACATAATCTGGGCCGCGACGCCGGTAACCTCTACTACACAACGCTGACACCCGAGGACGAGCATTTTGGCGAGGACGGCACTTACACCATCATACTGCCTGACGGCCTGGAGCTGATGCCCGACTCTATCAAGGAAAAGAACGATGAGGTTCTGGCTATGACATGGGCCTTGAAGGAAGACATAGCCACCACCGACAGCGTGCGCTGGATCAACAACCAGATCCGGGGTTGGAAGAAGTACCTCGCCTTCAACGAAGAGGAGAAGGTGAAGGCCTTTGAAAAGCGCGAGAAGGAAGACAAGGACATGGAGTACGTGAACTACTCGTTCGACGGCGGTGCAAGTCGCACCTACACCTGGGAGAAGGACTCTACGAACACCTCGTCGTGGGAATGGAGCGTAAATGCCGGACTGCTCGTCGGTAACCGTCTTGGCTTTGAATGGAATAAGACGGGCGTCGACTGGGACCTTGAGGTGACTGTCAACGGCGGACGCCATGAGGCAAAGGACACTGTCAATGCCTATACTACCTCGTTCAGCTACACGCTGGCCGAGGAAGGAAGCGACGCCATCTCAGTCGATGTGTACCGCTATGGAGCCTTCGGCCCCATTTTCCGTACACGTGGCGGACAGACCAGTAACCCGTATGAGGGCAAGGTGGTGACGAAGTACTACGAGCCCGGAACCACCATCATGGAAGCCACCATGCAGATTGAGGTACCGCAGATTGACGTTGATGTGCCTATCGTCAGCGACATCCCTACGGGAAATGCCGCCAACTACACGCTGCGCTTGTCGAACGCATCGGAGATTGGCGAGGACGTGGCCTATCAGCTATTCATGCTTGATGACACGAACCCCTACAGTGCAATACTCACTATCGACGGCAAGGCACTGTCTGGCGAGGGGCGTCTCATCAAGGTGCCCGGCAACCAAACGCTGACCAAGACACTGCAACTGCGGCAGGGTGACACAAGCATCCTCGACTACACCGGCAACAATGAGCCCAATCATGACCTCTTCGACCGCGGCATCGGCATCGTCTTCGCTTCGGAGTCGCAGCCCGAGGACATTGCCGACACCGTGTTCATCAAGGCCTACTTCGTACCCTCGTCATCCGACGTGGCCCTGCGCCTGTCGAACACGACGATGAACACGCAGACGGGCAGCGACCTGACGCTGACCTTCTCGGGCTTCGACCGAAACTACCACAACCTGAAGGCCTTCCGTCTGCAGTACAAGGAGCCCGGCACCACTGACTGGACACTGCTGAAGGAGTATGTGCTCAACGAGAAAGACAAGACCAAGAACAACGAGTACCTGCCAACCACTGGCGCTAACATCAGCTACACACAGCCTATGGAGTCGTTCCCCGACGGCAACTACCTGTTCCGAGTAGTCTCAGCCGCCACTTACGGCCTTGGTGAGGTCTATAAGTACAGCGACGAGCTGGCTCTTATAAAGGATATGAAGAAGCCCACGCCAATGGGACAGCCCGAGCCTACCGACGGCATCCTCGACATCGGCGACGAGCTGAGTGTGACCTTCAACGAGACCATCCTCAACGGCGAGCTCACACAGGAGAAGAACTTTGTAATCACGGGCGTGCTCAACGGCTCGAAGATTGAACACGAGACGGCACTCTCGATGCAGGACACTGAGACGACGGCACAGACCGAGGCCAACATCACACTGGCTGGCAAGGACTTCAGCATCGACACCTGGGTGAACCTGAGCAGCGCAGGAACTATCCTGAGCCACGGTACAGCCTCGAACAAGCTGACCGTGGGCACAGACGCCAGCGGCCATCTGGTGGTTGCCATCGCCGGAGACACCTGTATCTCGAAGAATACAGTTCCGCGTAACGAGTGGGTATTCCTGACGCTTAACTATCAGGCAGGTACCAATGGCGGCAACCTGAGTGCTGCCGCAGCCACCGCCGATGACGAAATCAGCCTCTTCAGCGGAAAGGCCGTGGCTCCCTACGACGGCAACGGACCGCTCGCAGTAGGTCAGCAGGCAAAGGGTGCCATCCACGAGCTGCTACTTTGGGACGAGGCACACGACATGACCACAGCCTTGCTGAACCGCACGAAGACAAAGAACCCGTCAACGCGCCACCTCATCGGCTACTGGAAGATGAACGAGGGCGAGGGCAAGACCATCCGCGACTACTCACGCAGCCGCCACATGACAATGAGCGACGAGACATGGTACATGAACAACGTCAACAAGAGCGTCAGCTTCAGCGGCAACGACTACATCAGGCTACTGACAGCCGACTCGCCCTACAGCCTCGAAGACGACTACGCCGTAGAGCTGTGGATGCGCGGTGACAAGCAGAAAGGTGAGGCACAGCTGCTGCAGGCCGGACAGGTGGGACTCTATCTGGACGCCAATGGTCAGCTGCAGTTAGCAACCAAGGGAGCCGGCATCTACGATGGTGAGAGTACTATGCAGACCACCAGCCCCGTGCTGACCGACAACGCCTGGCACCATGTGGCACTGAACGTGCTGCGTCAGGGCGCCGCCGCCGTATACGTAGACGGAAATCGCGTGCTGACAACCAATGCTTCCAACGTGGGTCACATTGCCACGAACTACATGTATCTCGGCATGCGCCGCAGCGCAGAGTACGCAGATTCAACCAACGCTGTAGGCACCCTGCACTACGAGCGTCCGTTCAAGGGACAACTTGACGAGGTGCGTGTTTGGGATGCCACTCTCAACGCCGACAAGCTCAGCAACGACCGCAAGGTGCGACTGACAGGCAAGGAGGCCGGTCTGGTGGCCTACTATCCGTTCGAGACCAAGAAGCTTGACAGTGGCAACCAGGTGGTTACCGAGGGTTACGACATCGACCTGGTCACACGCGATAGCACCCACATGGCAGAGCGACTCGCTCCCGACTCCTTTACTCCTCAAACGCTCAACTATTCGGACGAGGCTCCTGCCATGCGCACGAAGCCCACGGAGACCAATGTCAGCTACACCTACGTAGCCTCTGACAACAAGATAGTGATTGAGCTCGATGAGAATCCCGCCACCATCGACGGCACAACGATCAACTTTACCGTCCGCTCCGTACGCGATGTCAACGGCAACTACTCAGAACCCGCCATCTGGTCGGCCTTCGTCAACCAGAAGGAGTTGGTATGGGCCGACGACGCCCTGAGCATCGAGCAGCCCGTGGAAACATCGGGCACTGTCACCGCTACCATCGTGAACAAGGGTGGCAAGCAGCAGATGTGGACGCTTGAGGGTATGCCATCGTGGCTGCAGGCCAGCAGCGAGTACGGTACGACGAACCCGAGGAACGAGACCCAGGTGACGTTCACCGTCAGCCCCGCAACGCCCATCGGCAAGTACGAGGAGACTGTCTACCTGAAGGGCAACGACGGCATTTATACACCGCTCACCATCAGCGTACGCGTCACCGGCGACAAGCCGCTGTGGAGCGTGAATCCAGGCGACTACGAGGGTTCGATGAGCATCATGGCAAGCCTTGACTTCCTCGGCACGATGAGCGAGGACGAGGACGACATAGTGGCTGCCTTCATCAATGGCCAATGCCGTGGCGTGGCACAGCCCGAATACAAGCAGCGTTACGACGGATATATGGTAACTATGACCGTCTATGGCATGAGCAGTGAAACCGACACGCTGGAGTTCAAAGCTTACGACGCATCGACAGGCATCATCTATCCAGTGGTGAAAGCCTTCCTCTACGGCGAGACGGAACCGACATTCATCACCTACGAGGAGAACAATCTGATAGGCCGCTACGGCACACCTGCACGTCTCTCGGCTACCGACGAGATAGAGCAGAACATTGAACTGGGCAATGGCTGGAACTGGATGTCGCTCGGTGTGAAGCCCGAAAGCTTCACCGTCGACAACGTCTTCGCCAAGGCCGGCGGCAAGGTGGAATACGTGAAGAGCAAAAAGGCTACTGCCGAGATGGGCAGCAATGGCTGGTTCAGCACCATTGACAAAATGAACAACCGCGAGATGTATGCTGTGCAGACCAACGAGGCCCTAACACTGAGCGTCACCGGACACCGGGTGAAACCCTCAGATGAGCCCATCAGTCTGGAGGACGGATGGAGCTGGGTAGCTTTCAACGGACTATCAGTGATGAGTCTCGAATATGGACTGTCCGACATGCAGCCGCAGACCGATGAGATTATCAAGAGCCAACATGCCGTAGCCTACTACGACAACTACGAATGGAGCGGCTCGCTGAAGCAGCTGACACCAGGACAGGGATACAAGATTCAGGCCAAGACGGCTCGCCCGTTCACCTATCCTTCAGCGGCCACCACAGCGTCAAGGGCTGCCAATAGAGTTGAACGTCACGATGATGAGGAAGCACATCCTTCAATCTTCACGCCCGTAGACTACCACCAGTATCCTGCCAACATGGTGCTTATCGCACAAATCGTGGCCGAAGGCTTGCCCGTCGCCAATGCCGACCTGGGTGTCTTCGCCGAAGAGGAGTGCCGTGAGGCCGTCGTCACCGACGACCGTGGAATGGTCTACATCACCATCCCGGGCGACGACCCATGCTCACTCACCTTCCGCGTTGCCATTGATGGTCAATACTTAATGGTCAACGGTCAGTCAATCAACTATGAGACAGACGCCGTCATCGGCACGCCACGCGCACCGTTCGTCATTGACCTCGGCACCGCCACCGCCATCGGGTATGTAGCAAATGATTCACAATCGGCAGAGCAGATCTACGACCTGCAGGGCCGCAAGCTCAACTACATCAACGCAGAAGGTAAGAAACTGCGCAAGGGTGTCTATATTGTTAACGGACAAAAGAAAGTGAAGTGACTATGAACATCAAGAATCTAATATCAAAGCTGACCCTCGGCCCCTCCATCCGGAAGGGGCTGGGGGTAGGCATCTTCCTCATTCTTGGCAGTACCAGCCTTATGGCGCAGGGCGACGACCCCTTCGGTGAGGTGGACAGCGCTCCCTTCCAGAATTCCATGAGCGTCACCGGCTATGTGCGCCTCGGAGGCGAGGTGCTCGGGCCGGAGGCCGTCGTGGCCGCCTATATGGGCAGTGAGCTAAGAGGCAAGAGCAGCCCCCAATCCAGCGAAGGAGCCTATGCCAACATGATGTCGCTGCTCATCTATGGCGACAAGAGGGGCGAGCCCATCCACTTTAAGGTGTTCACTGGCGGAAGGGTCATCGAGGTAGACCAAGGCGTCACATACGTCGTCGACCAGCGACTGGGAACGCTCAGGCAACCTTATTACATTGATCTTCCGTCACCCGTTGTCACCACCTTCTTCGAAGAAGGATGGGCCACCACATGCCTGCCCTACAATGCCGAGATACCCGATGGTGTCACCGTATGGATTGTTATAGGCATTGAGGACGGTGAACTGGTGTTAGAAGAGGTCACGGGGAATATACTGCCCAAGAATACCCCCGTGCTGCTGGAATACAAATCTGACAATTCTCAATCCTCACCCATCACATGCGAATGGCTATCAAGAGTCGCTGACGGCGATGTAGACACATCGGGAAGCATCTTACAGGGAACAACAGAGCCTACAGAAGTTACCAGTAACAGCGTGCTTACATTGGACTACTCAAAGGAGACCAATGAGTTAGGGTTCTGGCTCTACTCAGACACCACCATTCCCGCCAATAGTGCATATATCTCCGACTTCCCAGCTGACTCACAAGGTGCAAAGCTCCCCATCGAAAATACGACCTCTGGCATCAAGGAAATCGAAAACAGTAAATTGTCAATTAGCAAATGGTTTGACCTACTGGGTCGCAGCATAGAAACGACAAACTTAAGGAAGGGCATCTATGTAATAAATGGCAAGAAAACTATCATCAAATAGAAGGTTGTAAGTAAAACAGCACTAAAAGGTCAACAACGAAGAAGAAAATGAGCACACAAAGCGGATGCAGGAATCACAAACCTGCATCCGCTTTATATATAATAATGTGGAAGCACTGGAAAGAGGACTAACCGGATTGACAATTATCAAGAACTTCCAAATAATTGCATTTTTTGAAAAAATATTCGAAAAATATTTTGATAGTTTGGAAAAAAGCAGTACCTTTGCACCCGCTAAACGAGAAACGACCTCTGGGACGCCTCGGAAAGCACTCAGAAAAGAGTTCTTTGAAACGCTTACATAGACAGAAGAAGTAGTACAAGAAGCAGCATGTATATATTTAATATGTATATATGTTGGGTATTAGAAACGAACCGTTCAATTCACTTTTTAGTGAT
>JAGCNO010000144.1 GCA_017645905.1 Prevotella sp. | reverse complement strand
GAGTAGCATCATTACTGTTGTGCTCGCCCTCGTCGCAATGGCGGGGCAGGCAAAAGAAATCGTGTGGGAGCAGCCCGCAACAGAGTTTGGAACTTGCTATGGCGACGGGTTCTTCAACCTTGCCCTCGACGTGACGAAGGTGGAGCTGAAGGACAACGAGACCGTGGTGTATATCACTGCCCAGCAGCGGTCGGACTATCCCGACTACTGGTTCCAGTTTGCCGGCGACACCTACCTGAAGGTGGGCGAGGAGCGATTTACCATCGTCTCTGCCGACGGCATTGAGCTCAACAAGCACACGCAGACCGGCAAGGACGGTCTGCTTGACATGGCCTTCCACTTCCCGCCGCTGCCGAAGGGCACTCGGTCGTTCGACTTTATTGAGGGCGACGGACAGGGCGCTTTCCAGATTAAGGGCATCAAGCCTGTGGAGGAGCGATGGAAGCAGCTGTTCCCCTCGTATTGGCGCGACGACAAGGGCGACTGGAAGATTGCCTTCTTCGAGGAATGCGCTATCTACGACTGTCGGTTCTGGAACTATAAGCAATGCGACGTAAATGCCAAGACAGGTGAAGCCACAATGGTGTTGACCAGCGGCGATGACGAACTGAAGGTTTCGATGGGCAAGGACAAGAAAGGCAGTCGTACGATTCAGATTGCCAGTCAGAAGGCCGTTTACTCCATGATGACCAGCCGCTTCATGCCCGACTACCCCACCAAAGATACCCGCACGGACTTCGTCGACACCGGCTATAAGACCGACACGGTGACCGTTGTGGGCTGGATTAAGGACATGCCGGAGCAGTTCAAAAGCTTGAAGACCTTTGAGTTCGGCTTTCAGAATTTCTTCACCGATAAGCAGGAGTCGGTCTATGCCGACCTGGACGAGCAGGGACGCTTCAGTGTGAAGATTCCCCTGCTGAACAGTTCGGGGTTCTACATCGACTGGCGCCGTTGCTTCATCCGCACCATGTTCGAGCCAGGCAAGACCTACTTCATGCTCTATGACTTCAAGGAGGGCCGCCGCTATTTCATGGGCGATGACTGCCGCCTGCAGAACGAGCTCTTCAAATATCCGCTCGACTGGAAGTCCGTAGAGCTGTATGAAGGGATGGAAAGTGCAGGCAAAGGCGCTGCGGAGCTCTTCGGCCCGTACATCACCTCGGTCGACAGTCTCATCAAGACGCAGAACGCAAACATTGATGTTCTCTGCGAGCAGCACCCCACGCTCTCCACACGCTTCAACATCTACCGAAAGGGCAATACGCTGATGCAGCAGGCACGTGCCTTCGGACAGGCACGCTTCCGTGCTAAAGGTATGCAACTGCCCGACAATGCCCGCCAGTATGCCTACGACAATTTCTGGACGAAGCTGGTGACACCCTACACGCTGCACAGAGACTTCAGCAACTTCCTGCGCGACTATCTTAGCGATGCCTCAGATGCACGTGGCGCCATATTCTCGTACAGTCTTCGTGACAACTATAAGGATTTAGCCTCGAACGACGAGGAACTGGAGGTGCTCACTCGTTGGAAGAAATGGATTGACGAGGTGTCGCCCCTCATCGAGGCAGAGCCCACCGTCGAGGCAAAGATACGCAAGTCGCACGAACTCGATTCGCTGAACGCCGACCTGATTAAGGAGGTGGACAAGATAGTGCTAAGTCCGAAAGCCACCAAGATAGCCAACGGAGGATTGCTCATTAACATCCTGAAAGAACACGTCAAGACGCTCGACTCGCTCCATGCCGACCCGTTCATCCGTGACGTCTGGCTCTTCCGGCAAGCATTCAGTCACATCGACCATGAGCGTACGTCGCTGCTGCCCAGCGTGATGGACACGATAAAGACGATGATCAGCAATCCCGCCTGCATCGCGATGCTTGAAGAGAAGAACGGCCACTACCTCGCCATCGAGAACCGCGAGTTCGACAAGCTGGTGCTCAAGTCTTCTGACGGTCTGGCAGAGCTAACCGAGGGCGAGGCGCTGCTGAATAAGATCGTAGAACCCTTTAAGGGCAAGTTCGTGCTCTTGGACATCTGGGGCACGTGGTGCGGTCCCTGCAAAGAGGCCCTCAGCCACTCCACCGAGGAGTATGCCCGGCTGAAGGACTACGACATCGAGTTCCTCTATCTGGCCAACCGCAGCCCGCAGGAGTCGTGGGAGAATGTCATCAAGGAATATAACGTCAGCGGCCCCAACGTGGCTCACTACAACCTGCCCGGCGAGCAGCAGGAGGCCATTGAGCGCCACTTGAACGTTCACGAATTCCCCACCTACAAACTCTTCGACCGCGAGGGCCGTCTGCTGGATATCAAGGTAGATCCCCGCGACCTCGAAGACCTGGCACGGCTGTTAGAGCAGATGAAATAAATGGCCATCATTAAACGACCGTCTCCCATTGTCCTACTGGATGATGGGAGACGGTCGTTTAGTAATGATTCGTCGAAGTGTACCCCGCCATTCCCCTCCCTTGCAGGGGAGGGGCAGGGGGTGGGGTTAGCACATATTCAGCTTACTTCTTGTTCAGGGCCAGGTCAATCTCCACGGCGATACTGACGGTTGCACCCACCATCGGGTTGTTGCCGATGCCGAGGAAGCCCATCATCTCAACGTGAGCAGGAACAGAAGATGAACCGGCGAACTGAGCGTCGCTGTGCATGCGGCCCAGGGTATCGGTCATACCGTAGCTGGCAGGACCGGCGGCCATGTTGTCGGGGTGCAGGGTGCGGCCAGTGCCACCACCAGAAGCCACTGAGAAGTAAGGCTTGCCGGCGAGCACGCGCTCCTTCTTGTAGGTTCCGGCCACGGGGTGCTGGAAGCGGGTGGGGTTGGTCGAGTTACCGGTGATGGAGACATCGACGTTCTCCTTCCACAGGATGGCCACGCCCTCGCGGACATCGTCGGCGCCGTAGCACTTCACCTTAGCACGGGGACCGTCAGAGTACGGGGTCTCCTTGACCACCTTCACCTCGCCGGTGTAGTAGTCGAACTGTGTCTGCACGTAGGTGAAGCCGTTGATACGCGAGATAATCATGGCAGCGTCCTTGCCCAGACCGTTGAGGATGACGCGGAGGGGTTTCTGGCGCACCTTGTTGGCCTTCTCGGCAATCTTGATGGCACCCTCGGCTGCAGCGAAGCTCTCATGTCCGGCCAGGAAGGCGAAGCACTCGGTCTCCTCGCGGAGCAGACGGGCAGCCAGGTTACCGTGGCCGATACCCACCTTGCGGTCGTCGGCGACGCTTCCGGGGATGCAGAAGCTCTGCAAGCCGATACCGATGGCCTCTGCGGCCTCGGCAGCACTCTTTACGCCCTTCTTGATAGCGATGGCAGCACCGCAGACGTAGGCCCACTTGGCATTCTCGAAGCAGATGCCCTGGGTCTCCTCACACATCAGGTAGGGGTCAACGCCAGCCTTGTCGCAAATCTCGTTGGCCTCCTCGATGCTGGCAATTCCGTTTTCGTTCAATGCAGCGAGAACCTGCTTGATACGACGCTCGTAACTTTCGAATGATACTTTTCTAATCATAGCTTTAATTTACGATTTACAAATTTACTATTACTGTTTATTACATCCTACGTTCTACGAATCCGAATTACGCTCTTGGCCTTGCATGGCGCAGCCAAATCGTAAAATCGTAAATCCGTAAATCGTAAATTACTCCTTACGTGGGTCAATAGCCTTCACGACACCCTGCTCGGCCTTTGTGCGGCCATAGCTGCCGGTGAACTTCTTCACAGCCTCGTTGGCGTCCATGCCGCCCTTGATGGCTTCCATCATCTTGCCGAGGTGTACATACTCATAGCCGCATACCTGGTCGTCCTTGTCGAGGAACTGCTTGGTGATGTAACCCTCTGTGAGCTCCAGATAGCGTGTGCCCTTGGCCACTGTGCCATAGAGCGTACCCGTCTGCGAGCGCAGACCCTTGCCGAGGTCCTCAAGACCGGCGCCGATGACGAGACCACCCTCGGAGAAGGCACTCTGCGTACGTCCGTAGACAATCTGCAGGAACAGCTCACGCATGGCGGTGTTGATAGCATCGCACACAAGGTCGGTGTTCAGGGCCTCAAGGATGGTCTTGCCGGGAAGAATCTCGCTGGCCATAGCAGCCGAGTGGGTCATACCCGTGCAGCCGATGGTCTCTACGAGGGCCTCCTGGATGATGCCGTCCTTCACGTTCAGGCTCAGCTTGCAGGCACCCTGCTGAGGAGCGCACCAGCCGATACCGTGGGTGTAGCCCGAAATGTCCTTAATCTCCTTGGCCTGAATCCACTTTCCCTCCTCGGGGATGGGAGCCGGCCCGTGGTTGGGGCCTTTGGCCACAACGCACATGTTTTCAACTTCCTTTGAATAAATCATAGCTTAATTTTACAATTAGACAATATACTATATAACTATTTGCGCTGCAAAATTAATCAAAAATAATGAAAGCGCAAAACTTTCGGCCAAAGAATATTTAATGGTGGATAATAAAAATCGTTAAGCAGCTCTTCATCACCTGTTAAATGAATATGAATAACCATGCGTCTCCTCTGCTACTGTTTTTCCTTATTCAGGAACTTGCAGAATTCAACCAAGCTGCGCTGAATGACACTTCCCACCTGTAATTGCTCTTTATACTGAGCCACCATCGTAGGCGACATACTGCGATTCAGAGCGTACCGCACCACTTCCATATCAGCATCTTTACAGAGGATGATGCCGATGCTTGGGTTCTCATTCGAGCGGCGCTCCTCCTGGTCGAGCGCCTCAAGATAAAACTCCAGTTGTCCCAAGTCCTTGGGGTGAAACTCTGTTGTCTTCAATTCTATGGCCACCATACATTGCAGCAGTCTGTGATAGAACAGCAAATCCACCTTGAAGGTCTTGCTGCCTACGGCTATACGATGCTCATCATCGATAAACAGGAAGTCCTTGCCCATTTCCAAGATAAAATCTTTCATGTGGGCGATTATTTCCTTCCTCAACTTAGATTCCTTGTATTCTACAGGCAAGCCAAACATCTCAAGACAGACAGTGTCCTTGAACAGAACGCCACTTTGAGGATATTCGCGCTTCATCATTTCCGACTGCACGTCCTTGCTTCCAAGTATAGCAGACATGGCATCTGTTTTCAATGCCCGTTGCAGCTCCTTGTATTCCAATTGTTCTCGCCCAGCATATAGCATGTAAAACAGTCGTTGCTCATCTGTTTTACATTGGTTCATAATCAGTTGATGATTGCTCCAGCCGGTAGCATACAGAACATTAGGAATTTGTGCCAGTTCGATTGGCACAAAGTCATTACCAGCTATATGTGCCAATTCGATTGGCACAATTTCACTATCATTGGTCAGCTCTTTACGTTTATTTCCAGACAAGTAGTGCTGCATGCCATAATGAGCCACTATCTTCTTGAAACTCTCAGAAGAATAGGCCTCGTAAAACTGTACCATCTTATAGATAGTGCGATAGCTCCATCCCTTTGCCTTAGGACTCCTCGTGTGAATATACTCAGCCAGCATACGCACAACACCATCACCCCATTCAGCTTTTTTCAAACGGTCAGACACGTATGCGCCAACTTCCCAAAGCATATTGAGCGATTCGTTATGCATAACATTCATCGCACGTTTCTTGTGGGTGGTAATAATACCATACACCATCTCAAACTCCTCTCTATGCTGAAGGAAGTTACCATTATCTTTACTATTTGATATATCCTTGTTGCCTTTTATATCCATAATAAGTATAAAGTTCTTTTCTTCCTGTAATATTGCTGCAAAATTAAACATTATTCTTGAAATGACAAAGAAAAGACGGGGAAAATGATGAAGCCCCCGTTTGATAGTGTACAGCCCCTTCAGTCATTAACAACGCAAGAAAAATAGTGAAACCTTTGGCCATTAGGACAAAAAGCGGTAACTTTGCAGCGTTAATACACTTACATCAATGGAAAACAAGACGGAGAAACAGCGGCTGCTGGACCTGCGCTATCTGCGCATGGCTCGCATCTGGGCTGAGAACAGCTACTGCCAGCGCCGGCAGGTGGGCGCGCTGGTGGTGAAGGACAAGATGATCATCAGCGACGGCTATAACGGTACGCCCTCGGGTTTTGAGAATGTGTGCGAGGACGAGCAGGGGCTGACGAAGACCTACGTGCTCCACGCCGAGGCCAATGCCATTACGAAGCTGGCGCGCTCGAGCAATAACAGCGACGGAGCCACCATCTATATCACCGCCTCGCCCTGCATAGAGTGCGCCAAGCTCATCATCCAGGCCGGCATCAAGCGTGTGGTCTATGGCGAGAACTACCGCCTGACCGACGGCATAGAATTGCTGAAGAGAGCGGGAATTGAGGTCATTCTGTTGGAGGGTGCATGACATTTTGTCAGACTTGCCCTTAACTTCTTTTTACTCAACAGGTTAGCATTGGTTTTAAGAGTCTACGGAACAGGCCCGGAGAAAGAACGGCTTTTTCTATGAGAAAGAACGGCTTTTTCTGGTAGAAAGAACGGCTTTTTCTATGAGAAAGAACGGTTCTTTCTCTGTATGACGAAATGGCAGACTCCGGTGGTGCCCTTTTCCGGGTCTCTGTGCGTGGCACACCTTTTGCGGAAATGGGGCAAAGACAACAATTAATCACATTATTTATATTATGCAGAAAGGCAACATAGGGGTTACGACCGAGAACATCTTCCCCGTCATCAAAAAGTTTCTCTATTCAGACCACGAGATATTCCTGCGCGAGATGGTGTCGAACGCCGTCGACGCCACGCAGAAGATGAAGACCCTGCAGGAGAAGGGCGACTTCAAGGGCGACCTGGGCGACCTCACCGTCCGCGTGAACATGGATGCCGACAAGGGCACCATCACCATCTCCGACCACGGCATCGGCATGACCGAGGAGGAGATTGACAAGTACATCAACCAGATTGCCTTCTCGGGCGTGTCGGACTTCTTGGAGAAATACAAGGACAATGCCAACAACATCATCGGACACTTCGGACTGGGATTCTACTCCTCGTTCATGGTGTCGAAGAAGGTGGAGATTTATACAAAGTCATACAAGGAGGGCTCGAAGGCCGTGAAGTGGAGCTGCGACGGCAGCCCCGCCTTCGAGATTGACGACGCGCCGGATTACAAGTGCGTGGCAACGGGCGCTCCCTTGGAGAGGGGAACGGACATCATCCTCTACATCGACGACGACTGCAAGGAGTTCCTCGACAAGTACAAGCTCGAGGGCCTGCTCCAGAAGTACTGCAAGTTCCTGCCCATTCCCGTGGCCTTCGGCAAGAAGCAGGAGTGGAGCAAGGAAGAGAGCAAGATGGTCGATACCCAGGAGGACAACATCATCAACAACGTGGAGCCGTTGTGGACCAAGACGCCGTCGACGCTGAAGGACGAGGACTACAAGTCGTTCTACCGCACGCTCTACCCCATGCACGACGAGCCGCTCTTCTGGATTCATCTGAACGTGGACTATCCCTTCCACCTCACGGGCATCCTCTACTTCCCCCGCATCAAGAACAACATCGAGATTACGCGCAACAAGATTCAGCTCTACTGCAACCAGGTCTTTGTGACTGACCAGGTGGAGGGCATCGTGCCGGAGTTCCTCACGCTGCTCCACGGCGTCATCGACTCGCCGGACATCCCGCTGAACGTCTCGCGTTCCTACCTGCAGAGCGACCGCGAGGTGAAGAAGATCTCGACCTATATCACCAAGAAAGTGGCCGACCGCCTGAAGGCTATCTTCAACGAGGACCGCAAGGCCTACGAGGAGAAATGGGACGACCTGAAGCTCTTTATTAATTATGGTATACTGAGCGAACAGGACTTCTACGACCGCGCCAAGGACTTCGCCCTGCTGAAGGACACGGAGAACAAGTACTTCACCTTCGAGGAGTACCGCAAACTCATCGAGGCATCGCAGAAGGACAAGGACGACACGCTGGTCTACCTCTACGCTACCGACCGCGAGGAGCAGTACAGCTACATCAAGGCCGCTCAGGACAAGGGCTACAGCGTGCTGCTCATGGACGGACAGCTCGACGTGCCCACCGTGCAGACGCTGGAGCAGAAGTTCGAGAAGTGCCGCTTCAGCCGCGTCGATGCCGACACCATCGACCGCCTCATCCCGAAGGACGACAAGAAGGAGTCGCAGCTCGATGCTGCTACGTCTGACAATCTGTCAGCCGTGTTCAAGTCACAGCTGCCCTCTGGCACAGACAAGAAGGCCGAGTATATGGTCGAGGTGAGTGCCCTCGGCGAGGAGCAACGCCCTGTGGTCATCACGCAGAACGAGTGGATGCGCCGTATGAAAGAGATGAGCCGCTACCAGCAGGGCATGGGATTCTACGGACAGATGCCCGACTCCTACAACCTCGTGCTCAACAGCGACCATCCGCTCATCAAGCGCGTCGTCGACGACACGACAGCCGCCATCGGCGAGACGCTGAAGCCCATCGAGAGCGAGTTGAAGGGTCAGGAGGCCCGTCTGGCTGCCATAAATCAGATGCAGGACAAGAAGAAGCCCGAGGAAATCACTCAGGAGGAGAAGGACGACAAGGCCAACACGCAGAAGGCCATCGACGAGCAGAAGGCCAAGAAGCAGCAGGTCATCGCCGACTACGCCGCCAAGAACGACATCGTCCACCAGCTCATCGACCTGGCACTCCTGCAGAACGGCATGCTCAAGGGCGAAGCCCTCGACCGCTTCCTCCGCCGCTCCGTGGAACTCATTAAATAAATTATTAAGGAGTGAACAAGATTCCCCCTCAACAAGCTTTCTCGCGTCTGGCATCGTTGTGTGCCAGGCGCGAGTATTGTCAGCATGATATGCTGGAGAAGATGCGGCAGTGGGGACTCTCGGAGGATGAGCAGGCGCAGGTGATGCAGCAGCTTACCGAGGGTCGCTACGTGGACGACGAGCGGTTTACTCGGGCCTTTGTCAACGACAAGGTGCGCTACGGCAAGTGGGGCCGTCGGAAGATTGAGCAGGCACTTTGGATGAAGCGAATTGACGAGGGTATCGTCAGCAACGTGCTTGACGAGGTTGACGACGAGGAGTATCTTGACGTGCTCCGCCCCTTGGTAAAGCAGAAACTGCGTACTACCCGTGCCGATAACGACTACGAGCTACGAATGAAAGTGATGAAGTCTGCCCTCAGCAGAGGCTTTACTATGGACCTCATCCGCCAGTGCTTAGACACCCCAGAAGCCCCCGATTTCCCATAATTCCCACAACTCCTCACTCCTAACTCCATGAAGGCCAGTTTCCTCACCCGCCTCTTCGACCTCATCGCCCCACGCACCTGTTCTATCTGCGGCCGGCGGCTGTCTGTGGGCGAGAGTGTGCTCTGTGCCGTGTGCCACCTGCACCTGCCGCTGACGCGCTTCTGGCTGTCGCCTTACGACAACCAGATGGCCCGGCTCTT
>JAGCNO010000022.1 GCA_017645905.1 Prevotella sp. | reverse complement strand
GCTCCTCTGCGTGCTCGGAACCACCTATCAGTACAAGCCGCAGCTCACCATCATGATGAGCGACGACATGGTCACTGACCACGGCCTGAACGCCGGACAGATGGTGCGCGAGGCAGCCAAGCTCATCCAAGGCGGTGGTGGCGGTCAGCCCCACTTCGCCCAGGCAGGAGGTAAGAATCCCGACGGAATCTCGGCTGCCGTCGACAAAGTTATCGAACTGGCAAACCTCAAATAACTCAGAGCGGCTCTCCTTTCAAGGAGGGCCGTTTTCAGTTTCATAACCGTTTCAGCAGAAACAGACAAATGATAGAATAGGGTTTTCCCCCACTTGGTTTAGGGAAAAACCTTTTGGGGAGTAAGGGAAAAGTCGTTCCTTTGCACCGTGAAACAAAACGAATTATTAACCCTTTAAAACGATACGACTATGAAGAAGATGATTTTCACCCTGGTGACCATGCTGACGCTGGCACTCAACACCAATGCCATGAGCTACGAGCAGGCCCGCAACGAGGCCCTGTTCCTGACCGACAAGATGGCTTACGAGCTGAATCTCACCGATGCACAGTACGAGGCCGCATACGAAATTAACCTGGACTACCTGATGAGCATCACGGGCTATGACGACGTGGCTGGCATCTGGTGGGAGCGCCGCAACCAGGACTTGCGCTATATCCTCTACAGTTGGCAGTGGGATGCCTTCTGTGCCGCCACCTATTTCTACCGCCCGCTCTATTGGGAGGCTGGCTACTGGCACTTCGGTGTCTATGCCCGCTATCCGCGCCGCACCTACTTCTTCTTCGGAACGCCTCACTTCTATGCCACCTACCGTGGCGGACACAGCTGGCGCATGAATGGAGGACGCAGCTTCTACGAGCACCGTCGCGACCACTTCCGTCCTGGTCATGTGGAGCGTAGCAACCACGTGGGTATGCGCACCGGTTGGGACCGTGGCGATTACAGAGGAAGGACACACGGCAACAGCTCTACTCGCATCACAGCCGGCGGACATTCTGGACGCGTCACGAATGGAGGACGTCCAGGCGAGCGCATGGACAACCGTCATAACAACGACCGCTCCCGTGAGGGTATAGGCACCCGTCCTAACAGCGGTAACCGTGAAAGCATGGGCACCCGTCCCAACTCCAACCGCAATTTCGGCGGCAGCCACGATAACAGCACTCGTCCCAGCAGCAGTATGGGCAGCAGCCACAGCCCCAGACAAAGTTCTGGCAGCAGCAGTTCTACTCCCAGTCGCAGCTTTGGCGGCAGCCACACCCCAAGCAGCAGTCACAGCTCAAGTGGCAGCTTCAGCGGAAGTCGTAGCTCAAGCCACAGCATAGGTGGAGGCCACAGTGGCGGTGGCCCGACCCGTAGCAGCGGTGGCAGTCACGGCGGCAGAAGCGGCAGCTCACGCAGATAAAACATCATAATAATGGAAGGGGCCGTTCTCCATCTTCGGAGAGCGGCCCCTTCGTGTATGCATATTACTGACGTTCCTACGAGAAGGCGACGGTCAGACCGGCCCTGACGATGCTGACCATCGACATGAGCTTGATGAGGATGTTGAGCGAGGGGCCACTGGTATCCTTGAACGGGTCGCCGACGGTGTCACCCACGATGGTGGCCTTGTGGGCAAACGAGCCCTTGCCGCCGAAGTTACCTTCCTCGACCATCTTCTTGGCGTTGTCCCAGGCACCGCCGGCATTAGCCATAAAGACGGCCAGGGTGAAGCCGCAAGTCAGACCGCCGACGAGCAGACCGAGCACGCCAGCCACGCCGAGCACACAGCCCACGACGATCGGAATGGCAATGGCGAGCAGCGACGGGAAGATCATTTCATGCTGGGCAGCACGGGTGGAAATCTCCACGCATGAGCCATAGTCGGGGGTTCCTGTTCCCTCAAGGATGCCCTTGATCTCACGGAACTGGCGGCGAACCTCTTCTACCATCTTCTGGGCAGCGCGGCCCACAGCCTCCATCGTGAGACCGCAGAACAGGAAGGCGGCCATACCACCGATGAAGGCACCGACGAGCACCTTCGGGTTCATCAGCGTCACCTGGAAGTAGTTCATGAAGTCGGGGATAGTGGCCTGGGCGGCGTTAATCACCTCGCCCTTCAGATTGGTAAGCGTTGTGCCTGTGCGCTCCATGGCAATCTTCACCTCTTCAATATAAGAGGCGAGCAGGGCCAGGGCGGTCAGGGCAGCCGAGCCGATAGCGAAGCCCTTGCCCGTTGCGGCGGTGGTGTTGCCCAGGGCGTCGAGGGCATCGGTGCGGTGGCGCACTTCCTCGCCCAGTTCGCACATCTCAGCGTTACCGCCGGCATTGTCGGCAATGGGGCCGTAGGCGTCGGTAGCCAGTGTGATACCCAGCGTAGAGAGCATACCCACGGCAGCGATACCGATGCCGTAGAGACCCTTCGACAGTGCCTCGGCGTTCATCTCCAAGTTAAAGCCGTTGGCGAAGAGATAGCTCAGCAGGATAGCCACGCCGATGGTCACCACGGGGATGCACGTCGAGATCATTCCCGTGCCAATACCTTTAATAATAACGGTAGCCGAGCCCGTGAGGCCTGCCTCCGAAATCTTCTGTGTCGGCTTGTACGAGTGACTGGTGTAGTACTCCGTGGCCTGTCCGATGATAACGCCGGCACAGAGACCTGTGATGACAGAGAACGACAGGCCGAGCCAGCCGTCTATCTGTAGAAGGTAGAGAATGCCGAAGGTAGCAGCGGCAATGAGCACGGCACTAATGTTGGTGCCCACGGCGAGCGAGCGCAGCAGGTCGCGCATGGTAGCGCCCTCCTTGGTGCGCACAAGGTAGATGCCGAAGATGCTGAGGAACACGCCCACGGCAGCAATGAGCATCGGGGCGATGACGGCCTTCATCTGCATCTCGCCGCTCATGGCAAAGGCAGTTGCTCCAAGGGCAGCCGTCGAAAGAATCGAGCCGCAGTAGCTCTCGTAGAGGTCGGCTCCCATGCCGGCCACGTCGCCCACATTGTCGCCCACGTTGTCGGCAATGGTGGCAGGGTTGCGCGGGTCGTCCTCGGGGATGTCGGCCTCCACCTTACCCACGATGTCGGCACCCACGTCGGCGGCCTTCGTGTAGATACCACCACCCACACGGGCAAACAATGCCTGCGTCGAGGCACCCATGCCGAAGGTCAGCATCGTGGTGGTGATGGTGATGAGGGCCATGTGGTCGCCCTCATAGAAAGAGTTGAGCACGAGGAACCAAATGGCGATGTCTAAAAGTCCGAGGCCGACGACTGTCAGGCCCATGACGGCACCTGAACGGAAGGCAATCTTCAGGCCGGCGTCCATGCTCTTACGGGCGGCATTGGCCGTGCGGGCCGAGGCATAGGTAGCGGTCTTCATGCCGAAGAAACCAGCCAGACCGCTGAAGAAACCGCCTGTCAGGAAGGCGAACGGCACCCACGGGTTCTGCCAGTGTAGCACGTAGGCCATGATAGAGAAGATAATGGCGAGCACGACAAAGACGATGCACACCACCTTGTACTGTTGCTTGAGATAGGCCATAGCACCACGGCGCACGTGGCCGGCAATCTCTCTCATGCGTGGCGTGCCCTCGTCGGCGCCCATCATAGAGCGGAAGAACATCCACGCCATAGCCAGTGCCACCACCGATGCGACGGGCACAAGCCAGAAAGCTGAAGGAATAATCATGAGTGTTTAGTGTTTAGAGTTTAGAAGATATTTTTTGTGTTTCTTTGTTTATAGCATTTGTCGAAATTGCAGAGCTGGCAGACGTAGTCCTTGCGCGATACGCCGGTGCCCAAGCCTATAATGCCGCTCACGCTCTTGATGGGAACCATGAGCGACCCTTCGGTGAGGCTCACCCCGCAGGTATGGCCGCCGAACTGCGGGAAGAGCACTTGCTGCTCACTGACCGGCCACCCGCAGTAGCCGGGCGAGAAACGGTTGGTGCGTTGCCACGCCAGCTTGTCAATGCTGGCCTGCAGCTGGCGTTCCAGCGCGTCGGCACACCGCTCGGCGATGACGCTTCCCAGCGCGTCGGCTATGTAGACCCGTACCTCGTCGCCCGCTCGTTTCAACCTCTGGAGGTATTCTTCATACTCCCTGCCGGCCGTCGCAATGAAGAGTGCAAAGGCTGTAGAGTCTTCCAGCTGACGGGTGATGATGCTACCCAGATGAAACCCTGACGGAATGTCAGACCGTGTGAGGTAGACAAACCGCGCCCGCAGCCACTGCCGCACGTCGCTGATGATGCCCACTGTCTCAAGGGCCACGGCCTCATCGGCCATTGCTTCAGCCGATTCCACCTCCTCGAAGTGGTAGCCCATCTGAGCGTACACGTCTGCCGGGCCGATGCCCAGCTCGTCGAATGTCAGTTCTTTCTCAGTCACATTGGAGGGGTGGGGCAGTAATATTTTTATTCAAGATTAATACGATTCTTCGAAAGTTCGCTGCAAAGTTAAGATTTTTTTTCATAACCAGGGCAAAAAATACCGATAATTCAGTTTTTCTTTCATTTTTTTATACTTTTAACGTGTATCCTTCCCAGTCCGGGCGTAACGCAAGCGTCTCCTTCGTTGCCGAGCGTAAACTCTGTGATGTCCCTGATGGCCGTTTTGGGTTTGCCCTTGAAGGAGCACTGAACGATTATGGCTATTTGCGCAAAAGCTGATTTTATGCGCAATTAAATAGCTGTTTTTGATGGTTATATTTGGCATTTTGAACAAAAACAGGTAATTTTGCACATCGATTTCAGGCTAAATAAATATGACACCTAATATTCTGATAGTTGGCATCATTATCTCGCTCGTGACCGCATTTGTCATCACCATGCTGATTTTGGATGCCAGTGCTAAGAAAATCATCTCTGCCAATACAAAGCTGGTGGAGAGCCAGAATACGTTGCTCGAACTGAATAAGATTCAGAGCGGCGAGCTGGAGAAGCGGATGAGCGAGCTGGAAAAGCAGAGCTCAAAGCTGGAGGAACAGAAGGAGATGATTGAGTCGCTGCAGCGACAACAGGAAGAACTGTCCCAGCAGCTGAAGAATGTGGCGATGGACGAGGTGTCGCAGCTGCGAGAACAGACCCGCCTGCACCGTGAGCACATCGAGCTGACTGCCGACATGACCGACGAGGAGCTGATGGCCTGGATAGACCAGCAAATGGACGAGACACGTCTCTTCACCGACTCTCGCCTGACGCTTAAAACGATGGCCAAGTCGCTCGGACTGACCCAGAAGCGGCTCGACCTGCTATTCAAAAACAATGAGAAATATAAAAGCCTGGGAAACTATCTTAACGAGAAGCGTTTCCTTTTAGCCTGCCGTCTGCTGCGTGAGGAGCCTCATTGGACTATAGAGGCAGTTGGCGCTGAGGCGGGCTTCGGCGGGCGCCGCACTTTCCAAGTGGAAGTGAAGCGCAGGCTCGGCATCACGCCTATACAGTACAGGCAGTTGCAGATTTTATCCGAGAAGGGCGAAGAATAACAATGTTCGCTCAGACGAGTACCCGCCGTTGCACCCACGCGTAGATGACGATGACAGCGATGGTGGGAATCTCCAATGACAGATTGCCAATCCATGAGTCGGGCGGGAACAACAAGAATGTCAGCACGGGAATGATGCTGGAGATAAGAATGTAAAGCGCCATCCAGATGCCCACCTGGCGCAGACGTCCGCGATAGCTGTAAGCGATGGTGCAGCCAAGCGGCAAATAGACCAACATAAGGCTTATTGCGACGGGCAGCCCGATGGTGAACATGATGGCCGGAATCATTTCGGTAATGAACCCCGCGATGTTCAGCGCAATGACTATCCACCATGCCGCGGTCATGGGCCTGTAGAGCGGTTTCATGCCCCGGAGCAGTCCTACATACATAACGAGAGCACCAAATGTCTGGACGATGGCCCGTATCCACGACAGGCCGGGGTCGTTTGTCAGTTGCAACAGCGGGCTCCAGTTGACGACGGCCTGCAAGAGATAGCTGACAAATGCTGCCTCGATAAGCCAGCGAGGCAGGCCGCTGTCCACATGATTCACCAGAATTTTACTCTCGATACTATTAGCCTTCTCGATAATCTGCTTTTCCATGGTGTTTATTGACTGTTTTATTCCAACACAAATCTTCAGTTACTAATCATTTCGCAAAGGTACATATTCTTTCCGATATGAACAAACTCCTTAGCCTGAATTGCACCTGAGGATAATAGGAAAAGCGCGTTTTCTGCGCATAAGTGACGTTTTGGCGCAATAATTATGAAAAATAATCGGCCTGTTATCATATATAAATGTTGTCAAAGTAGTATATTTGCAGGGAATTAGATTACTAACACCAAATGTAAACGATGAAAAAGAAAATTGTATCTGTGTTTATTATCGGTTTGGCAATGGCTCTTCCTGCCAATGCGCAGACCTGGAACAAGTGGGATACCCGGAGCACCATTGATGGCGTGCTGGGAATTGCTAACGCAGCTATTGCGTCGGCAGAACGAAAGAAGGAGATGGAAATCATCGCCCGCCAGAAGGTGGAGTTCGAACAGAGCTTTCAGGATGCTATGACGGAGGCCAAGGCATTCGAGGCGTCAGAAAACTGGGAGGAGGCCCTGGAGAAGTTCGAGGAGGCCGCTAAGCTGAACTGCAAGTATGGTTACACAGACCAACACACGCTGTCACGGAAAATCTCGTCACTTTATGTCAAAGGAAACCGTGAGGACGATGGCCCCAGCATTTTGCACAACGCCAAAGTGACGCTGGCCGACTATTCCGCTTACCGTTATGTACGGGAAAATCCAGTCTATGTGAACAAGAAACAGACAAACGCCAAGATTGTGCGTGTGGCCTGCTCAGACAAAGAAACCCGTTTGGAACTGGAGTTTGAGGCTGATTCTCCAAACCATGGTATATGTGTGAGGGGAACGGCTTACATCAAGGGGAATAAAGGCGGAAAACTTGAATTGGCCAGTGTCGAAAACATCACGATGGCACCTGCCTTTACCTATATCCCTTGGCCATACCAGAAATTGCGCTTCGCCCTCATTTTCCCGGCTCTGCCCGACAATGCCACTGAGTTTGACTTCATCGTCCCCTCAAGCACCTGGCAGTTCAAGGATCTTAAATGCAAATAAGGCTCACTTTTCAAAGTACGTAGTCAAAAGCAAGTGATGCAAGCACCTGCCATGTGTAGGGAATCTCGCTTGTCTCATTCCGCAGCCTACCCCCTATCCGGCACGGAATAAGACAAGCGAGATTCCCTACAAGTCGTTTCATGGCTTAGTGTAGTCGACAGGACGGTTCAAAGTCGATAGAAAAACGGAGCACTTGGTGACGAAGTACGTAGTAATCTGAAAAGTTCTCTAGAGAATTTCCAAGAAAAAGCCGTTCTTTCTCAGAGAAAAAGCCGTTCTTTCTCCGAAATTCTCTTGAGAATTTGTCAACCCCCTCCGTCCTTCTTGTCTAAAATACATGCTATTTCGCTGACTTTGAACGGCTTATATGCAAAGACTATTACTATAATATGTCTTATTTCTTTATATTTTGTGTCCGCTAAAGGGGCCTGAAAGGCCAGCCAGCACATAGACTCTTATGTATAATAAATATAAAGGTGGGGGATGCTTTTCTTAATTCTCAATTATTTGTAGTACCTTTGCAGCTGGATTTCGCTTTAGGTAAAAGACAAATAAGAAACGAATTATGAACAGGAAAACCATCATCAAAATCATCCTCGCCGTCGTGGTGATTCTCGTCGTGATGAAAGGCGTGTCTTTCGTCTACGACAAGATTCAAGTCATGAACGCGCCGACGATGCAGGAAATCAGCGAGGCGAACCCGTGGACAGTGCCCGCCGACTGGTTCAAGACCGACACGATTACCATCAAAGGGCACATCGAGGACTACGATGCCGAGCAGTTCGGCTTCACGTCGATGGCGTGCTACTACGACGACGTCTTCGAGAAGGGCAGCACGGTGCTGGTGCTCGACATCGCCGACGACGGCACGTTCTGCAAGAAATTCCTCGCGAGTTATCCCGTGTGCAATTCGTTCATTGCCGACGGCTCGAAGGTGTTCTTTAATGCCATCCCATTCTTCGCCCGCCCCGGTGAGACGATTGACATCACGGTGCGCAAGGCTTCGTTCTGGCGCTACGAGTGCGTCTACAACAACGGCAGCAGCCGCGATGTGGAGCGCTGGCTCCGCACATCGGGCAAATTCGAGAAAGCTTTGAGTCCGTTGTGGAAGTTCGAGGGCAAGTTTGACGATGCCAACAAGGTGGCAGACGAGGTTTGGAAACGCTTGATGGCTAAACTGCAATCCATCAGCCGCAGCGAGGACTACACGCCGATGGAAGTGCAGCTGGCGCTGGCCGACATTCAGGCAAACTTCGGCATGGACTATATCGGCTGCATCGAACGGCTTTCAAATGACCTGGTAAAGTACGAGAAGCGCGACAGCACGTGGCACGCTGAGATTCTCGACAGCGCGGAGTGGAACAAATATCTCGACAGCAAGACATACGAACCCATGCGCCGCATCGACTACGACAATCCGCTGCTCTTCGCCAGCAGCAGTTACTACTTTCTGCAGAACCGCATCCAGTATGCCAAGCCCGTCAGGGAAGGCCAGTACAAGGGGCTTTTCAGCGAGGGCGGCGGTATGGAAATCAACGTAGAGAACTTCACAAAGAAACTCGTCAACGGCCTCGCCGCCCTGCGCGAATTCATGGGAACGGACAAGGATAACCTGTTGGCGCAGATGTGCGTCTACAAAGACATGGTAAACGAGTTCGACACATGGCGCGAGGAAGGGGATATATACCAAAGGTTGCTCGCCGACACGACTATTACCGAGGCACAGAGAAAGGAAAACCTCGACAACTGGCCCACACTCACCAAAATGTGGCCGCTCTACCTCGACGCCATCAAGAACCCGTACATCCGTCAGAAGGCCGAGCAGTTCCGCGACCGCAGGTTGGCGCAGAAAGACCTCACCACGCCTCTGCCCTCCACGCCCGAGGCAGAATTGATACGCTCGCTCGTCGCCAAGTACCCCGGCCGAATCCTCTTCATCGACTTCTGGGGCATGAGCTGTGGCCCCTGTCGTGGCGCCATACAAGAGAGCAAGGAACTACGTGCCGAGATAGCCAAGCGCGACGATGTGAAGCTCGTCTTCATCGCCGGCGAGCGCACCAAGGAGGGCAGCGACGCCTACAAGCAGTACGTGGCTGAATGGCTGGCCAACGAAGAGACCGTTTGCCTCCCCAACGCCGAGTTCAGACGCCTGCAAGAGCTGTTCCAGTTCAACGGCATTCCTCACTACGAGACCATTACTCCCGACTGCCGCCGCGTCCGTGAAGATTTAAGCATCGGCGGCTACCACAACTTCAACAACGATTTGGAAAGGGTCTTGGAAAAGCTGAAATAAGTCGAAACGATAATCTTTATCTTGCCATTGCCCATCTGTCAACAGCTGCACTTCTCAAGGGTGACAATCTGTCATACATCATGGAATGTTTGGCAGATTTTTTTGTGCAAGCGAAAAGTTGGCACGCGCTTTGCTCTGAACAGTATAGCCTGAAAAAACCAGGCAACACATTATTAGATTATTAACAATTAAAAATAGTAAAGTATTATGGGAAAGATTATTGGAATTGACTTAGGTACAACCAACAGCTGCGTGGCCGTGTTCGAAGGCAACGAGCCTGTTGTGATTGCAAACAGCGAAGGCAAGCGTACCACGCCTTCCGTAGTGGGCTTCGTCGAGGGTGGCGAGCGCAAGATTGGCGACCCCGCCAAGCGTCAGGCTATCACCAACCCGAAGAAGACCGTGTACAGCATCAAGCGCTTCATGGGCGAGACTTGGCAGCAGACCGAGAAAGAGATTGCCCGTGTGCCCTTCACCGTCGTGAACGAAGGCGGCTACCCGCGCGTCGACATCGACGGACGTAAGTACACACCGCAGGAAATCAGCGCCATGGTGCTGCAGAAGATGAAGAAGACCGCAGAGGACTATCTGGGCCAGGAGGTGACCGACGCCGTCATCACCGTGCCGGCATACTTCTCCGACTCGCAGCGTCAGGCCACTAAGGAGGCCGGACAGATTGCCGGACTGAACGTGAAGCGTATCGTCAACGAGCCCACGGCTGCCGCTCTGGCATACGGTATCGACAAGACGAACAAGGACATGAAGATTGCTGTCTTCGACCTTGGTGGCGGTACCTTCGATATCTCTATCCTCGACTTTGGCGGCGGCGTGTTCGAGGTGCTCTCGACCAATGGTGATACTCACCTCGGCGGCGATGACTTCGACCAGGTCATCATCGACTGGCTCGTTCAGGAATTCCGCAACGACGAGGGTGCTGACCTGAAGGCTGACCCGATGGCCATGCAGCGTCTGAAGGAG
>JAGCNO010000143.1 GCA_017645905.1 Prevotella sp. | reverse complement strand
GGCGTCGAGGGTGTATTTGCCGAGCCGATAGTGGCTGGTCTCCTTCTGCGTCTTCGCGCCGCCTCGCATCTTCATCAGGGCCTGAATATGGGCGTCGAGCTCTTCGGGCACGAAGGGCTTCTTCACGTAGTTGTTGATGCCCAGCCGGTAGCCGGCCTTCACGTCGTTGGGTGAGGTCAATGCGGAGGTGAAGATGATGATGACGTCCTGGTCGGTCTCACGGATGCGCTCGACCATCTCGAAGCCGTTCATGACAGGCATGTCGATGTCGGAGATGATAACATCGGGACGGGTCTCCTGCCAGGCTTTCAGGCCTTCCTTGCCGTTGGCGGCGCTGGTCACCTCGTAGCCGCCGATAATGTCTTCCAGGCCTGTCTTCTCGATATAGGCCAGCGACGCGTCGTCTTCCACTAACAGTAATTTGATCATGTGGTCTTAGGAATATATAGGGTAAATTCGGAGTATTTGTCCAGCTCGCTCTGTACGGTGACCTTGCCGCCATGGGCCTGCATCACCTGATCGACGTAGTTCAGTCCGAGTCCGAAGCCTGAGACACCGCCCTTGCGGTTCTGCTCATGGACGGCGGCACGGCCGAACTTGTCGAAGATGATGCGCTGCTCGTCCTTGGAGATGCCGATGCCGTTGTCGCGCACCTTCAGCAAGACGAACTTGTCGTTGCTCTGCGAGGTGATGCTGATTTGGATGGCAGGGGCCTCGACGCCGTCGGCTCCGGCAGGTTTGGAATATTTGATGGCGTTGTCGATGAGATTGGAGATGGCCTCGGAGAGATGCTGCTCGTCGGCTGTCACGTGCTTCGTCAGAAGGTCTACGGTGAAGCTGACGGGCTTGTCAGTCTTGGTGTTGGCCTTCTCCACGATGTCGTTGATCATCGGCTCGAGGTCCACGGGCTGCTTGTTCAGAATCAGTTTCTTGTTCTCCAGCTTCGAGATGGTGAGCAGTTTGTTGACGAGTGCCAGCAGGTGCTCGGCCTCGCTCTCGATGATGGAGTAGTATTTCTCCTTGATCTGGGGCTTGTCGTCGACCTTACCGCTGTGGAGGAATCGGGCGCCCATGATGATGCTCGACAGGGGCGACTTCATATCGTGGACCATCGCATAGCTGAAGTCGTTGCGCAGCTCTGCCATCAGCCGCTGCTCATCAAGATAGCGGAGCAGTCTCAGGAGTATGGCACCAAAGAGAATGAGGATGATGGCGCTGGCGAGGAACAACGGACTGAGGCGGCGCAGCAACTCGGGGTAGGGGTTGTTGAGTGCCAGCCGGATGCCCTTCGACTGGTCGCGGCGGATGCTGAACACGCGGGTCTTCAGCGAGGTGGGCGTCAGCAGGTCGTTGTTCTGCCTCAGCACCTTGCCGTTCCTGTCGACTTCCATCACGGTGAAGTTACGGTCGAGGTTGATGACGCTGAGCAGACTGTCCACGTAAAGGGCGAGGGTGTCTAACGAGATCTCCGAGTGGTATCTGCGGCTGAGCACGTCGTTCATGCCTTCCACCGACGATACCAGCGAGAGGTCGCCACGGAGGTCAGGCAGGCTGAGCGTGTCTTCTTTCGACAGCAGTTCCGCACGGTTGTAGCTCTCGTAGAACATCGCCCAGGGCAGCTGGTTGCCAGCGCGTTCGCTGATATCCCTGACTGCCGAGCGCCACGTCATCCACATGTAGAGTCCCAACAGCAGCATCACCGCCACCATCGCCGCCACGGACACATATTTATATTTGTTCTTCTCCATATCTACAGCAAAGCCAGAAGCACGCGCTTCTGGCTTTATGGTCCTTACATGAGACGGAATTACTTAGGCTGCTTGCCGATGTAGGCGAGGATACCGCCATCGACATAGAGCACATGGCCATTGACGGCATCGGAAGCATGAGAGGCGAGGAATACTGCGGGGCCTCCGAGCTCTGAAGGATCGAGCCAGCGGCCTGCGGGCGTCTTGGCACAGATGAACGAGTCGAAGGGGTGACGGCTGCCGTCCGGCTGACGCTCACGGAGCGGAGCGGTCTGCGGCGTAGCGATGTAGCCCGGGCCGATGCCGTTACACTGGATGTTGTACTCACCATACTCAGAGCAGATGTTGCGTGTGAGCATCTTCAGGCCACCCTTGGCTGCTGCATAGGCGCTGACGGTCTCGCGGCCCAGCTCAGACATCATCGAGCAGATGTTGATGATCTTACCCTCACGACGCTCCATCATCTCGGGGATGACGGCAGAAGAGCAAATGAACGGTCCCACAAGGTCGATGTCGATGACCTGCTGGAACTCGGCGCGCTTCATCTCATGCATCGGGATGCGCTTGATGATACCTGCATTGTTGACGAGGATGTCGATCTGACCTACCTCCTCATGGATCTTCTCCACGAGAGCCTTCACATCGTCTTCCTTCGTCACGTCGCACACATAACCCTTCACATTGCTGATGCCAGCCTCCTTGTAGTTGTCGAGACCGCGCTGCAGGGCTGCCTCATTGATGTCGTTGAAGATGATGTTCTTAATGCCGGCAGCCACGAAAGCCTTGGCAATGTTGAAACCGATACCATAAGATGCACCTGTGATCCATGCATTCTTACCTTCCAATGAAAAAATGTTTGCCATAATTATCTTGTTTTAGAATTATTTGGTTGCAAAGGTACAACTTTAAATCGAAAAAAACAAGTCATTTATGCAAAAAAGACCTGCAAAGGTTTACGTAAAGTTGGTGGGGGTTGTTGGACGACTCGGATTCGAACCGGGAATGACAGAACCAAAACCTGTAGTGTTACCATTACACCATCGTCCAATACAATGCGGGTGCAAAGGTAGTGAAAATTTGGCAAACTTCCAAATTTTCACCTACCTTTCTTATTTTATGATCAGCAAATAGTAGTTCTTCTTACCTTTTTGGGCGAGAAGATACTTGCCGTCGATGAGGTCTTCAGCCGTCACGGGACGGTTCTGGTCCGTGAGTTTCTCCTTGTTGAGAGAGACGCCACCGCCCTGCACCATCTTGCGCATCTCACCCTTCGAGGGGAACACGGGGGCGACCGTTGTCAGCAACTCAATGGCAGGCTGTCCAAGCTGGTCCTTGGCAATCTCGAACTGTGGAACGCCGTCGAAGACATCAAGAAGTGTCTGCTCATCGAGCTTCTCCAGACCTTCCTTCGTGGACTTGCCAAAGAGAATGTTCGATGCCTCAATGGCTGTGTCGAGGGCCTTCTGGGAATGAACCATCACGGTGACTTCCTCAGCCAGGCGCTTCTGAAGGATGCGACGACCGGGATCCTGCTTGTGCTCCTCGACGAGCGCATCGATGACATCCTTCTCCAACGAGGTGAAGATCTTAATGTAGCGCTCGGCATCGTCGTCGCTGACGTTCAGCCAGAACTGGTAGAACTTATACGGCGTGGTGCGCTGAGGATCAAGCCAGATGTTGCCGCTTTCGGTCTTTCCGAACTTCTTGCCGTCGCTCTTGGTGATGAGCGGACAGGTGAGGGCGAAGGTCTCCACCTCATTGCCGAGGGTGCGACGGATCAGCTCCGTACCTGTGGTCATGTTGCCCCACTGGTCGTTGCCGCCCAGCTGCAGTTTCACACCATAGTGCTGGTAGAGATACAGGAAATCGTAACCCTGAAGCAGCTGATAGGTGAACTCCGTGAACGAGAGGCCGTCGCGGGCTGTTCCGTTCAGACGCTGCTGAACACTCTCCTTGGCCATCATATAGTTGACGGTGATGTGCTTGCCCACCTCGCGTGCGAAATCGAGGAAGGTGAAGTCCTTCATCCAGTCGTAGTTGTTCACCATGATGGCAGCGTTGGGCTCCTTCGACTCGAAGTCGAGGAACTTGGCCACCTGCTTCTTGATGCACTCCTGATTATGATAGAGGGTCTCGTTATTCAGCAGATTACGCTCCTGTGACTTGCCGGAGGGGTCGCCAATCATGCCCGTAGCACCTCCAACGAGGATGATGGGACGGTGTCCGCAACGCTGCAAGTGGCGCAGCATCATAATGCCACACAAGTGTCCGATGTGTAGTGAATCGGCTGTAGGATCCGTTCCTAAATAGGCTGTAACCATCTCCTTCTGGAGCAGTTCCTCGGTGCCGGGCATCATCTGTGCCAGCATTCCACGCCATTTCAATTCTTCAATAAAGTTCTTCATTTATTTTCTTTTTTCGTTATTTCGTTATCACGTTATGACGTTATATCGTTATTTCGATCCTTCTCAGGGGACGGGATCATATCCGCTGCCGCCCCAGGGATTGCAT
>JAGCNO010000021.1 GCA_017645905.1 Prevotella sp. | reverse complement strand
GTGAAAAAAGTGAAAACTATGAAAACAGGGTGCTGAAAACATGCGAAACCCCTTTAAAACTGCAGAAAGTACATGGGCTCAAATTTGAGCTCAGAGAGCTTCACCTACTATTAGGTCTAATTGCATATAATTACCTTATACAAGTTTCGCATGTCTGGAGTGATAAGGAGTGAAAGGGCCCCCTTCACTTCCCTTTCACTCCCAGCAAGCGAGCTTGCGAAAGTTGAATTACCTTATAATATAAGAAATGTCGCACAGTTGGGTACAATTGTTGCAAGAGGGGGCGTTCTGGGCTATCTTTTCTATTTTTTAAGTAGGTTTTTGTCCTATAAATGTCAAAAAAAATGTACTTTTGCACTATAAACAAAGTTATAATAGCATGAAACAGACTATTCTTGATTACTGCAAAGCTTGGAAGCTTCGCTTACTACCGTTGGCTGTTGGCTGTTGGCTGTTGGCCTTGCCGCTGCATGCCGAGCGCACCACCATCTCCATCGTCACCGACCACACGCAGCTGGTGCTGCAGGTGAAAGACAATGGGCGGCTCTATCAGACCTATCTGGGCGAGCGGCTGTCGGCCAAGACCGACGTCAGCCTGCTCAGCCAGCCCTACGGCCAGCTCAGCAGCACGGCCATACAGGGTTTTGAGGCCTACCCCGTGATGGGCACCGAGGACTATTATGAGCCTGCCCTCGAGCTGCGCCACACCGACGGCCACCCCACCAGCATCCTGAAATATCAGACTCACCAGCAGCAGGGCAACCACACCACCGTCACCCTGCGCGACGAGCTATACCCCGTCAGCGTGGTGCTACACTACGAGACTTATCCAGAGGAGGACATCATCCGCCAGTGGAGCGAAATCTGCCACGACGAGAAAGGCCGCTTCACCCTGTCGCGCTATGCCTCGTCGATGCTCTACTTCGAGGCCGGGCAGTATTTCCTCACCGAGTTCTCGGGCGACTGGGCCAAGGAGATGCGCATGTCGAGCCAGCAGCTGCAGTTCGGCAAGAAGATTGTAGACTCCCGTCTGGGCGCCCGTGCCAACATGTTTGCCTCGCCCTTCTTTGAGCTTGGCATCGGAGAGCCTGTCAGCGAAGACCACGGCACGGTGCTCATGGGCACCCTGGCCTGGACAGGCAACTTCCGCTTCACCTTCGAGGTAGACCACGACAACGCCCTGCGCGTTGTCAGCGGCATCAACCCCGATGCTTCAACCTATCTGCTGAAGCGGGGCGACAGCTTCCGTACGCCCGACTTCCTGTTCACGCTCTCTACCGACGGTGTGGGCGAGGGCAGCCGACGGTTCCAGCGATGGGCGCTCAGGCACCAGCTCTACAAGGGCGACATCGACCGCATGACGCTGCTGAACAACTGGGAGAACACCTACTTCGACTTCGACGAGCAGAAACTCACACAGCTCTTCGGCGAGGCCAAGGACCTGGGCGTAGACCTGTTCCTGCTCGACGACGGATGGTTTGGCAACAAATATCCCCGAAAGGACGACCATGCCGGACTGGGCGACTGGCAGGTGACACGCTCAAAGCTGCCCAACGGCGTGCCCTATCTGGTGAAGGCGGCCAACGAGAAGGGCGTGGAGTTCGGTATTTGGATTGAGCCCGAGATGGTCAACCCGCAGAGTGAGCTGGCCGAACAGCACCCCGACTGGATACTCCGATGGAAGGGGCGAGAGGTCTACTACTTCCGCAATCAGCTGGTGCTCGACCTGAGCAATCCCAAAGTGCAGGACTTCGTCTTCGGCGTGGTGGACCAGCTGATGCAGGAGAACCCGAACCTGAAGTTCATGAAGTGGGACTGCAACTCGCCCATCACCAACATCTTCTCACACTACGAGCAGGCGGAGCAGGGCAATCTCTATGTGGACTACGTTCGGGGGCTCTACAACGTGCTCCAGCGTGTACAGCAGAAATACCCCGACCTCTACATGATGATGTGCTCAGGCGGCGGCGGACGCACCGACTACGAGGGGCTGAAATACTTCACCGAGTTCTGGTGCTCCGACAATACCGACCCCATCGAGCGGCTGTTCATACAATGGGGCTACTCGCAGTTCATGCCCGCCAAGGCCATGTGTGCCCACGTCACCAACTGGAACAGCCGGGCCAGCGTGAAGTTCCGCGTCGACGTGGCCTTCACTGGGAAGCTGGGCTTCGACATCGGACTGAAGGGGCTCTCGGAGCGCGACCTGCAATACTGCCGCGAGGCCATCGGTGCCTATAACCGTCTGAAGCCCGTCGTCTTCTCGCCGCAACTCTATCGTCTGGTGTCGCCCTACGAGGGTGAGCACTGTGTGATGCAGCGAGTCAGCGAAGACCGCCGCCAGGCCCTCGTCTTTGCCTACGATGTGCATCCACGCTATGGCGAGCAGCAGCTGCCCACACGACTGAAAGGACTTGACCCCGATGCCCTCTACCGTGTCCGTGAGATTTGCCTCATGCCCGGCGAGCAGAGCTGGCTCAACTGCAATGACAAGGTCTATACCGGCGACTACCTCATGAAGGTGGGCATCACAGTCACCTCCGCTAACGACCTCGTCAGCCATATCATAGAAGTGAGAAGTGAGAAGTAATAAGAGTGGAGTTACAGACCCCACCCCTGCCCCTCCCCTTGATGGGAGGGGAGTGGCTGCGCACCAAACCCCAAACCACCAACACCCAACACCCATGAAATCACCAGCATTCCTTTTGATTTTGACCCTTGCCGCGCTCCCCGTCAGCGCCAAGCCCGTCATGCCACCGTTGTTCACCGACAACATGGTCTTCCAGCAGCAGACCGACGCCCCCATCTGGGGACAGGCCAAGGCTGGCAAGAAAGTAACCATCAACGCCTCGTGGGCTACCACCCCCGTTGAGACCACCGCCGATGCCCAGGGCAACTGGCGCACCACGCTGCGCACACCACAGGCTGGCGGTCCCTACACTCTCACCGTCAGCGACGGACAGAAAATAACCCTACAGAACGTCATGGTGGGCGAGGTGTGGCTCTGCTCAGGACAGTCGAACATGGAGATGCCCGTCGACGGATGGAGCCGTGTCCTCAACTTCGAGCAGGAGAAGCAGGAGGCCAACCAGTATCAGAACATCCGACTGCTGCAGGTGCGTAAGAACACCAGCCCGCAGCCGCTTAACGACTTCGAGACCAACCTCGGCGGCGGATGGCAGGTCTGCTCGGCACAAAGCGTGAAGGAGTTCTCGGCCACGGCCTATTTCTTTGGCCGCGACATCCACAAATACCGCAACGTGCCCGTAGGCCTCATCGATGCCTCCTGGGGCGGCACGTTCATCGAGCCGTGGACCAGCGCTCAGGCGCTCGCCCTTCACCCCGACATGCAGCAAGACCTGCAGCGCGTCGCTGCCCTGCCTGCCGACAAGAATGAGCGCGAGCAACTCTACCAAAAGCAGCTCGACGAGTGGAAACAGCGAGAGGCAACGCTCGACTCCAGTGCGAGGGGTTTCGAAATCCCCGAACTTATCACTCATCACTTATCACGTATCACTTCAAAATGGTCCACGATGACCATCCCCGTGAAGTGGGAAGAGGGCGGACTGCCTGGCTACGACGGTGTAGCCTGGCTGCTTCGTACGGTCGACATCCCCGGTTCTTGGGCAGGTAAGGAGGTGAAGCTCGTGCTGGGACCGCTGGTCGACGATATTGACTATACCTATTTCAATGGGCAGCTCGTAGGCCATACCAATGCATACGGCGAAATGCGCTCCTACACCATTCCAGCACGGCAGGTGAAGCACGGAACGGCCGTCATCGCCATGCGCATCATCGACACAGGCGGCGAGGGCGGACTCTACAGCTCTGCCGACCAGCTCTATATGGAGTGCCGGGGCGAACGGCTGCCCCTTGCCGGACAGTGGCACTACAAAGCCACCACGCCGCTCAGTGCCCTCCAACCCATCCCCGTCGACAACGCGTCATCGCCCAATCAGGTCACCGTCCTCTATAATGCCATGATCAACCCCCTCGTGGGCTTCGCCATACGCGGCACTATCTGGTATCAGGGCTGCAACAACGAGCACAAGGGCTACCAGTATCGCGAACTGCTGCCTCTGATGATTCGCGACTGGCGCACCAAGTGGGGCTACGACTTCCCCTTCTACATCGTACAGCTGGCCAACTACAAACAACTGCAGACCCAGCCGGGCGACGATGAGTGGGCCGAGGTGCGTGAGGCTCAGGCTATGGCAGCTCGCCACGTCGAGAAGTCAGGACTGGCCTGTCTGATCGACATCGGCGAGGCCAACGACATCCACCCCCGCAACAAGCAGGAGGTAGGACGTCGGCTGGCACTCATCGCCCGAGCTAACACCTACGGCGAGAAGGGCCTGGAGTTCTCAGGGCCCCTCTACAAAGACTATCAGATAGAGGGCAACAGCATCCGTCTGCTCTTCGACCATGCCGATGGTCTCCGCACATCCGACGGCAGTCCTCTAACCGGCTTTGCCATTGCTGGCAGCGACCACCAGTGGCACTGGGCACAGGCTCGCATCGACGGTCAGACCGTCATTGTCAGCAGCCCCGATGTCGCCGCTCCTGTCGCCGTCCGCTATGCCTGGCACGTCAACCCGCTCTGTAACCTGCAGAACGCCGCCGGGCTGCCTGCCGTGCCCTTCCGCACCGACGACTGGCCAGGACTCTCCATCAACAATCACTTGGCCAACTGACCAACACTCTTCAATTACTTATAAATCGGTCCGAAGTTCTGGCAGGCACGATAGTCGGCCCCTTCCTTGTCCATGCCGAAGGCATTCCAGGCAGCGGGACGGAAGATGTCACAATCCCGTAGGTTGTGCATGCAGACGGGGATGCGCAGGATGGAGCAGAGCGTCAGCACGTCGGCACCGATGTGGCCATAGGCAATGGCGCCGTGGTTGGCTCCCCAGGCATTCATCACCGAATAGACGTCCTTGAAGCAGTCTTTCGCTGCGTCCGTTCGAGGCACGAACCATGTGGTGGGCCATGTGGGGTCGGTACGCTTGTCCAGCTTGTCGTGAACATCGGCGTCCAATTCTACCGTCCACCCTTCTGCCAGTTGTAAGACGGGGCCCAGTCCCTGCACCATATTCAGGCGCATCATGGTCATGGGCATGCCGCCCCGGCTGACAAAATGGGCCGAGTAACCGCCACCGCGGAAATAGTCTCGGTCGGCAGGCATCCAGCTGGTAGCGTTGATGCAGGCTTCGACGTCGGACTCGGTCATGTTCCAAGGCTCCTTCATCGTAGGCTGCCCGTCAGCATCGGTCATGGCGCCGGTGGCATCGAGCGTGGTGGCACCGCTGTTGATGAGGTGAATGAAGCCTCCTGCGGCCAGTCCCTGTGGTCTTTTACCTGTCACACGCTCCACGGCCTCGGGACTCCAATAGGTGCGGATGTCGCTGAACATGACGCCGCGATTGGTGAGCAGATGACCGAACAGCATCGACACGCCGTTCAGCGCATCGTTCTCCGTGGCCAGGACATCGGCCTCACGAATACCATTCCAGTCGAAGGAGGTACACATCATCGACTCCGGGAAGTCGAAGTTGGGCTTGTAGTCAGTCCATTGGCGCTGCCCTTGCACGCCGCCGAGCAGGGCGTTGTGTCCGAGCGCCTCCTCCTTGTAGCCCATCTCCAGCAGACGGGGGTTGCCGTGCATCAGGTCGCGGATGATCATCATGTTCTTCACCGTGAAGGCCCAGTCGTCGTCCTTCTCCTGGCGTGTCTTGCCCTTGCCTTTGCCATTGAACAAGGTCATCGGGGTGCCGGGGAATAGCGGACGCTCCTCGTTGTAGTCGTGACCTTCGTGGGGCTTGGCATAGCGGTTCACCCAGTCCATGGCCCGCTCAAACTCCTCATGGTCGTAGATGCCGAAATCCACGCGGCGTAGAATCTCTACCAATTCCACATACTCGGTGCGCATGCCCAGATAGTGCTGGAAGAAATCGGCATCGACAATAGAACCGGCAATGCCCATACAGGTATTGCCAAGCGAGAGGTAGCTCTTGCCACGCATGGTGGCCACCGCCTGGGCAGCACGGGCAAAGCGGAGGAGCTTCTCCGCCACGTCGGCAGGAATGGTGTTGTCGTCGAGGTCCTGCACATCATGGCCGTAGATGCCAAAGGCGGGCAGGCCCTTCTGGGCATGGGCAGCCAATACTGCGGCGAGATAGACTGCCCCGGGGCGCTCCGTGCCGTTGAAGCCCCATACGGCCTTGGGATAGTGGGGATTCATGTCCATGGTCTCCGAGCCGTAGCACCAGCACGAGGTGACGGTGATGGTGGAGCCCACGCCCTCACGCTCGAATTTGTCGGCACAGGCAGCGCTCTCGGCAACACGGCCAATGGTCGTATCGGCAATGACGCACTCCACGGCCGAACCGTCGCCATTGCGCAGGTTCTGCTCTATCAGGTTCTTCACTGCATGGGCTAACGCCATGGTTTTCTCTTCAAGACTCTCACGAACGCCGCCCTGACGACCGTCGATGGTGGGGCGGATTCCAATTTTAGGATATTTGTTCATAGTTGGGTTAGGGGTTAGGTGTTGGGTGTTAGGTGTTGGGGGTTGGGTGTTGGGTGTTAGGTGTTGGGTACCCCATCACCCATCACCCCACACCCAACAGCTTTCAAATCTTTTTCGGCAGAGCTGGTGCCGTAATATAAGGTGTAGCGTCCGGGGACGATGCGCATGGTGTTGGTCTCGGCATCCCACCGCTCGAAGGTCTCTCGGGGGATGGGGATAGTGGCTACTCCCTGCTCGCCAGGCTTCAGGGTGATGCGGGTAAAACCTTTCAGCGACCGTAGGGGACCGCCCTCATCGTCGTGTGAGCGGACATAGAGCTGGACCACCTCGGTACCTTCACGCTTGCCGGTGTTCTTCACGGGCACCATGAGTTGCTCCCCCTCCAGTTTTGCCTTTCCGATATTGAAAGTGGTATAGCTCAGGCCATAGCCGAAGGGATAGAGCACCTCGCCCTTGAAATAGCGATAGGTGCGGTTGGCCATTCTGTAGTCCTGAAAGTCAGGGAGTTGCTCCGTGGAGCGATAGAACGTGATGGGCAGCTTGCCGCAGGGGTTGTAATCGCCGAAGAGCACGTCGGCCACTGCCCTGCCTCCCTGCTCGCCTCCGTACCATGCCTGCACAATGGCGTCGCACGTCGCTTGTTCGGGCACCATAGCCATGGCCGAGCCACTACAGTTCACGAAGACGATGCGCTTGCCCATCTCCTTGAGCCGGCGCAGCATGTCACGTTGTTTCCGCGGCAGTTCGATGCTCTCACGGTCGCCACCACGGAAGCCCGGTTCGTTGACGCTCATCTCCTCACCCTCCAGCCTGGAAGAGATGCCGCCGACGAAGATGACGGTCTCAGCATCCTGCGGAACCTGCTCCAGCAGCTCATCGTCCGAGAGCTCACGATAGTGGTTGATGTCGAACTTCAGTTCGGCGCTGCCGCCTCCCTGGAAGTAGTCTATCTGCACCTCATAGTCGCGCCCTTTCACCACGCTGACCATCGGATAACAGTATTTTGTCGACTGCGTCTGCCACTCGTTGACCACGGTGTCGCCATCGATGATGAGCCGGAAACCGTCGTCGCCGGCAATGGCAAATTGCAGCTCCTCCGTGGCCTGAGCATGGAAAGTGCCCCTCAGCCTTGCGGAGAAGTTCTCCCTGCCCACACCAGGGGCAAAGAATCCGTCTTCGTTGAGATTGAAGTTCAAAGGCTCCGTAAACGTTCGGTGTTGGCTGTTGGCTGTTGGCTGTTGGGCATTGGCTGCAGGAGTGTTCCACACTTCAGCCTTCAGCTGGCCAAGACAGTCAAAGCGGTTTTCCGTCCGCACATTCTTGCTGGCATAGCCACAGCCATCGATAAACGTCACGTTCTCCTTGCCCACCTTTTCCTGAATGCCTTCAAGGATGGTCACCGTGTGGGCAGGCCTTCCTGAGTAGTTGCCCCAAAGCATGGTCGAGTCGTTGGCATTAGGTCCGAGCACAACAATGCGGGGCTTAGTTTCAATTGGCAATACGCCGTCGTTCTTCAGCAGCGTAATCGTCTCTTGGGCCATTTTCAGGGCCAGCTCGCGGTGCTTCTCACAGTTGACCACATCCATCGTGAGGGCATTCCACTCAGCCACCGAGTCGGGGTCGAAGTCGCCGAGCGAGAAGCGGGCACGCATCACACGCCTCAGACTCTCGTCGACACGCTGTTCGCTGATGAGCCCCTGACTCACGGCATCGGGCAGCGACGTGTAGCTGCCGCCGCAGTTCAGGTCGGTACCACCAGCCACGCCGCGTGCCGACGCATGAGCTACATCGGGCTCAATGCCGTGATGCCCCTCAACCCAGATGTCGTTTATAGCATCGCAGTCGCTCACCACCAACCCACGAAAGCCCCACTCATCGCGGAGTATCTGCTGGAGTAGCCTGTTGCTGCTGCAGCATGGCTCTCCGTCGTAGGCATTATACGCACACATCACCTCCTGCACACCGGCCTTCATCACCAAGTCCTTGAACGCTGGCAGATAGGTCTCCCAGAGGTCTCTGGGCGGCAAGTAGTCAATGTTCTCATGATGACGGTTCCACTCCGGCCCGCTGTGCACCGCATAATGCTTGGCACAGGCCAGCGTCTTAAAGAATGAGCCCTTGGGCCCCTGCAGACCGCGGACCACCGCCTGCCCCATGCGGCTCGTCAGGTAAGGGTCTTCACCGTAGGTCTCCTGCCCACGGCCCCAACGAGGGTCACGGAAGATGTTGACATTGGGAGTCCAGACGCTGACACTCTCGAAGGTGTCAAAGGTTCCACGCTGCGCCGCCTTGTTGTACTTCGCTCGCTGCTCCGTGCTGACAGCATCGAACACCTGATAGAGCAGCGTGTCGTCGAACGAGGCCGCCATGCCTATCGGTTCGGGAAACACGGTGGCAAAGCCGGAGAAGCCGACGCCATGAAGCGCCTCGCCCCACCATTGGAACTGATGCAGACCCAGACGGTCGACGGCAGGGGAATAGTGCATCAGCAGGTTAGCCTTTTCCTCGATGGTGAGGCGGCTGATGAGGTCATCGATGCGGGTCTCGGTGGAGAGGGCTGTCAGCTGTTGGCCATTGGCTGTAGGCTGTTGGCTCAGGAGGCCAATGACGAGAAGGATTTTGACAGGTAAGAACATAATTGTGTGGATGTTAGGAGATGCAGAATTAGACGAGCGAGACTACCCACAAAAAGAGAGCGTAGAGTTTGGACGGCTCAAAGTCTGGGCATGGTTTTATGTGTCTGATTGGGCCATATCATTTGACTATGACTTTGGTAGTGGTTGCATGTTGCCGGATGTATAGTCCGGGCTTGGTGGGACGGGAGGGGTGGCGCCTGCCGTCGATGGAGTAATATTGTGAATCTCCATGAAATGTGCGGGGATTATCAACATCCTTGAACAGTGAGCCGATACCGTCTGTAAAGTCGGTGGTGGCCGTTGCAAAAGCGCTGGGGGCGTAGGCCTGGTCGAGGGTCTGCACACCTACGGTGTAGGAGGCATTGGCCGGGCCTATACACTTGATGGCGTAGCGACAGACGGACGACGAGAGCGAGGTCTGCAGATCGGTGCCCACCAGCAGCCGCCCGCTGAGCACGTCGGCAGGGATGAGGGTGTAGAGCTCGCTGGTATCGTCGCAGCGCACAAAGAGGTTGTAGCGCAGGGCCTCTGTAGCTGTCTCGCGGTCGCTGCCTGCCGTCCAGCTGATGATGAGGCTGTCGCCCTGCAGGGCCACGTCGACGGTGGCGGGCGGCACGGGGCGACTGTTGGAGGTCAGTCCTGCAGCCTCGAGATGGTTCTCATAGACACGCAGGGGCGATGAGTAGCAGCCACTGGGAGCGCCGCTGCCCGTCCATCCGCCCACGATGATGTCCATGTTGCCGTCGCCGTCGGCATCGCCCATATTGATACCGCCGTCCTGATTGACGGGTATGATGGGATAGGACGTGTCGAGCAGGAAAGTGCCGTCGGCCTGCTGGTAGTAGATGCGAGTGCGGAAGCCGGAGCCGTCGCTAGGCTCGCCGTTGATAACCATGTCCATGAGGCCGTCGGCATTCATGTCGGCCACGAGCGGCGTGGCACGGCTGACGCCCAAGAGTCGGCTCTGCGACTCGCTGACAACGGTGAAGGAGCCGTCGCCACGGGCCAGAAAGACAGATGCCAGACAGACCCAGTTGTTGCCGTTGCCGGTGGTGATGATGTCGAGCAGTCCGTCGCCATTGATGTCGGCCAGGGCTGAACCACCCTGGAAGGCACCCGTGACATTGCTCTGCGAGACGTCGGCAAACGAGCCGTCGCACTGGTTGCGGTAGAGCTTCAGGCAGGTGGCCGTGCGGTCGCTGTAGCCCGAATATTCCAGGTCGAGCCATCCGTCGCCGTCAAGGTCGCCCAGCATGCACGAGCCATTGGTGGCCCCTTCGAAGTCAAGGCCTTCTTGCTGGATGAAACGGCCGCTGCCCTCGTCGTTGAGGTAGAGGTCGACGTGCCGGCCCTCGTGGTAGGTCATGACGAGCAGATCGGTATAGCCGTCGTGGTTCACGTCGCCTGCCGACACGGGGTTGTAGTAACCCTCGTCGGTGAAGGGCTGCAGGCCGGTGTAGCTGACGCGCTCCAGACGGTAGTCGGCATCGGGTCCAAGGTTGCGATAGAGCTCCACGATGTTCACATCAGCCTTGATAATCCAGTCGCCGCCACGGCCTACGATGAGCAAGTCGAGCAGGCCGTCGTTGTTGAAGTCGAGAAACACGCCGTTGGTGTAGGCGCTGGGAGCCAGAAAGGCATACTTGTCGAGTTCAAAGCCATCAGCAGTGAAACGCCGGGCCAGCACGGCCTGTTCTTCCCATCCGGCCTGAGTGCTGATGGAGGTGAGGAGGGCAGTAAGAATAAAGAACAACTTTTTCATTGGAACTGATAATTAAATTCGTCGAAATGAGCGTTGCCGCCCTGCTTACCGGTGGTGTAAGAATAGAGGGCCAGGCGGGCGCCCTTCCAGTCGCGTGAACCCTGCTTGAAGCTGTCGCCCAGGTCGGTAAACGTGGTACCGTCGAGGCTGAACCGGAAACGGAAACTGTTGCTGATGGCATCGAACTGCAGGCGCAGGCAGATGATGCCCGACAGGAGCTCGTTGTCCGTAAGGGCCCGCACTATTTTCTCTGAGCCGTCTTTCTCCCAGTAGAGATAGGTCTTGCCGCCACCCTTGCGGATGCCTGCCCCGAAGAAGGTGTTGCCAATACAGGCCAGACCGCTGCGTGTGCTGTCGTTCAGCTCTGTGTAGTCAAGCGTGACGGTGGCCTCGCCCTTGTAGCCCATAAGCTTCTGGGTGAGCTGGTTGCGGGCGGTGCGCAGGGTGGTGGCATTGCGGGGACGCAACGTGAGCCAGCCGGGACGCTCGCTGAGGGAGAAGCGGGTGGAGTCGGGGTTGTGGTTCCACTGCCACATGGGGTGGAGCGTGGCCGAGGAGAAGTCGTCGCTGCCTTGTGGGTAATGAGGCGGGGATTGCAAATCTCCTTTGACAGCGGGCTTTCGACAGATTTTCATTGGCTCGCCGATGCCGTTCTGGTCGTAGTCGGTGCCGATGATGGGGAAACCGTCATCGGCCCAGGTGACGGGCTGTAGGTGGACGACTCGTCCCAGCGGTTCGGTGCTCTGGAAGTGGAAGAACCACCACTCGCCTTCGGGTGTGTCGACGAGTGCGCCCTGATGGGGGCCGTTCACGTTGGTAACGCCTCGCTCCAGGATGGTGCGCCCATCGTAGGGTCCGTAGATGTTTTGCGAGCGCAGCACCTGTTGCCAGCCAGTGCCCACGCCGCCCTCGGGAATGCTGAGATAGTACCAGCCATTGCGTTTGAACAGCTTGGTGCCCTCGGCGACGGGGCCGTTGTAAATCTCCTTGCCGTCGTCGAGCAGCTGCCGGCCGTCGGCACTCATCTTGTGCAGGATGATGGGGCCTCCACCCAGCTGCGAGCGTCCCAGGTAGGCCTGCCCGTCATCGTCCCAGAAGGGGCAGGGGTCTTCCCATCCGCTCACGGCCTTCACCTGGTGCAGAGGTTCCCACGGGCCGCAGATATCGTCAGCCACAGACATGAACAGTCCTTCGTCGGGGGTGCAGACATACATGTAGAAACGGCCATCGTGCTCGCGCAGTACCGGTGCCCATGTGCCACCGCCATACTTCGTCATCGAGGAATAGCCGGGGAGGTTGATGGAGGTGAAAATATGCGCGACGACGCACCAGTTGACCATGTCATCGGACTCCAGGATGGGCATGCCCATAAAGTGGAACTCTGAACAGGTCATGTAGTATTTGCTGCCGACGCGTATGACGTCGGGGTCGCTGTAGTCGGCATTGAGCACGGGGTTGGCAAAGGTGCCGTCGCCCTGGTCGCCCCATCGCTCATCGGCATAGTAGTCCTGCTGCGGGCCCGCCAAATCCTGTCCGCCGGAGAAGAGACCCATGTATTGGCCCTGGGTATAGTTGCCCAGCACGGGACGAGCGCGAATCTCGCCGGGGAAGAAGTCTTGCAGTGACTCGTCTTGCGAGCCTACACGCTGAAACGCCGTGGGCTTGTTGGCCGTCACGCCCTGATTACGGTCTTCCTGCTGGGCGCAGGCAGGAGTTGCGCCGCAGCAAAGGGCGGCCGCTGCAATGATTATTCTGGATATTTCTCGCTTCATTTCAATCATAAAATTATCGTTTTTCACGCTTCAATCATCAATAAGTGTCGGCAAGCGTTATGGTCTCCAGCTCCTGCTGTATTTGCTCCAGGGGCTTGTTGGTGCGTAGGTGGAGGGTGCGGCTCTGACCAGGCAACAGATCGAAGTAGTTGTCTGAGAAGAAGTCGCTGATGCCCTTCGTCTTCAGGAAGACGGCACGGGCAAAGACATCGGTGCCGACGGTGACGTTGAAACCGTCAGCGACGGGCGTCAGCGTCACACTGAGATGGGGCTTCCGAAAGGCCATCTGCTTCTGCCGAAGGGGGTACGCAATGTTGTAGTAGGTCTTGCCCGCCGTCTCGTAAGTGATGTAGAAGATGACGTTCTCAGGCTGCTCTCCTCTCAGCAAGTCGGTCAGGGGAAGGGTATACACGTCGATGGCATCGTTCTTTGGCAGGGTGAGCGGCTGCTTCTTCTGGCAGACCACGCGGCCGTCGAGGGTGAGCGTCTGGAGTGTCAGCGTGCCCCGTACAGACGAACGGCGGTCGTTGACGAGCTTTAGCTCGAGCACCTTGCGGGAAAGGGCAATGTCTTCCGACTGCTTCACTCCAACATCTTCCTGACCTGGCAAAGCTGCCACTTGTACATTCTGCCGTGCCTGGGCTTTTTCATCTTTTACCCGCGGCGAGACAAGGATGTCGTCGTAGGCCTTGCGGGTGACGTAATGCAGCGCTTTCCAACGGCCGTAGTAGTCGCGGCTGGACCATGAGGCGACGGGCCAGCAGTCGTTGAGCTGCCAGATAATGCCGCCCATGCAGTAAGGGCGGTCACGGCGGAAAGCCTCCATGCCCATCTTCACCCCATCGGCCTGAAGCACTTGACCAACGTAAAGGAACAGCGGGAAGTCAGCGGGAACATGATAGTCTCGCCCCATGTACTCCTCGATGCGGTGGTTGGCATAGGTGCCGGCATTCTGATGAGCCATCATCACCTCGCTGTAGATATTATGGTCTCGGGGGTCAGGGTTGTAGCGCAGCACGCTCTCGTATTCAGGGAACGACTGGAAGCCGTACTCCGACTGGAAACGCACGTGGTGGTCGAAATAAGCCTCGAAGGGTTCTCCGCCGTGCCACACACCCCAGTAATGGTCGTCGCCGTTGATGCCGTCGCTGGGCGTATCGTCGAAGGCCCAAGGCGATGAGGGGCGATAGGCCGTGCCGCCGCCGTATTGTCTGACCACGTCGGGCAGTACCTCGTAGAAAATGCTGCGCTGCATGGCCCACACGCGCTCAGCCTGGCCACGTTCTTCAAAGTAACGCTTCTTGCCGCCCCATCCGAACCAGACGTCCTGCTCCTCGTTGTTGCCGGTATAAACGGCCATGCAGGCATGGTTGCGCAGGCGGCGCACATTGTCGATGGCCTCTGCCTTCACGGTGGCAAGGAAGGCGGAGTCTACCTCGTAGGTCTGACAGGCGAACATGAAGTCCTGCCAAACGAGAATGCCCATCTCGTCGCAGTAACGGTAGAAAGCATCGTCCTCGTAGATGCCGCCTCCCCAGACGCGGATGATATTCATATTGACGGCAGCGGCATCGCTGACCACGCGATGGTAGACGGAGTCGTTGCAACGAGTGAGGAAGTTATCGTTAGGAACCATGTTCGAGCCCTTGGCATAGAGCGGTTCGCCGTTCAGCTCGAAGTATAGGCAATGCCCGGGCTTGTGGGTGTCGTCCCACCGCTGGAGGGGATTTCGCTGGAGGGAATTTGCAATTCCCGACTCCCCCCGCTGGAGGGGATTTGCAATCCCCGACTCTTTTTCGTTGTGGAGCTTGAGGCTGCGTATGCCGAGAGGGGTTGCTACAGAGTCGCAACAAACGGGACCGATGGTGAGGGTAGTCAACATCTGGGTGAGGTAGGGCATGCCGAGGCCGTTGGTCCACCAAAGGCGGGGGTTGCGGAGCGTGTAGTCGATGGCAACGGTGTTCAGACCCTTTACGAGGCTGACCGTCTTGGTGGCCGCCTGCTTGCCGTCAGCTGTGATATTCACGGTGGCGCTTGCAACGGGGGCGTCGGTCTCGATTTCGACTATCGTCTGCAGTTGTGCCCTTGACTTGTTGACATCTTTCTGAATATACCACACATCGGCGAGTCGTGTGCCGCTCCATGTTTCGAGTACTACGGGTCGCCAGATGCCGAAGGTGACCAGTCGCGGCCCCCAGTCCCAGCCGTACTCATAACCGGCGGTGCGGGCGAAGGGCGATATGGTCTTGTCGAACAGTCCTCCCATCTGCGAGTGGTCGGGCCCAGTGTTATGACGGTAGGGCAGGGCGTCGAACTTCGGGACGTTGATTTTGATGGGACTCTTGAAGTAGACCTCCAGGAGGTTGTCGCCCTCTTTCATGATACCACGGACGTCACAGCGCCAAGTACGGTGCATATTGTCGGCCACGAGGATGCGCTGGTGGTTCAGGTAGACGTCGGCATAGGTGTCGAGACCCTTAAACACCAATGTCTGGTTTGTAGCAGCCAGCTCTTTGGCCGTAGGCGAGAAATGAGTCTCGTACATCCAGTCCTCCTTGTCGACCCACTGCACAGCGCGCTCGTTGAGTCGAAAGAACGGGTCGTCGATGATTCGTTCGCGCATCAGGTCGAGGTGCGTGTTGCCGGGAACCTGAGCGGGATGCCATATCTCGGAGTTGCCTTGCCGGAATCGCCAACCGTCGTGCAGGTGACGTTGGGTGTTAGCAGTTAGCTGTTGGCTGTTGGCTACTGTAGCGACAGCGCAGAGGAAGGTGAGCAGTGCTTTTTTCATAGTCATCACAGGGAATAAGACTTGTTAGGCAGGAGCCGGATGGTTTTCTTCTGCCCGTTGATGTTGATATTCATTCTCTGGGCCGTCTTTGCGCGCAGCGTAACCTTCACCACATGCTTGTCGCGCCACGTCATATCGACCTCAATGCCGCCACGGGCGCAGATGCCCCTCACGCTGCCGTCTTTCCAGACGTCAGGCAGGGCAGGCAGGAAATGGAGGAAGATGCCGTCGGCCTCACAGCGCGACTGCAGCAGCATCTCGCAGGTGCCGGCCACGGCTGCCTCGGTGGCATCGAAAGAGAAGATGTCGCTCTCCGCACCGGCAATGCCAGCTGGCGACACCGTCATCAGGTTCTCCCGCATAAAGCCGCTGTAGAGCCCCAGCAGGCTCTTGTAGGCCTTCTCGCCATTGAACAGCCGGGCATAGAAGTTGATGTTGCTGCCCCGTGTCCACTCCGTGTCCTCCCAGTTGGGGTGCGACTCCTGGTTAGCCAGAAACGTGGAGCAAGCCTTGGCCAGCTCCGGCGTCACGTCAGGTGCAATATGACCGTAGGGATAGAGGCCCAGCAAATGAGCGGCATGGCGGTGAGATGGGTCGGAGCGGCCCACGTCGAGCAGCCACTCAGCTAGTTCACCGTTACTGCGCACCCAGTAGGGCGGCAGGCGCCTGATGTCGCGCTCCAGCCGGGAACGGAAGTCAGCATCAATGTCAAGAATACGGCTGGCTTCTATACACGCGTGGTAAATCTCGTAGATAGTGGCACGGTCCGTCGTGGGCATCATCGAGAGCGAGTAGTCCCGCCCGTCGGCACCGCAGAAGCTGTTCTCCGGCGAGATGCTCGGGCCCGATAGCAGCTGGCCAGTCTTGGGGTCTTCCACCATGTAGTCCACAAAGAACTGAGCCGTCTCCTTCAGCAGCGGATAACCCGTCTGGCGAAGGTACTCGCGGTCTTGCGTGAACTCAAAGTGCGTCCACAGGTGAGTGGCAAGCCAGGCGCCCGCCGTCACGTTCAGTGCCCAGCCGAGAGAGCTGCCCGGCGCGGTGTCGCCCCACACGTTGTTGATGGTGTGGGTCACCCATCCGTCGCAGCCGTAGAGCTTGCGGGCCGTGTCGTGGCCGTATTTGGCCAACAGGGCAATGTAGCCGAAGAGCGGCGTGTTCGTCTCGCTGAGGTTCGCAATGTTCGCGCTCCAGTAGTTCTGCTGGATATTGATGTCAAGGTGATAGTCGCATGTCCAAGGCATGTTACAGGCCAGGTTGTCGTTCCAGACACCCTGCAGATTACTGGGCAGTGGCGAGTTCTCGCGGCTGGAGCTGATCTGCATGTAGCGGCCATACTGGAAGAAGAGCGCGTCGAAGGCAGGGTTCGACTTCCCCTCATGGGCCTGGGCAAACATCTGGTCCGTTGTCTTGGCCCCTGACACATTAGGTCCCAGGTCGATGCTCATGCGGCGGAAAAGGGGTTGATAGTCGCGCACATGAGCCCTCTTCAGCTCGTCGAAGGTCTTGGCAGAGGCTTTCTTCACCGTCTCGTAGCACTGCTCCCGATACTTCAGGTTCTGGAAGTCGGTGCGCAGGTCGAAGACCAGCGTCAGCTCCGTGGCTCCGCGCACGGCCAGCCGATCGCCCTCCGCACTGACGGTGCCACCGCCGTCGGTCTGTGCGCTTAACATGCCGCGGAAGCGCACGCCGCCCTCGCCGAACTTGTCGAAACGGGCATCGCCAACGATGTCGAGCATGTTGCCCTGCGCCTCGACCTTGGCATGGCGCAACAGGTTCATCGATATATCGACGTTGATGGCTCCACGCCGAGACGCCTTATAGCTCACGGCCAGCACCTGGTCGGGGTTGGAGCAGAGGTACTCACGCCGATACTCCACCTTATTTATTGTATAGCTTACACGGGCCACAGCCTCGTCGAGCGACAGTTCGCGGCTGTAGGCCTCCGTTGTAGGCGACGACCCCGAGCCTGGCGTGCTGATGACGATGTTGCCCAGCGGCAGGTTCGTGCCAAAGGAGCGCCCGTGTCCGTTCATCGAGCGCCACCCCATCTCGTTGCCCAACCTATAGTCGCCGCTGAGGAAGGCGCTGCGAATCTCTTTCAGCCGGTCGGGACCAAGCATGTTGTTGCAGTCGGGGTCGGGCTGTCCGCTCCAGAGCGTCACCTCGCTCAGGGCGATGGTCTCCATGTCCGTGCCGCCATAAACCATGACGCCGAGGCGACCGTTGCCCAGCGGCAGCGAACCCATCCACGATGGTGAGGGTTGCTCGTAGCTCAGCGTCAGTCCTCCGGCTTGCACGTCGGTAGTGGCGATGAGCACCAGGACGACCAGAGGTAATAGTTTGTTCTTTTTCATGTTGGAATACGTTGTTATAGGTTTTTGTGCAAAATTAATAATAATCGCGCGAAAAGCGCCTATGTCATAGCGTCATAAAATGGCAGAAATGTTGCATTTGGCTCACATTTGCGACATTCGTTGCACTTTATGGGTGGAATAAGTGCTACATTTCTTATATTTTATTACTACCTTTGTCCTCAGAAAAGAACGACTGACTAATGCTCGAAATCGGTCACAGAAAGCTTCACCCTAAATCGGCCTTCGGAAGGGCCTCTGAGTTTGAACGGCTCAAACCCATAGTCCGAACGGATTAAACTCACAGTCCGAACGGATTAAACTCACAGTCCGAACGGATTAAACTCGCATTCCGAACGGATTAAACTCAGAGTCCGAACGGATTAAACTCGCAGTCCGAACGGCTTAAACTCACAGTCCGAACGGCTCAACTTCAGGGTTTGAACGGCTCAAAGTCTGATGAGTGATGAGTGATGTGCTCAGACAACATAATTTGACAAGAATATGAAATTGCAACAACAGAACATTTATCGCTGGTCGGCCAGACTGTTATCAGCTGGGTGTTCTTGCTCCAACTGGCTGCGCAAGTGTCCCTTTGGGCCAAGCGTGCTGTTGGATGTTTTGGTTTTGGTAGTTTGGGGGGTTGGTTGTCTGGTGGTTTGGGGGTGTTCTGAGGACTACGAGTACGAGGAGCGTGAGCCCGACTTCCTGGGAGCGAGCATCTACGACTACCTGAAGGGTCAGGGCGACTTCACGAACTACCTGCGGCTGGTGGACGACCTGAACTACGGTCGGGTGCTGCAGCTGACGGGCTCGAAGACCGTGTTCCCTGCCCGCGATGAGGCCTGGCAGCGGTTCTTCCAGAGCGACAACCCCTACGGTGTGAAGAGCTACGATCAGCTGACGATGGCCCAGAAGCGCTGCCTGCTCAATGCCAGCACGGTGAACATGGCCTACCTGGCTTACATGCTGGCCAATACGAGCAATGCCGAGAGCCAGAGCGGCGAAGGAACGGCTGTTCGTCGCCGTACACAGTATACCTATCTGGACAGCATTCAGCTCTGCCAGAGCGCCACTCAGTTTGAAGCACCCTTCTGGAAGCGTTTCCAAGATAGGGGAGTACAGATCCCCTCCAGCGGGGTCGGGGATTACAAATCCCCTCCAGCGGGAGTGCGACTGGTGGACGACGAGAGCGAGACCTACATGGTGCACTTCACACCCCAGCATACGTTGGCGAACAAGATTGCTACCGAGGACCTCTCGCTGGTGCTTGGTCAGACGTACGACCCTCAGGGGCTGTATATCAACGGTTCGCACGTCGATGAGCAGGACATCACCTGCAAGAACGGCTATGTCCACGTGGTGCATGATGTGCTGACTCCGCTTCAGCCCATGAGTCAGGTGATTAACCGTGAGCCCCAGATGCGCGACTTTGCCCGTCTTCTGGAGCGTTTCAGTGCTCCTTATTATAACAGCGGCGTCTCTGAGGCCGTTCACCAGCTCTACGACGGCACGGACGCAAGCCGTCCGCTCATTAGCGACTCTGTCTTTACGAAGCATTATTTCACCGAGACACGTCCACAAGCGCCTGACGGCACTGACATGACCAACTATGGTCTGCTCTATTTCGACCCTTCGCAGAACGCTTACGGGGGGTTGCAGGACATGGGTGTGATGTTCGTTCCGACGAACGAAGCCCTGGCGGCCTACATCGACGGCGGCAAGGGAAGCTACCTGAAGGATGCCTACGGCAGTTGGGACAATGTGCCGACGAGCCTCGTGGCGCTCTTCGTGAAGAACCATCAGAAGAAGTCGTTCATGTCGTCGCTGCCGTCGATGTGGCCAGCGATGAACGACGAGTCTTCTTTTGCGATGCATGTAGACAGGAGCGACGTCGTGCGGTCGTTTGTGACAGGCAATGGCATTGTCTACATGACGAACAAGGTCTATCCGCCGATTGACTACCAGAGCGTGTATGCCTCCGTGATGACGAACGAGCACACTCGGATTATGAATTGGGCGTTGCAGGACCGTGAGATGAAGTTCTACCTCTATCTGCGCTCGATGGAGAACATGTACAACCTGCTGGTGCCTACTGACGAGGCGCTGCAGAACTATCGCGACCCTGTCAGCTGGGCTAAGGGGCGCAGCAACAGGGAGATTTGGGCGTTCAAGTATGACGACACACGCGACAATCCCGTCACGGCCGACGTGTTCAGCGTTCTGGATGACGGCACTAAGGGTGAGCTGCTGCGCACGATTGACGACCAAGGAGTGATTCGTAACCGGCTCTACGACGTCTGCGACCGCCATATCATCGTAGGAACGATGGATGACGACGGCACGATGGGCGGATACATCGACGACGGCTCGCGCCACTACTACCAGTCGAAGGGCGGGTCGACCATCCGCGTAGAGGGCGAAGGCCCCGTGCTTAGGGCACAAGGCGGCGGGGATGTGGAGCTGTCTGCAGCTGCCGCAGGAGCGGTGGGTCGATATGATGCCGACAACGGCCGATGCTACATCATAGACCGCGTACTGCAGGACCCGGTGAACTCGGTCTACGTAAACCTGCAGCAGCACGAGGAGTTTTCGCGTTTCTTCGAACTGCTGAACGGCAACGACATGGTGTTCCGTATGTTTGAGAACGACCCTGAGATTAAGAGCATCTTCACGCTCAACCGCACCACGCAGTCGAGTGGGCTGGGCAATGTGGTGTCATCGTTCGGTAACTTCCAATACACCGTGCTCGTGCCTACGAATGAGGCCGTCGATGCTGCCTTCGCTGCCGACCACACGCTGCACACGTGGGACGAGATAGCCGAGCAAATGAGCAACCCGACGTTGCAACGCGAATGGGCCGTCCGGCTGATGCGCTTCCTACAGTATCATTTCGTCGACAACTCAACCTACGTCGACCAGCAGCCTTTCTCCACCCTCACCTACGAGACGGCAGCGCGTACCGACGGTGGACGTTTCCAGAAACTCACCGTGAGTGGCGACGGAAAGAACCTCGCCTTCAGCGACTCGAAGGGCAACGTGGCCCACGTGATACTGACGCCGGGGCTCTACAACCTGCAGAGCCGCGACTTCATCGTCAACTCATCCGACTACCGCTCGGCGACACAGATTGTGTCATCGTCGCAGTCGGTCATTCACCTCATAGACCATGCGCTTAGTCCGGATTAGGGTGTTCATGCTCCGACTGGCTACGCAAGCGTCCCTTTGGGCCGAGCGGGTGTTTAGCTGTTAGATTAGAAAGTTATGAAACGAATATTATTCACATTTCTCTGTACGCTTATCACGTACCACTTATCGCTCACTATTGCTGTGGCACAGACCATGATAACGGGTCACGTCACGGCTCCTGACGGTGAGTGCATCGGTGCGAGCGTGGTGGAGCATGACAAGACGGGGCGTATCGTCTCTTCGACCGTCACGGACTACAATGGCGATTTCTCGCTTCAGGTGAAGAATACCGACAACGTGCTGAAGATTAGCTATGTGGGGTGTGCCCCTCAGACGCTCCCGATAAAAGACCGTCGGCGGTTCGTCGTCACGCTGAAGGACAACACGCAGGCTATTGCCGAGGTGCAGGTGAAGGGTCGGCGTCGTACCGGCGATGCGGGCTTCAATGTTCCTGTCCGCGAGCTTTCCGGAGCTCAGCAGACCATATCGATGAAGACGTTTGAGGGCATGTCGGTGGCGTCAGTAGACGATGCCCTGCAGGGGCGCATTGCCGGACTTGACATCGTGGCGAACTCCGGCGACCTGGGCTCCGGGTCATCACTTCGCGTTCGCGGCACGACATCCATCAACTCCAACTCCGAGCCGCTGATTCTGCTCAATGACATTCCCTTTGACTCACAGATAGACGCCTCGTTCGACTACAACACTGCCTCGAACGACCAGTTTGCTACGTTGCTGAACATCTCGCCGGAGGATATTGAAGAGATTACGGTGCTGAAGGACGGTGCGGCCTGTGCCATCTGGGGTGCTCGTGGTGCGAACGGCATCATCTCGATTAAGACGAAGAAGGGCGTTACGGGTCCGACCCGTGTGACGTACAGCTACCGCCTTAGCGGCAACTGGCAGCCGCGCGGCATGAAGATGCTGAATGGCGACGACTATACGATGCTGATGAAGCAGGCCTACTTCAACCGCAACATGGACGAGCAGGAATCGAACATTTCGGAGTTCAACTACGACCCGAACTTCTCGGAATACGAGCAGTTCAACAACAACACTGACTGGGTGAAGGAGGTGTCGCAGATGGGTTGGACGCACGACCACTCGCTGTCCATCAGTGGCGGCGGTCAGAAGGCGCGCTTCCGTGCCTCGCTGGGCTACTATAACCAGACGGGTACGGTGATTGAGCAGCAGCTGGACCGCTTCTCGACCCGCATGAACCTAGAATACCAAGTCAGCGACCGTCTGAAGTTTACGAGCGACTTCTCCATGACCTACACGAACAACGACCGCAACTACGAGCAGTATTATCCCGCTACGGGGTCGAACATCGGCCTGCTGGACGTGGCTTACAGGAAGCTGCCCAATGTGGGCATCTATAGAGAAGTGATGAATGATAAGGGAGAAGTGGTAAGTGACAAGGGAGCCTATTATAACATCCTGCCCTCTTCGATGCTTCATTCGTCGCAGAAAGACCTGTATAACCCCGTGGCCATGGCCCATCTGGCGGAGAACGTACAGAAGAACATGCGCATCATCCCAACCCTGCGCATCCAATATGACTTCATTGAGGCTACGGATCTGCAGCGTCTGCGCTACAATGGCTACGTGACGTTCGACATTGAGAACTATAAGATTAACCGTTTCCTGCCGAAGGAGCTGGTTCCGAGGTCATGGCTGGATGAATATATCAATCGTGCGGAGGAGCAGGAGAACGAAGGTCTGTCTGTGATGACCGACCACAACGTGACATGGATGCCCAATCTGGGCGAGAACCACTCGCTGATGCTCTACGGCTCTTGGCAGCTGACGACCGGCTCGTCGCAGAACCAGTATTTCGTGACCTACGGTTCTCCGTCGGAAAGCATCACAGACGCCACGGCGGGCGGCAATCAGGGCGCCATGAACTCCGAGCAGGGCCAGTGGCGCTCAATGGCCGTGCTGGGCCGTATGCACTATGCCTGGCAAGGGCGCTACATCCTCGATGCCACCATCCGCTGGGACGGCTCCACGCGCTTCGGCCCCGGCAACCGCTGGGGAGTGTTCCCCTCAGTGTCGGGAAAATGGATCATCAGCGACGAGAAGTTCATGAAGCCGCTGGAGAACTGGCTATCCGAGTTCTCGCTGCGAGCCGGATGGGGCGTTACGGGTAACATGCCCGACCGTGAGTATCTCTACTTCGCCCGGTACAACGGTTCGTGGTCTACGGGTGCCGGCAGCTATCTGGGCATCCCGACCATCAAGCCCTCGTCGGTGAAGCTCACGGGTCTGAAGTGGGAACGCTCCACGTCGGTCAACGTAGGTCTGAACCTTGGACTGCTGGACGACCGTTTCACCGCCGACCTCAACGTCTACCACCGTCGCACGGAGGACATGCTTTTCCGCGACCAGCGCATCCCGTCGTCGACCGGCTTCGGCAGTCTGAGCTACATCAATGCCGGCACGATGGACAACGACGGATGGGAACTGAACATCAACACGACCAACCTGATAAACATCGGCAAGTTCACCATCGACCTGAACGCCAACTTCTCCAACTACAAGAACACCATCATTGCGCTGGACGACAATGTGCTCGACTCGTATAACGGCGACTTCAACTACTCCAACGGCAGCTATCTCAGCCGTGTGCAGACAGACAACTCGTTTGGCTCCATCTATGGTCTGCGGTCGCTGGGTGTCTACCAGTACGACCAGTACAGTGCTGAGGAAGTGAAGGGCGTGAGCGGCCCCAAGGCTCCCGTGGCCCGCGACAAGAACGGGGAGGTGGTGTTCGACAGCTTTGGCGTGCCCGTGCCGCTGTATTATGCCTATGGCACGACCAACGCCCGCCGATTCCGTGGCGGAGATGCCGTCTATGAGGACATCAACAGCGACGGCACTATCGACGAGCTCGACGTGGTGTACTTAGGCAACTGCAACCCCAAGCTGAACGGCGGCTTCGGCTTCTCCGTTCGCTACAACAAGCGGCTGTCGCTGAACTGCTTCTTCAATTTCCGCTACGGCAACAAGGTGATTAACTACGCCCGCATGTATGCCGAGAACATGTACTCGAACGACAACCAGTGCGTCTCGGTGAATTGGCGCTGGCGCAAGGACGGCGACCTGACCGACATGCCCCGAGCGCTCTATCAGGACGGGCGCAACTGGATGGGCTCCGACCGCTTCGTGGAGGACGGCTCGTTCCTGCGCTGGAAGCAGCTGACGCTGAACTACCAGATGGACCCGAAGTTGCTGAAGAAGGCTGGGCTAAACAACGTCACCTTCTCGTTTACGCTTAACAACATCCTGACGTGGACGCGCTATTCGGGTGTCGACCCCGAGGTGGGCTATGACAGCCAGGGCGTCTGTGCCGACTGGTCGAAGACGCCCCGCTCAAGATATTTCACAGCTGGTATAACCGTAGGAATATAAAGTGAGAAATATATGAGAAAGAACGCCAAAATAAGCAAGAGAGGTAATGTGAGAATGATCTGTAATGTGCTGTGCGCAGCATTCTTCATTCTTCATTCTTCATTTCCTGCTCCGACTTCTTCGATATCAAGCCTCAGACGGAGCTGGTAAGCGATGACTTCTGGCAGACGAAGAGCGACGTGGAGAGTGCCGTCGCTGCCTGTTACCGCGGTCTGGAAGAGCCCGACGTGATGGAACGCCTCATCGCCTGGGGCGAGATGCGCTCGGACAATGTGCTGCTTGGCCAAAGCTACAACGACAACGTCTACTATATGCTGACGGCGAACGTCGATGCCAACAACGGATATGCCCAGTGGGGCCCGATGTATCAGGTCATCAACTGCTGCAACACAGTGCTCGAACAGATGCCGGCGGTGCAGCGCCAGGACCCCGACTTCAAGACTGGCGAGCTGCGGGCATTTGAGGCTGAGATGAAGACGCTGCGGGCGCTGTGCTATTTCTATCTGGTGCGGACGTTCAAGGACGTGCCCTTCACGACCCAGTCGTACAGCGACGACACCCGACCCTTCCAGCTGCCGCAGACCGACGGCGACGTGCTGCTCTCAGAGCTGCTCACAGAGCTTGACGGCATAGAGAACAACTTTGCCAAGTCGGTTTATTCGAGCAACGCCTCGACCAAGGGACGGGTGACGCAGAAGATGCTCTGGACGCTCATGGCCGACATGAACCTGTGGCTGGGCCGTTACGACCGCTGCATAGAACTGTGCCAGCGGGTGCTGCAGACCCCGCTCAACCCTCTGCAGCTGGAGAGCGCCGGGCGTTACAACCAGCAGGTCTTCGGTCAGGGACTGTCGCAGGAGACCATTTTCGAACTGGTGTTCGACAGCTATACGCCCAACTACGTGGTCAACGAGATGTATGGCATGAGCGGCGGACGTTCGAGCACCAACCAGCTGTCGGCACTCGACTGGCGCAACTACACGCTGTTCGACGGCAGCGACGTCCGGCAGCACGACTTCATGTTCCGCAACGCCGGCGGTGCGTTCATACCCATCCGCAAGTACGTCGCCTACCGCCGTGAGAGCACCAGCACCCAGGTGGCCGCCGCCGACTACGTAACGAACCAGAACACCCAGCCCTGGATAGTCTATCGTCTGGCCGATGTCTACCTGATGATGGCCGAGGCCCTGGTGGAGCGCAACGGAAGCGGCGACCTGGAGCAAGCCATACAGATGGTGGGCTACACCTACGACCGGGCTAACCCCTCTCGTGGCACAGGGTCGCTGTCGCCGGCAAGCTATAACTCGCAGGAACTGATGCGCGACCTGGTCTTCGACGAGCGTCAGCGTGAGTTTATGTTCGAGGGCAAGCGCTACTTCGACCTGCTGCGCCGCATCCGCCATACCGACGACCTCAGCAACGTGGTGTCAACCTATCTGCTGCGCAAGTATGAAAGCCTTGACCAGGCAACAGTGCTCACACGCCTGAACACACTCAATGCCCTTTACATGCCCATTCACCGCGATGAGCTCAAAGTCAATAAACTCTTAAAGCAAAACCCCTTCTATGACACGTCAAGCGACATCGTCAAGTAGCACCCATCACCAATCACCCAAATGAAGTATCAGAACTTTTTCATATTGTCATTTCTTAATCTGATCCTGCTGGCCTCGTGCGACAGCGATTCGCTGGCGGGCGACAGCTACTACACGTTTAAGGGCGAGACGGTGGCGACCTACATCGAGAACCGTCCCGACTCGTTCAGCGTCTTTACCCAGATTGTGAAAGAGGCTGGCGAAGAGTCACTGCTGGCCACCTACGGCCACTACACCGCCTTCATACCCACCGACGAGGCCTTTGCCGCTTTCTTCCATGAGCCAACACCCAACAGCGAGCAGCTAAAAGCCAAGGCAGGGCAGCTCTCGATGAAAGAAAAGCGCGACATCGTCTATAACCACATCATTCGCTCCACCGCCATCGACTACCTGACCAAGGACTTCACCGAGGGAGCCCTGGGCACGTCGAACATGAACAACCGCTACATCATCATCTCCTACAGGCCCAACGAGCAAGGACGCAACTCCATCCTCATCAATAAGATGTCGGAGGTGATACGCCCCGACGTGGAGCTCCATAACGGCGTGGTGCACGTCATAGACCGTGTGCTCGTGCCCAGCGACGAGACCCTCGGGGCCCTGCTCGACGCCCTGCCCGACTATAGCATCTTTGCCGAAGCACTGCGCCGCACCCATCTCAACGACTCCATCCTCGAGACCTACGACATGGACTACCAGAACCCCTACACCACGGAGTTCGTCAACATCCTGGGCTACACCATGAAGCCCCTGCAGCAACGCCGACTGGGCTACACCCTCTTCGCCGAGCCTAACAGCGTCATGCAGGCAGCAGGCATCAACAGCATAGACGACCTAACGGCCTACGCCCGGAAATATTACGGCAATGAAGCGGCCGACGATGCCACCGACCGCAGCAATGCCCTCAACAGGTTCGTCTCCTACCACATGCTCAACCGGCAGATGTCTACCAATGCCTTTATCTACAGCGGACCGAGCACCTCGACATACTACATGGACAAGCGATTTGAATACTACGAGACCATGCTCAAATACCGCCTCATTGAGTTCCGGGCAGGCAACCGGCTCAACATGCAGCAGAACGGCCGTTATGTCGGCGTCGATGAGAGCCGCTCAAATATCGACGGGGCCAATGGATTCATCCATTCGCTGACCGACATGCTCGTCTACGATGAGACCGTCATGCAGCAGGATGTGCTCAACAAACGCATACGCTTCGACGCCTATGCCATAGCGCCACAGCTCACCAATAACAATATAAGGTGGAAGCTCAACAACCTCGACGGCTTCGGAGGCTTCACCATGAGCCCTGATTATTGTGGCGACTATTTCAAGTTCAACGACGCCTCGAAGTTCATCATGTGGTCGTCAGACTACTGGACCAACTATCAGAGCGACGAGATTTCCGTCCGAGGATGGTACGACGTCACCGTCCGCATGCTGCCCGTACCACCGGGAACCTATGAGATTCGGCTCGGCTACTCTGCACGCTCGTGGGGAGGCATCGCCCAGCTCTTCGTCGACGGCAACATCATTGGCATACCCGTCTCGTTCAACTATACCGGCGAGCAGCCACAGATAGGATGGATAAGCGACGAGCAGACCACCGACAACGGAGCCGAGAACGACAAGATGATGCGTAACCGTGGCTATATGAAGGGGCCCAACTCGGTCTATGCCATCAACGGACAGAAGACCCTGCGGCAGAACGTTGGCTCCCTGCGATTCATTGTCGGCACCTTCACCTTCCAGGACTATGCGCCCCACTATTTCCGCGTGAAGAACATTGAGAGCGAGCTGGGCGAGTTCCACTTCGACTACCTGGAGTACGTCCCCGTCAGCTTAATCGATTCAGAAGACAAAGACTAAAGAGAGAAAACTATGAAAAAGAACGCCAAAATAAGCAAGAGAGGTAATGTGAGAATGACCTGTAACGTGCTGTGCGCAGCACTTTTCACTTATCACTTATCACTTCTCACTTCTTCCTGCACCGACTGGACTGACCACTACGACGAAGGTCCTGCCACAGGGGCGGACCTCACGGTAATGGACTTGCTTGAAAAGAGCGGACAGACGGCTGACTTCGCCACCCAGGTGCGCCAGGCTGGCTACGCCGACCTGCTCGCTTCAAGTCAGGCCCTCACGGTCTTTGCTCCCATCCAGAGCCCCAATGCCGCCGACGTGCGCCGAATGGTGGCCAACCACATCGCCCGCCACATCTATCCTGCCTCTACCCCGCAGAGCGTAGGCATAGAAATGCTCAATGGTAAGATTTATCACTTCTCGCCCTTTAGCAAAGCGCTTCCAGCCAGCAACGGCGTAGTACACCTTCTCGAAACTCAGATTCCCTACGTCAACAACCTCTACGAGCACATCGAGACCCGCCCCGAGCTGTCAGAGCTCTATAGCTTCATTCACCGCTTCGATGAAGTGAAGTTCGACGTCGACGACTCCGTAGAGATTGACATCGACGGTCAGGGACGCCCTGTCTACGACAGCATCTGGGTCAGCTACAACCGTCTCCTCGAGCATCCTGTCTACGGTCTGGGCAGCATCGCCCGCGAGGACTCCACCTACACCATGCTCCTGCCCACCAACGAGGCATGGCAGCAGGCTTACGACCGCATAGCGCCCTCCTTCAAGGTCTACGACGAAGCCTCCTCCGTCGCCGACTCCCTGCAGGACATCCGCACCCGACTGGCCATCGTCGAAAACCTGATCTACCGCACCCCCTCACTCCTCACTCCTCACTCACCAGCTGCCAGCCAGCAATGGCACTGCCTGGCTCTGCCCCTTGCTCAACTTCGACAGCCGGGAGACCTGGGACAAGCCAGTCATCGTGGAGGCTGAGAAGCAAAACGGACGCACCTACAACAACACCCTCACCTCCGTCTATCAGCGAAGCGTCACCGCCAGCAGCCTTATAGAGAACGTGAGCGGCGAGAGCTACATTGAGGTCATGCCCATCTCCACATCGACCAACCCCACGGTCATCTTCGACATCCCCAACCTCCTCGCCGGAACCTATAACGTCTATGCTGTCTTCCTGCCAGCCACCGTAGAAGGGGCCACGGCCGAGCTTGACTCTACGAAGGTGAACTTCACCCTCACCTATATGAACGACAAAGGGCGCTCCGCCACCAAGAAGCCTACTACAGCCGAGGCCCGCGAACTCATAACCAGCGGTACGCAGACAACCACCATGCTCGCCCTGAAAGACGTGGAGATTCCCGTCAGCAACACCACGGACCGACTCTGGCTGATGGAAGAGAGCAACGACCCTTCCACACTGCCTACGACGACGACCCTGACCATCACGACCAACGTCACAGCACGTGAGTTCTCCTCAGGCACCTACGCACGCTCCTTCCGTCTTGACCGCATCATTTTCGAACCTGTAGAAAAATAAGCAGTTATGAAAAAGCGAATAGCCAAAATATATTTCTCATTTCTCATTTCTCATTTCTCATTTAGCGCAGCGCAGGCGCAAATGATCAAGGGAACTGTGGTTGACGATGCTACGGGAGAGCCCTTTGCCGGAGCACGCATCACCGTGGTGGACAACACCTGTTGTGGGGAATCTCGCTTGTCTAATTCCAAAATGACCATGAGCAAAGAAAACGGACTGTTCACGCTCACCGTGCCCAATGCCGATGCCATCCTTCGCATAGAGGCTCCCGGCTACGACATGCAGCTGTGGCCGCTGCGTGGCAGCCTTGATAAGATATTGGTGCGCATGCTGCCCTCAGGAAAGGCAGAGCCAGCCTACGACGAATATTCACTGCAAGCACGTTCAATAGCCAACACCCCAAACCACCAAACCACCAACACCCCAAACCACCTAACAGCCGACGAGAACGTATCCATGCTCGCCGGACACTTGAGGAGCATCACCCATAGCGGACTCGATGGCGGCGGACATGCTTTCTTCATCCGTGGACTCCATTCCCTCAACATGCAGTCGCAGCCACTCATCATCGTCGATGGCCAACAGCTAACACCCAACAGCCAACACCCAACAGCCAACACCCAACACCTAACACCCAACACCCTCCTCGAAGGCTATTTCGGCAACCCCCTGGCACTCATTTCCCCCGACGATATTGAGCGCATAGAAGTGCTGAAGAACGGCACTGCCATCTGGGGAGCAAAGGCAGCCAATGGCGTCATCGTCATCACCACCAAGCGCAGTCACAATATGGCCACCGAGATAGAGGTGAATCTCTCGGCCGGCATTCACAGCCAGGGTAAAGCCATTCCCATGCTCGGAGCTTCCGACTACCGCGTACTCGCCTCCGACCTGCTATCAACCGACACCCAACACCCATCACCCCGCTCGGCCCAAAGGGACGCTTGCGGAACAAAGAGGAGCAAGAACACCCAACAGCTCCGTTTCCTCAACGACGACCCGTCGACATCCTTCTATAAGGCCAGCCACAACGACACCGACTGGCAGGACGTCATCTCCCATACCGCCACCACACAGAACTATGGCATAGCAGTCCGCGGAGGCGACGACGTGGCCCTCTACTCCTTCTCCTTAGGCTACGCCCATAATGACGGCATCATCCGCGAGACCAACTTCGACCGCCTCAACGTCAGGTTCAACAGCGACATAGACCTGACGAAGCACTTAAAGACTCGTGCCGACATCGCCTTTGCTCAGGTCTCACGCAACCTCATGCCCCAACAGCTCTTCGGGGATGATGGGTCTGATGGGGCTGCTCTCAACTCTCAATACCTGACAGCCTACCTGAAGTCTCCGCTCTATAGCCCCCATCAGTTTGACACCCAGGGCCGTCTCTTCGGCCGCCTTTCCGATGTCGACGAATTGGGAGTCGCCAACCCCCTGGCCATCGTTGAGAATGCCGAGGGCAAGACCAAGAACTATTGCTTCACGGCCTCGCTGGCTCCCGTATACACTTTCTCCGAACACTTCTCACTGAAGGCCATGGCGGCCTATTCGTGGGACAAGACGAAGGAGAGCTCATTCATGCCCGACTACGGACTGCCCGAAGTGGAGCTTCTCAACGCCCAGGGCGACTGGTACGGCACAGCCCAGAACAGCGTCGCCTCGCTCATGACCCGCCACTCAACACTTACCCTTGACCTGTCAGGCGAGCTCTCCAAGCTATGCCTAGAAAGCAGCCAGTCGGCATACGTCTCAGTAATAGCTGGTTTCCGCTATCTCAACGACACATTCCAAAGCGACTACGGTCAGGGCTACAACACGGGCAGCGACAACTTGCGCTCGCTCTCGGTCACCACGTCGTCACTGCGCACTACCAATGGTGTGAACGACGACTGGCGCTCCCTTTCCTGGTATGCCCAGGCCGACTTCAGCCTGCGCAACCGCTATCTGCTCTCCGCATCGGCCACGCTCGAGACCAACAGCCGTTTTGGCAAGGAGGCCAGCGGAATGAAGCTGGGCGGAGTGGTCTGGGGAGTCTTCCCCTCGGTCAACGCGGCCTGGATTGTCAGCAATGAGCATTTCATGCAAAGGCTGAGGGCCATCAACTACCTCAAACTCCACGTGGGCTACGACCTCGCCGGCAACGACGGCCTGCCCGTCAGCGTCACCCGCACCTACTTCGAGACAACGCCCTTCGCCGGTCTGGCCAAGGGACTGGTGCTGGCCAATGTGGGCAACGAGAAGTTGAAGTGGGAACGCACAGCCACCCTCACGGCAGGCATCGACATGCGCATGCTTCACAACCGCCTGTCGCTGAGTGCCGATTATTTCCGCTCCACGACGAAAGACCTGCTGGTGCGCAAGCAGCTCAACCGCGAATACGGGCTCGAGAGCTACTGGACCAACGACGGAGAGCTGCAGAACGAAGGCTTTGAGGCAGCGCTCAGCGCCCGTCTCATCGACAAGCGCGACTGGCAGCTCAATGCCCGCCTCAGCGTAGGCCATTATAAGAATAAGGTAAAACACCTGACCGACGGCGACTTCGTGACGCAGGTGCTCGGAGCCAACGTGCTCACCAGCGAGGGGCGCCCGTTAGGTGTCTTCTACGGTTACCGCTCACTGGGCGTCTTCACTGACCAGGCGGAGGCTGAGCAGGCCAACCTCGCAATCATCGACGAAACAGGGCGTCGACAGCCTTTTGCCGCTGGTGACATTCACTTCGCCGACCGCACGGCCGACGGCATCATCGACGAGCACGACATGGACGTCATCGGCGACCCCAACCCCGATGTGTACGGCTCTTTCGGCTTTAACCTGACGTGGCGGCGCCTCACGCTCGATGCGTTCTTCACCTATTCGCTTGGCAATGATGCGTTCAACGCCCTGCGCCAACAGCTGGAGAACGGCTCAACGCTGGCGAATCAGAGCCAGACCCTGCGCCGACGCTGGATGACCGACGGACAGCAGACCGACGTTCCCAAAGCCACCTTTGGCGACCCCATGGGCAACAGTCGCTTCAGCGACCGCTGGATAGAGGACGCCTCCTACCTGAAGCTACGACAGGTCAGCCTTACCTACGACCTGCCCATACGTCCGCGAATCATTCAGGGCATGCAGGTGTGGGCCTCCGTGGAGAACATCTTTACCGTGACCCATTATCTGGGAGCCGATCCCGAGTTTAGCTATGGAACGGCCGTGATTAGTCAGGGCATCGATGCCGGACTGTTGCCGCAGAGCCGCAGCTATCATGTGGGTGTGAAACTGAACCTGTAAACATCAATAGCATTATGGCAAAGCAAAATATAACAATCAGGAAAAGAGGTATAAACATTGACCATTGGCCATTGACCATTGACCATTGGCCATTGAATATTGACCATTGGCTGTGCGCAGCATTCTTCATTCTTCATT
>JAGCNO010000142.1 GCA_017645905.1 Prevotella sp. | reverse complement strand
GAGAGTTGAGAGTTGAGAGTTGAGAGTGAGGAGTGAGGAGTTAGGCTGATGGTTCCCTTCTGCGGCTTAACCAATGCGAGTAGCAGACGGATGAGCGTGGTCTTGCCGGCGCCTGTCTCGCCCATGATGGCGGTGCAGGAACCGGGCGGGAAGTTGTAGTTGGCATGCTCGATGGTGGGCAGCTGGCCTGGTGCACCGTAGTTGAATGTCACGTCGTGGAAGGTGATGCCGCAGGGGCCGGGCAGCAGCTGTGGCTCGCCCTGAAGCTCCTCGGGTGTCTCTTCCAGTTCCATGAGTCGCTCGGTGGCCGTAAAGACGCTTACGAAGGCGGGTACGAGGCGTGTCAGGTCGCGTGCCGGGCCTTGGATTCGGTAGACCAGTTGCAGGAAGGCTGTCATGGCACCGAAGGTGATGGTGCCCTTGCTCAGGCGCAGCGCTCCCCAGAGGAAGGCGATGAGATAGCCCAGGGAGAAGCCGACGTTGAGGAAGAAGTTGCTGGCTACGCTGAATGCCGTGCGGCGGCGTACCCACCGGCGCAGGTCGCTCTGGATGGTTTCTAAGCGTGTGAGCATCTGAGCGTTGGCCTCCATCGTCTTCACCAGCATGCGGTGTTGCATCGTCTCGGTAAGCAGGCTCTGTACGAGGCTGTCGCAGTCGCGCACCTTGCGGGTGAAGCGACGCATATATAAGATGTAGAAACGGCTGACAAGCAGGAATAGCGGCAGGATGGCGACGGTGACGATGGCCAGCCAGGTGTCCATCTGCAGCAGGTAGACGAACGCTCCGCAGAACATGGCTACGGTGGAAAGTGTCGACGGTAGCGTCTCGGTGAGGAAGGTCACCACCTGACGAACGTCCTGCTCCAGACGGTTGATGATGTCGCCGCTGTGCATGGCCTCCCGGCCTCGCCACTCAGAGCGTAGCAGACGGGCCAGCAGTCGTTGTTGCATACGGTTCTGTGCCCGTATGCCCAGGATGTTCTTCACCCACACACGGCTGATGCCCAGGGCAAACTCACCCAGGATGAGTGCCGCCATGATGCCTACGGCCCAGTAGATGCTGCCCTCGCGAACTCCCGATGCCGTGTCGATGGCACGTTGCATGGCCCACACTGATGCCAGGCTGAGTGCCACGCCCATCAATCCAATGCTCGCATTGAGCACGGCCTGTAAGCGGTTGCCCTTCAGCGCACGCCAAAGCCACCGTGCTATCTGCCCGGCAGTGAAATGGTTTTCTGGCAGTTGAAGAAATTCCTTGAGGTTCATTAGAGTTAGGAGCGGGCTTCGCCCTAAATGAGAAATGAGAAATGAGAAATGAGAGTTAGGGCGAAGCCCGCTCCTCACTCCTAACTTCAATAATACGGCTGTCGGCAGCCCACATCAGTTTTTGGCGCAGTGTGGAGAAGTAGTTCGAGCCGCTGCGCTTCACTATCTTGGCGGTGTAAGGGGCACGGTGCAGATGGATGGTTGCACCCTCGGGCATGGTTTGGGAGCGGCCGTCGATGGCTACAAGGAAGGTGTGGCTGCGGCTGCTGACAGTAAGTTCTATGCTGGCCGAGTCGGGGATTACGATGGGTCGGATGTTCAGTGAGTGGGGAGCAACGGCTGTCATGAGGAGCACACCGGTGCGTGGGGTGATGATAGGACCTCCGTTGGAGAGCGAGTAGGCCGTACTTCCTGTTGGCGTGGAGACGATGAGACCGTCGGCTTGATAGGTGGCGAGGTGCTCGCCGTCGATGCTGGCACGGATGGAAATCATCGATGCCGTGTCGCGCTTCAGGATGGCTACGTCGTTGAGGGCGCAGTCGCAGCCTTCGATGTGCTCGCCGTTGGTGGTCACTTGTATCAGTGCGCGGTCGTCTACGGTATAGTCGCCAAGGTAAAGGGCGTCCACACAGGCCTCCACTTCATCGGCTCCCACATCGGCGAGGAAGCCCATGCGACCCATGTTCACGCCGACGATAGGCACCTGGTGAGAGCGCACTCGGCTGGCGGTCTTCAGCAAGGTGCCGTCGCCGCCAAGGGAGAAGGCAAAATCAGAGGGAGGCAGCTCGGTGAAAACGGAGTAGTGGGTCTCGTGGAGAGGATTGTCGGGCAGAGTCGTGAGGAAATCGTAGTAGTGCTGGTCGACGGCTATCTGGGCACCGTGACGCTGAAGAGCGGTGAGCAACCTGCTTATGGCTGCTGAATTCTCCGGGTGGTGAACATTCCCGAAGAGGGCGAAACGAAGGTTTTTTCCTGTCATGTCAGTTGGCCATGTCGGAGATGAACTTGATGCGCACAAGACGAATCTCGGCCTCGGGGATGTCGGCGGAGAACTCCTCGTAGGCGGCTTCAAGGTCGTCGGTTTCCTGTTCGCGGAAGAACTCGTAGATGTCGCTGACGTCGTCGGGGTCCATAATCTCGTCGAGGAAGTAGTCGATGTTGATCTTGTTGCCGCTGTAAAGCACGATGCCCTCCAGCTCGTCGAGCAGTTCGTCGAAGTCGATGCCCAGAGCGTTGGCAATGTCGTCAAGGGCTATGCGGCGGTCGATGTTCTGCAGGATTTTCAGCTTGCGCATGGAGTCCTTGGCCTTGGTGCGGATACGCATGTCGGTCTGGCGCTCAATGTCGTTCTCCTCACAATATTTCTTGATGAGGTCCACGAACTCCTTGGCGTAGGGCTGTCGGGTCTTGCCGTCGCCTACGCCCTGAATGTTCTTCAGCTCTTCGAGCGAGACGGGGTAGTAGGTAGCCATCTGCTCTACGGAGACATCCTGGAAGATGACGTATGGCGGACGGTCAAGCTTTCGTGACCACTTGCGGCGCAGGTCCAGAAGCATTGCCGAGAGCGTGGGGTCGAGGGCGCTGGTGCCTCCCTCGGCGGTGTTCAGGTCGATGTCGTCGCTGAACTCGTGGTCTTCGGCGACCATGAACGTCGTGGGGTGCTTGATGAACCTCTTTCCGGCAGCGGTGACCTTCAGCAGACCGTAGTTCTCCACCTCCTTCTTCAGGTAACCGGCAATGAGGGCCTGGCGGATGACGGGGTTCCATATCTTGGGATTGTCGTCCTCGCCACTTCCGAACTCCTCGAAGTCCTGATGCTTGTGAGCGAGAATCTCGTCGGTCTCGCGGCCCATGATGAAGTCGATGACGTAGTCTGTGCGGAAGTTTTCCTTGATGGAGAGTATGGCCTTCAGGGCGGTGACGAGCTGCTTGCTGGCCTCTACTCGCTCGCTGGGGTGCAGACAGTTGTCGCAGTTCTCGCAGTTGTCCTTGGGGTATTCCTCGCCGAAGTAGTGGAGTAGCATCTTGCGGCGGCAAAGTGAGGTCTCAGCGTAGGCTGCGGTCTCCTGCAGTAGCTGCCGGCCGATGTCCTGTTCGGCCACGGGCTTTCCCTCCATGAACTTGTCGAGTTTCTGCAGGTCCTTGTAGCTGTAGAAGGCGAGGCAGATGCCTTCTCCGCCGTCGCGTCCGGCACGTCCCGTCTCCTGATAGTAACCCTCAAGGCTCTTTGGTATGTCGTAGTGAATGACGAAGCGCACGTCGGGCTTGTCGATGCCCATACCGAAGGCGATGGTGGCCACGATGACATCGATGCGCTCCATGATAAAGTCGTCCTGGGTCTCCGAGCGTTTGTTTGTCTCCAGTCCGGCGTGGTAGGCTGCGGCCTTGATGTCGTTGGCGCGCAGCACCTCGGCCAGGTCCTCCACTTTCTTACGAGAGAGGCAGTAGATGATGCCGCTCTTCCCCTCGTGCTGCTTGATGAATCTTACGATGTCCTTGTCTATCTCCCGGGTCTTGGGCCGTACTTCGTAATAGAGGTTAGGCCTGTTGAACGACGACTTGAACTCCACAGCGTCCAAGATACCCAGATTCTTCTTGATGTCGGTACGAACCTTGTCGGTGGCCGTTGCTGTCAGAGCGATGATGGGCGCCTCGCCAATCTCGTTGATGATGGGCCTGATGCGGCGGTACTCCGGGCGGAAATCGTGTCCCCACTCTGAAATACAATGTGCCTCGTCGATGGCATAGAAAGAAATCTTCACCGTTCTCAGGAACTCCACGTTCTCATCTTTCGTGAGCGACTCCGGAGCTACGTAGAGCAGCTTTGTCCGTCCCTCCATGATGTCCTTCTTCACCTGGTCGATGGCCGTCTTGTTGAGCGACGAGTTGAGGAAGTGTGCCGTTCCCTCCTGCTCGCTGAGGTGCGAAATGAAGTCCACCTGGTTCTTCATCAGGGCGATGAGCGGCGATATGACGATAGCCACTCCGTCCATGAGCAGCGACGGCAGTTGGTAGCAGAGGCTCTTTCCTCCGCCTGTTGGCATAAGGACGAAGGTGTTCTTGCCATCAAGCACACTCTGTATGATAGCCTCCTGGTCGCCCTTGAAAGTGTCGAAGCCGAAGTATTTCTTCAGGGCTTCGGTTAGTGTTTTAGTTTTTGCCATTATGCTCCTTTCATTAGCTAAGTTACTCTAAATGTGACTTTTCCAGCTGTTCCTTGACATACTCTTCGGTCACCTCGAACTTGTCTGTCTTCTTCGAGGGAATCTCGAACATGGCGTCCATCATCACGCTCTCCACGATGGAGCGCAGTCCTCGTGCTCCGAGCTTGAACTCCACGGCCTTGTCTACGAAAGCCTTTTTCGCCTCAGGCGTGAAGGTCAGCTCTATGCCGTCCATCTGGAACAGTTTCTGGTACTGTCGGATGATGGAGTTCTTCGGTTCTACGAGTATGCGTTCAAGTGCCTCACGGTCCAGCGGGTTCAGATAAGTCAGCACGGGCAGACGGCCGATGATTTCGGGTATGAGTCCGAAACTCTTCAGGTCCTGCGGCGAGACGTACTTCATCAGGTCGTTCTTGTCAATCTTCCGCACGTTCTGTACCGAGTCGTAGCCCACGGTGTGGGTGTTCAGCCTTTGAGCAATCTTGCGCTCGATACCGTCGAAGGCACCTCCACAGATAAAGAGGATGTTGCGTGTGTCCACCGAGATATACTCCTGGTCGGGGTGCTTTCGCCCGCCCTTTGGCGGCACGTTCACGTTGGTTCCCTCGAGCAGCTTGAGCAGTCCCTGCTGCACACCCTCGCCGCTGACGTCACGGGTAATGCTGGGGTTGTCCTGCTTGCGGGCAATCTTGTCAATCTCGTCGATGAACACGATGCCCCTCTGTGTGGCTTCCACGTCGTAGTCGGCCACTTGCAATAATCGGGTGAGTATGCTCTCTACGTCCTCGCCCACATAGCCTGCCTCGGTGAACACCGTAGCGTCGACGATGGTGAAGGGCACATCGAGCAGCTTGGCGATGGTGCGGGCCATGAGCGTCTTGCCTGTGCCCGTGCTTCCCACCATAATTATATTACTCTTCTCAATCTCTACGCCGTCCTTGTCCACAGGCTGTCCCAGCCGCTTATAATGGTTGTAGACGGCAACGGACATATAGCGCTTCGCCTCGTCCTGACCTATGATGTACTGGTCCAGGTAGTCCTTTATCTCCTTGGGCTTGGGCACGTTGTTCGCGTTGAACTTACCTTTCTTTCCCGGCTTGCCGTTCTTGGGCTGTCCCTGCGACATGCCCTGTTCCTGCACTATCTGGTAGGCTTGCTGGGCACACTCATCGCAGATGTAGCCGTTGATGCCCGTGATGAGCAGTTTCACCTCACGGTCTGAACGACCGCAGAAATTACATGTCTTCTTCATTTCTTCACCAGCACCTTGTCAATCATGCCATACTCCTTTGCCTCCTCGGCCGTCATCCAGTAGTTGCGGTCTGAGTCGGCCCACACCTTGTCGAAGTCGGTGTGCGAGTGCTCGGCGATGATGGTGTACAGTTCCTTCTTCAGTATCTGGATTTGTTTCACCTCAATCTCCATGTCCGATGCCTGTCCTTGCACACCTCCGAGCGGCTGGTGAATCATCACACGGCTGTGGGGCAGTGCTGAGCGCTTGCCCTCCTGTCCGGCCACGAGGAGCACGGCGGCCATTGATGCGGCCATACCGGTGCAGATGGTGGCCACGTCTGAGGAGACAAACTGCATGGTGTCGTAGATGCCCAGTCCGGCGTGTACGCTGCCGCCGGGCGAGTTGATGTAGATGCTGATGTCCTTTCCGGGGTCGGCGCTGTCAAGGTAGAGCAGCTGTGCCTGGAGTGTGTTGGCGGTGTAGTCGTCAATCTGCGTGCCGAGGAAGATGATGCGGTCCATCATCAGGCGTGAAAACACGTCCATCTGCGTCACGTTCAGCTGACGCTCCTCGAGGATGTAGGGGTTAAGGTACTGGGCTTGCGCCTTCATCACGTCGTCAAGCACGAGGCCGTTCATGCCTAAGTGCTGTGTTGCATATTTCCTGAAATCGTTCATAATCAGTTAGTTGCGTTGTTTTGTTATCCGTATGGGAATCCTTTTCCGGTTTCCCTTTTCCTAATTAAGTTACAAAATTAAACAAAATAGTTGAGACGGACGAAACAACGGCGTAGTTTTTTCTATAAAAAACCTTAATTGGCGTAATTGACGTAAATGAATCATCCCACATTATTATATTATCCCCGGGCGGGCGAAGATGCGCCGTATTGTCATCTTCGCCCGCCTAAAACATCCGAAATGTCGCCGTGGCGGTGGGCATGAGCAGCAGCACGAGCGCCGCCCGTGGGATGAATGATTTGCTTGCTTTTTTCTTCATTTTGATTGTTTTTTATGTTATTATTATGTTTATTCAATAATTATTTGTACCTTTGCGGCCAGAAACCAAACATGTTAGGATTATGACAGCAATGGAGTTGAATGCGCAGATATGGCGCGACATGGCCGAGATAGCTGACAGTGAGTCACTGATGAAGCAGCTGGCGAAATATCTGAAGAAGTTGGTGGCCAAAAAGACTGACCCGACGCTGATGACGAAAGAGGCGTTCTTTGCCAAGCTGGATAAAGCCGAACGGCAAATGGAACGCGGTGAGTATTCCGTAATGCTTCCTGGTGAAGACTTGACCACCCACTTAAAGAGGTTGGGCTATGATATATGAAATCAAGCTGTCCGACCAAGTGAAACTTGACTTAGTGCGGCTCGCCAAGAGTGAGCCGAAGGTGTTCGCCAAGGCCAACCGCTTTATCGAGGAACTGAAGGAGCATCCCAAGACGGGGCTGGGACATCCCGAACCGCTGAAGGGCAAGCCCGAAGGCCGCTGGAGCCGCGAGATTACTAAGAAGCACCGCCTGGTGTATCGCATCTTCGAGACCGAGGTCTATGTGGACGTGCTTTCGGCCTACGGACATTACGACGACAAGTAGCCCTCCTGTGCTTCTATTCTCCTCAGACCACGACATCCTCCCTCGCACCGCCATTGGCGTTGCGGGGGATTTTTCTGTGCTGCCCAGTCCCATGACTGTCGGCGTGGAAAAGCTCTGAATGTCAGTTGAAGTCCTCATACTTCTGAACTCTGATTTATTGGTTATTCACTGGGGGGGGATACAAGTACGCAGAAAGCGCGTCCCTACCCCTCTGCGGGATAGAAACGCGCCTACTGGCCTTTGGCTCCCCTCGTGCCGTTTTCGTTGATTCTAAACCATTTACGGCCTGTAGGAGTGGGAGGGGATAAAAATACTACCGCCTACAACCCTGCCGCAGTGAGCCGTCAGTACCCTACCGCCCACCGTCCTACGTACATTTTCAAACCGTGAACGGAGGTCTCACTTAGTTTCCAGTAAGGAAACTCACAGTTCCCTCGGAGGGAACTGGCAGTTCCAACGTAGGAAACTCACATTAATAAATAAGCTGTCCTGGGGAATATGACGTAGTTTCTCCCCTCTTAAATAGTTCTTATTCGCTTTTTACCGTGATTCTTCCCTCGACCTGTGCGTCGACGTCCTTTCCGCTGGCGGTCATTCGGCGGAAGTAGTTGGCGATGATTTCGCGCGAGTTGTTCTTGTCCTCCTGCGGAGACTTCAGGTCTGTGCCGCTCTTGAAGGCGGTCAGCCCGTCGTTGCCCTGGGCCAGATAGTCGATGGTGGTGATGCGATAGGTAGCTGCGGGGTCTATCTCCTTGCCGTGCAGACAGGCAGAGAGCAGCATCCCGTTGGCGGTGATGACGAGCTCCACGCCGTGGCTCACCCCTTCTCCGCCTCGTCTGGCTATCTGCGAGAAGAGCTCAAGTACCTTCTCGCCGGTGAGGGTGATAAAACTGATTTTGTTTTCGAAGGGAGCCACGTCGAGCACATCGCCGTAGGTTACCTCGCCCTTGACGAGGGCGGCACGTATGCCACCAATATTATATATACCGAAGTCGGGCTTCTCACCATATTCGTCAGCCATAGCCACGAGGATGTCGGGCAGGAGGTTCGAGAGGTTGCTCTCGGGCCGCTCGGCGGCCATGTCACGGGCTACCTTGCCCAGTACGGGCCCCATGACGGAGTCCACTTTCTGCTTGTAGGGGGCGAGGAAGGCGGCTGCCTGGGCGTCGGGATGAGCGTCGTAACGGTTGTCCACAACGATTCGCTGGCGACTGATGTCGGTCAGCGCGTAGTGGCTTTTGCAGGCGGTGAGCGCAAGGATTAAAGTGAATAGTGAAAAGTGAAGAGTGAAGGATGAAGAGTGAAGAGTGAAGAATTTGAACATTGGTGGTATGAAGCTTTTCGTTAATTTGTTACAAAAGTAGTCATTTAATCTGACAAACGTTTGCTCTTTTGGGAACTTTTAACTAATTTTGCACACAGAAAGGATATTGCCCCGTCATAGGACAGGATGAACTAAAACTATAATAACTTCAATAATTATGAACATGAGAAAACCATTATTTGTTTTGGCCTTAGCGGCATCGCTTTCGGCCCAGGCCCAGCATGTTTTAGACGTGCAGACACAGAAACTGGGTGCTCCGGTACAGAGCACCATGTACGGCATCTTCTTCGAGGACATCAACTATGCAGCCGACGGCGGACTCTATGCCGAGCTGGTGATGAACCGCTCGTTTGAGTACCCCAACCATTTCGCCGGATGGGACATCTCGGGCAAGGTCATGCTATTGTCCGACAGTCCTTTCGACAAGAATCCCAACTGTTTGCGTCTGGCTCCCTCGGGACATAGCGACAAGCACACCATGATTGAGAACCACGGATTCTTCGGCATGGGTGTGAAGGGCGGCGAGGAATACCGCTTCTCCGTCTGGGCCCGTGTGCCAGGTGGCGGCAGCGCCAAGCTTTGGGTTGACCTTGTCGACAACGCCACAATGGGCGACGACCAGAAGTTAGGCAACGTCGGCGTGGACGTCAGCGGCAAGGAATGGAAGAAATACACGGCCATCATCAAGCCCCGTCGCACCTTCGACAAGGCTCACCTCCGTGTTTGGGGCGACAGCAAGGTGACCGTCGACGTTGACCATGTCAGCCTCTTCCCCGTCAAGACGTGGAAAGGCCGCGAGAACGGTATGCGTCAGGACCTGGCACAGGCCCTCTTTGACATGCACCCTGGCGTGTTTCGCTTCCCCGGAGGATGTATTGTCGAGGGTACTGACTTAGAGACACGCTATAACTGGAAGAACAGCGTCGGCCCCGTGGAGAACCGTCCGCTGAACGAGAACCGATGGCATTACACCTTCACCAGCCGATACTTCCCCAACTATTATCAGAGCTACGGACTCGGCTTCTTTGAGTTCTTCCAGCTCTGTGAGGACTTCGGTTGCGAACCGCTGCCGGTCATCTCGTGCGGACTCTCCTGCCAGTTCCAGAACCCTGACCCGACGAAGCCCGGCGTGCACGTGCCCGTCGACCAGCTCGATGACTATATCCAGGATGCTCTCGACCTTGTGGAGTTTGCCAACGGCCCTGCCGATTCGAAGTGGGGCAAGGTGCGTGCCGACATGGGTCATCCCGAGCCCTTCAACCTGAAGTACCTCGGCGTGGGCAACGAGCAATGGGACTACGACGAGAAGCACGGCGGCTACGGCCCGGTCTTCACCGAGCGCCTGAAGAAGTTCAACGACGCCCTGCGTGCCAAGTACCCTGCGCTGAAGCTCATCGGTACCACTGGCCCGAACTCTGAGGGATGGGACTTCGACCTGCTGCAGCCCCGTATGAAGGAACTGAAGGTTGACCTCTACGACGAGCACTATTACCGCAACGAAGAATGGTTCCTCTCTCACGGTCTGCGCTATGACTCCTACGACCGTAAGGGCCCGCGTGTCTTTGCCGGCGAGTATGCCTGCCACGGCAAGGGAAAGAAGTGGAACCACTTTGAGACATCGCTCTACGAGGCTGCCCACATGACAGGCATTGAGCGCAACGCTGACCTTGTTCACATGGCTACCTACGCCCCGCTCTTCGCACATGTCGAGGGCTGGCAGTGGCGCCCCGATGCCATCTGGTACGACAACCTCCGTTCCTTCAAGTCGGTGAGCTACTACGTGCAGCAGATGTTTGCCATGAACAAAGGTACCAACGTGCTCTCGCTTACCATGAACAAAAAGCCCGTGGCCGGACAGGATGGTCAGGACGGACTCTTCGCTTCGTCGGTCTACGACAGTACGACGGGAGAAGTTATTATTAAAGTGGTGAACACGTCGAAGGAGAAACAGGCTATTACCCTTAACCTCCTCGGAATGAAGAACGGCGGCACGGCACAGACGCTGACGCTCCACCACGACGGTTCCTTAGACGACGAGAACACGCTCGACCAGCCCGACAAGATTTGTCCCGTCAGCGGCACGGCAAACGTCACTGCCGGAAAGAAGGCCGCCACGCTGGAAGACCAGGTTCCAGCCATGACCTTCCGTCTGTATAGGATTAAGAAGTAATCAGAATTTGAACTCCATGGCCATCTTCACCACCTGTTTCTGAGCCGTGGGCAGGTCGAGATAGTTCAGCCTTCGGATGTACTCGACGGTGATAAGCTTTAGAATATTGTGAATGCCGAAGGCCACTTCCCAGTAGGGCTGCTTGCCATCCATGGCGTAGGAACCTTCGGGAAAATACATGAGCACCCCCGACGCGCTGTTCTCAGCGAGGAGGGGGTTGTTCTTGTCCGTCAGTTTGCCCCAGAGGCATTGAACGCCAATATACTCCCTCCACTTCAGACGCTTCAGCAGGGGCACGAGGTTGAAGAGCTTGCCGTTAAGGTCCCATCCCATTTGCAACGATACGAAACGGTCGTTAAGGAACTCCATGTTGTTGATAAGGTCGAAGCTGTTCGACTTCAGGAAATACGCCATATTCGTCTCTGGCATGATAAGCAGGGGGAAGGGCACGCGGTTCCATTGTGCGCCCATGCGCAACCGCAATTTCATGGCTCCGAAGCTCATGGGCATCCAGAAACGCTTCCAGGCCTCCAGTTCGGTGTAGTTATAGTTGTACTGTCCGCCCAGGAATCCCTTCAGACCCACAGTGTGTTGCAGACGTACCACAGGGGCGTTATAGTGCAGGGTGCGACGACGCTCCTTCGTCTCAAGGATGGTCTCGCCGGGAGAGAAACGGAGGGAGAAGGTGGCCTCGGAGTATCTAAGAGAGGAGAGGGGTGTGGATAGGGGTGTGAGTGGTGTGAACGTCATATTCCCTATGGGATTCACCTTTTCGGTCTTCAGCTGGGCGGCAAGGCGCAGGCCGGACTTCTGCTCATACTCAGCGGTGAGTGTCTGGCTGTTGTAGAGAAGCATCTTGTCTATCTCGCTGATTTTAAGGGCAGAGAAGACGTTGTCCTTATCTGTGTCCAGATATTTGTCGCTCGGCAGGGCCACGTCGCGGCGCGACTGGAAGCTTATGGTTCGGGCAGGAAACTCGTGGGGCAGGTATTTCGGATGACTGAAGGCGTAGGTCAGCGTGCCGTCGTAGTAGTTCTCATGCGACTTCATCGCGTGGGCATAATAGCCTTTGAGGAAGAGGTGGGGATGTAGTGCTGCCGTTGTCTGTCCGCCGATGCGCAGTCGCAGCCCGTCGTTGAAGTTCGACGAGATACTGCTTAGTACGGGGCCGATGTCCACCTTGCTGGGCTGATCTTTCGACCCTGTCTCGATGTAGTTCTCAAAGAGAGCTTTCATCGCCGCGAGCAAATACTTGAAACCTCTCGTCCCTTCTATGCGCTCCACCAGCAAGCCGAGCGAACTTTCCGAGGACGTGAGAGGCGCGGGGCGGAACTCTTCAAATGCAGCGGAGGAAGTATCTGCTTCCCTGCTCTCAAGGGAAGGAGTAGGGTCTGTAACATCTTCGAACTCGAAGTGCGACCTTGCAGTGTTTCTCACTACGATAAGCTTTGCCGTAAAGTCGGTGACGGCCATCTCGGCCACCATGTCGTCGCGGGTAAGAACCCACTCGCCACCCTCCAGTCGGGAGAACTCCTGCTGGCAGTAGAGACCCTCCACCCAGTTTACGCCTGTGACGTTGGGCAAGGACAGCGTGCATCTTTTAACGAGGTAGCTGCTGTCGGCCATGACGAAGAGCTGGCCGCGGAAGCCGAAGTCCTGTTGCGTGGAGGGCGTGAAGTCGAGCACGTAGCACTTGTCATTGTCTACGTAGGTGGTGTCTGTAATATAAAAGTGGTAGAAAAGGATGGCATCGCGACCTATGGGACTGGTGAAGGGATGGCGCAGCAGTCGGATGTTGTCCTGATAGATGTCCACGTCGTTGAAGTACTCCTGCGACACCAGGTTTACAAGGTCGCCCGTCTGGAAGAGGTTCGTCAGGCCGGTGATGCGGTGTGCCAGTTGGTTGTTGCTGCTCTCGTGCGGGTCTCGGCGGAAGCTGCGCTCGGTGACTGTCTCCTCAAGCGATAGCGGCATGATGAGTTTATTGTTGTAGGGACATAGCTCCAGGTGGTCAATAATCCAGGGCTTGTTGGCCAGCAGCCCGCTCTGGAAGTCTTTGGGTTTCAGGTCGTTCAGTCCTACCATCAGCTTCTGGTAGTTGGCATAACGGTAGTAGTCCTTCTGCCGCAGGTCGGTCTGCTTCTTGGCCGCTATGACCTTCCGCATCAGCTCCACAGCGGGATTGTTCTTACGGCGATAGCGTGACGAGCGGCGCGAAGTGACGGTGACCTCGCCGAGCGAAAGCTGGTTGGGCTTCATCCGTATGGTAAGCTGTGACGGCGTTCCCTGCCGGATGGCCTTTTCCTGCGTCTCGTAGCCCACGCAGCTGATGACGAGCCGCTCGTGGTTATGGCGTGCCAGCGTGAACCGTCCCTGTGCATCGGCCTTCGTGCCAACACCCAGATTCTTGTAGATGAGCGTCGCCATAGGCACAGGTTCCTCCGTGGCATCGTCAATGACGCGCCCCGTAATCTGTGCCTGCAGCATTTGCCCGCAGAGCAACAGCAATACCAGCAAGGATAGTTTCTGCCTACCTCTCATCTTTATGCTGTATCCGTTTTTTTCGTGTGCAAATGTAATAAGAATAATGTGAAACGGCAAACTTTAAGGGGAAAATCTTGGGATAGTCTGCTTTTTATTATCCCTATTTAAGGTTGGAATGTCGAAAAACTATCTGATTTTCTTCTGTGTTACAAGCTTTTTTCGTAACTTTGCCGCGAAAATGTAAACAGAGAGTAGACATGTATTTTACAGGCATTATTATTGCGATTTCCACTTTTCTAATCATTGGAATATTTCACCCCATTGTCATTAAGGCCGAATATTATTTCGGGGTACGCTCTTGGTGGGCGTTCCTTGTGGTAGGGCTGGTTTGCGTGGGCTCGGCGTTGTTTATTGAGAATGAGATAGTTTCGTCGCTTGTGGGTGTTATCGGCGCATCGGCCCTGTGGGGCATCGGTGAGCTGTTTGCACAGAAGAAAAGAGTGGAGAAAGGGTGGTTCCCGAAGAACCCCAACAGAGAATATAAGTAACTACTTCCTTACGACATGAAGACCGAGCTGATATTGGTGGGCAAGACCACCGACAAGCATTTTGTGGCCTTGATAGACGAGTATGTTAAGCGGGTGGGGCATTACATGCCGTTTACGCTGACGGTCATTCCTGAGCTGAAGGCCACCCGCAGCCTTACGGAGGAACAGCAACGCCAGGCTGAGGGAGAACAGATTCTGAAGCTCCTTCAGCCTGGCGATACTGTGGTGCTCCTCGACGAGCATGGTCAGGAGTTGCGTAGTGTAGAGCTGGCCCGCTGGGTGGAGCAGAAGCGGCAGACAGCACGCCGACTGGTGTTTGTCATCGGCGGCCCTTACGGTTTCTCGCCTGCTGTCTATGCCCGTGCCAACGAAAAGCTCTCGCTGTCTCGGCTTACGTTTTCACACCAGATGGTACGGCTGGTGTTTGTCGAGCAACTTTACCGCGCCTGTACCATCATCAAGGGCGAGCCCTATCACCACGAATAATTACAACAGTTTCTCGCAGAGTTCGCGCATTCCCTCCGAGGCTCCTTTCTGTATCTGCTTCACCCCGCTTCCGGCTGAGATGGGGTTCGGGTCGATGAGGTAGATGGGCGTGCCTGGCGTGACGTAGTGGATGAGTCCGGCGGCGGGGTAGACATTGAGGCTGGTGCCGATGACGATAAAGATGTCGGCCGATTGTGCCTCCTCGGCGGCTACGGTGATGTTGGGCACTGCCTCGCCGAAGAACACGATGAAGGGTCTGAGCAGCGAGCCGTCGCCGGCCTTTG
>JAGCNO010000141.1 GCA_017645905.1 Prevotella sp. | reverse complement strand
TTTTGTGAGAAATACGCAGTTAGTAAAAGGTACTGCCACAGTAGACATTGCTACGGGCAGGCTGAAGACGGTCCAGATGGACGGAGAGTTCGACATGCTGGGCTTCCGTGTGCGCTGCACGATGGGCAACGAGGGTGCTGAGGTGCTGCTGCCCGTCAAGAGCGAGACTCACGTCGAGTTCAAGTTCCTGGGCAATAAGGTTTCATCGCACTTCGAAGCCTACTTCAATTGTCCTACGACGCTGCCCGATACCCTTGACGTGCGTGGCGACCGACAGTTCATTGACTCCCTGCGCCCTGTTCCCCTGAGCGACGAGGAACGCTATGTCTATGCCGCCAACGACTACAACAACAAGCCCCAGGAAGAACCCGACACCATACCAGCCGACACCCTTACTCAGGAACCGGAACGTCGGCGGCATAACTATCTGAAAGAAATAGCCTGGGACATCATCGGCGAAAACCTTCTGCACAGCATCCGCGCCAGGACGAACGACGGAAACGGTTTTCTGAAGCTCTCGCCCATCCTTGACCCGCAGTACATCAGCTATAGCGGCAGCAAGGGCTTCTCCTACAAGATGAGGCTTGGTGCACGCTACAACTTCACACCCCACACGTGGATAGAGACCAACCCCTACATAGGCTACAACTTCAAGCTCCGCGAGTTCTACTGGGACGTGCCTTTCTACCTTTATTATAATAAGCGTTTCAACGGCCACCTCCATTTCTCCTGGGGCAGCGACAACCGCATAGGCAACAGCGGGGTGCTTGAGGAAATACGCCGTGAGCATGGCGACCTCCCAGAATTACAGGACAAGAAACTCGACCTCTTCGACGACCGCTACGTGCGTATCTACAACAGCATCAGTCCCATGAATTGGCTGACGCTTGAGACGGGTCTCGTGTTCCACCGTCGTCACGCCCTAAACCCTGAGGAGATGAAGGCCTTCGGCAAGCCCACGAAGTTCCGCTCCTTTGCTCCTTCGCTGGGTGTGAAGCTGCAGCCTTGGAAGCAAGGGCCCGTGCTGAGCGTCGACTGGGAGCGCGGACTGAAGGGAAACAATGTCGACATGAGCTACGAGCGTTGGGAGACCGACCTGAGCATGATGTACCGCATGAGCCATCTGCAGACCATCAACCTGCGTCTTGGCGGTGGTCTCTACACCAAGCGCGGCAACAATTACTTCATGGACTACACCAATTTCCGTGACCGTAACCTGCCCGAAGGCTGGGACGATGACTGGGCCGGAAACTTCCAGCTGCTGTCGTCTGACCTCTATAACGTCTCAGACTACTACATACGCGGAAACATCTCCTACGAGGCGCCCCTCCTCTTCGCTTCCTTCACTCCTCTTTTGGGACGCTACGTGGAACGCGAGCGTGTCTACTGGAGCGGCCTCTCCATAGCTGACACCCGCTTCTATTCCGAGCTGGGCTACGGTTTTACATGCCGCTTCGCCACCTTGGCCTTCTTTGCCAGCTTCTTCAACACTCATTACAAGGAGTTCGGCTGCAAGTTCACTTTTGAGCTTTTCCGCCGCTGGTGACGCGGTCCTGATTCTTGTTGACGTAGTCTTTCCAGCCTCGGTAGTGGGTATCGCCCGTCTCAGGACGCCCCATCTGCAGATAGTGACAATAGGCGGCAGCAAGCGCATCGCTGGCATCGAGGTAGCGGCTCATCTCCTCCTGGGGGATGTTCAGCAAGCGCTGCAGCATACCCGCCACCTGTTCTTTCGACGCAGTACCGACACCCGTCAGGGCCATCTTAATCTTCATGGGAGCATACTCGTGGATAGGCACGCCGTGATGAATAGCGGCAGCGATAGCCACGCCCTGCGCCCTTCCCAGTTTCAGCATAGACTGCACATTCTTCCCGAAGAAAGGTGCCTCGATAGCCAGCTCGTCGGGCAGGTAGGAGTCGATGATGCCCGTCACCCGCTCGAAGATATGCCCCAACTTCATGTATCCGTCGGCGAACTTCGAGAGGTTGATGATGCCCATCGTCACCATCTCCGCCCTCGTGCCGCTCTTCGCAGCCGTAAGACGCTGTGAGGTGACAGCAGCATTCACGCCCGACGTTACGCGCAGGATGCCATACCCCATGATGTTCGTCCCGGGGTCGATGCCCATGATAATCTTCTCCATCAGTACTCCGTGTTCAGCGGCTCAGTCTCAGGCTCACTCTCGGGGTCAGTCTCCGGCTCCGTGTCGGGCATCGTCACAGGCTCCCGCTCAGGCTCCGTCACGGGCTCTGCCACAGGCTCAGCCGTCGAAGCGCTGTTGATGAGCCTTACGAGGACATTCCTCGTGTTATAGACCCTCGTGCGCTCACCCGTTGTGAACCAGTCGATGATGGTCCAGATGAAGCATCCACCGGCGGTGACGAGCTTGAGCACCCCGTAGAACGTCTGCCCCAGCATGAAGCGGTCGATGCCCAGCGTGCCGAGGAAGATGCTCACCAGCAGCACCGTCGTAGGGTTCTTCAGGTTGTCAAAAGCCCTCTGTGCCGCAGCCTCGTCGACGCCCGCCAGCTTCTCCCTTATCAGTTCTTCACTCTGCGGGTTAATCTTCCCGAAATTCTCCTTAATCAGTTTCTCTATCTGTTCAGTACTCATCTCTATATCATTTATTAATTTGCTGCAAAGTTAGCCTTTTTCCCCGATACCGCCAAATTTTCCCTCATATTTTATTTGCACGACTCGGAAATAATCGTTACCTTTGCCGACGGAACACGAATTACCACAAAATTAAAGAGAAATATGAAGAAGCAAGTTATTCTGTTACTGATGATGCTCCTGCCGATGGTTGCTGGGGCACAAGAGACCGTGAAGATTGACGGCATCTGGTACAACCTGATTGCAAAGGGCAAAGTGGCCGAAGTGACAAATCGATTAGGAGGTGATAGTAATGGTAGTGAAAGCTACTCTGGCAGTGTGAACATCCCTCCTTCTGTCACCTATGACGGAGTAGACTACGATGTTGCAAGCATAGGGCAGTATGCTTTCTTTTATTGCAGCGGTTTGACTTCCATCACGATTCCCAACAGCGTGACGAGCATAGGAAAGTCTGCTTTCTGGGAGTGTATCTAAACGGGTATAAGCAACTAGTAATATCTAATACTATCTATTTGTAAAACACTCATTTTCAGTAACTTTTGATTTTTAACAGTTGATGGATGGAATTTGGTAGTAACCGAATTTCAGTATATTTTTGCAACGTATTTCTACCGCGAGGAATTTACGGGGCCTGAAAATCGTCA
>JAGCNO010000020.1 GCA_017645905.1 Prevotella sp. | reverse complement strand
TCGTCGAGAGTCTTGCACTTAGCGGCGACGGCAGCGTCGAGGATGCTCTTGGTCAGAGCGATGAAGTCAGCACCATTGGCCACGAAGTCGGTCTCGCACTTCAGGGCAATCATGGCGGCGAAGCCACCCTCGTTCTTCACGAGCACGCAACCGTTCGAGGTCTCGCGGTCGCTACGCTTGGCGGCGATGGCCAGGCCACGCTCGCGGAGCAGCTCCTTAGCGCGGTCGAAGTCACCCTCGGCCTCGGTCAGTGCTTTCTTCACATCGGCCAGACCAGCACCGGTCATGGCACGCAGTTTCTTGATATCATCAATTGAAATTGCCATTGTTATAGCCCCCTAACTTAGGGGGCTTGTATTACTCTGCGGCGGGAGCTTCTTCCTCTGCGGGAGCAGCCTCCTCCTTTGCGGGAGCCTCAGCCTTACGGTTCCTGCGGGCACCGGTGGCACGCTTGGGAGCCTCTTCGAGTACTTCGGCCTCAGTCTCGGTCTGAGCCTCGGCAGCCTTCTCGTCGGCCTTCTCGGCCTTGCGCTCTTCGATACCCTCGGCGATGGCGGCGCAGCAAGCGTTGAGGATAGCCTCCACGCTGTCCTTAGCGTCGTCGTTGGCGGGAATCACGAAGTCGATGTTCTTCGGGTCGCTGTTCGTGTCGACAATGCCGAACACGGGGATACCCAGGCGGTTAGCCTCCTTCACGGCGATGTTCTCCTTCATCACGTCGACGACGAAGAGAGCGCTGGGCTGACGGGTCATGTCGGCGATAGAACCGAGGTTCTTCTCCAGCTTGGCGCGCTGGCGGGTAATCTGGAGCAGCTCGCGCTTCGACAGGTTGCCGAAGGTACCGTCGCTCATCAGCTTGTCGATATTGGTCATCTTCTTCACAGCCTTGCGGATGGTGGGGAAGTTGGTGAGCATGCCGCCCGGCCAACGCTCGATGACGTAAGGCATATTAATGCTTGTTGCCTTCTCGGCAATCAGCTCTTTAGTCTGTTTCTTAGTACCCACGAAGAGGATACGCTTGCCCTGGCGGGCGATGTTCTTCAGTGCCTCGGCGGCCTCGTCAATCTTCATGACGGTCTTGTGGAGGTCGATGATGTGAATGCCATTGCGCTCGGTGTAGATGTAGGGAGCCATGGCGGGGTTCCACTTGCGCTTGAGGTGTCCGAAGTGGCAGCCAGCCTGCAGCAGCTGGTCAAAATTTGTTCTTGCCATTGTTGTTTTTTTTGCTTTTAAATGGTTGTTTACTTTCTTTTTAATTCTTTGGCTTAGAATCAACCGAATGGTAGTTGAGCGTTAAGAGTTGAGTGTTTTTTGAGACTTTACTCTTATTTAAGTTTCAAATCCATCAGGTTTAGATGCTAAACATTGTTCAGTTACCTCTTGTCGGGATAAGTGTAAAGTCTCTCAACTCTAAACACTTAACTCTCATCAAGAAATTAACGCTTACTGAACTGGAAGCGGCGGCGTGCCTTGGGCTGACCGGGCTTCTTGCGCTCTACCTCGCGGCTGTCGCGTGTGAGGAAGCCCTGCACCTTGAGTGCCTTCTTGTCCTCGGCGTTCACCTTGACGAGCGCGCGGGCGATAGCCATGCGCAGAGCCTGGCTCTGGCCGGTGAAGCCACCACCGTCGAGGTTCACCTTGATGTCGTACTTGCCCTCGCATCCGAGCACCATCAGGGGCTGCTTCACCACATACTGGAGGATGGCTGAGGGGAAATACTCTGTGAGGTCTTTCTTGTTAATCGTTATCTTGCCGGTGCCTTCCGACATGTACACGCGAGCCACTGAGCTCTTGCGACGACCTATTGCATTAATGTATTCCATTGTCTTTGTCTATTGTTTACTTGTACTGGTTGATGTCGATAGCTTGGGGCTTCTGTGCCTCATGCGGATGCTCTGTGCCATTGTAGACGTAGAGGTTGTTCAGCAGGTGACGTCCCAGAGGACCTTTGGGCAGCATGCCCTTCACGGCGTGCTTCAGGATGCGCTCTGCTCCGAAGGGGCGCTTGCGCAGGTCGGCGGGCGATGTGAAGCGCTGGCCGCCGGGATAGCCCGTGTAACGTGTGTAGAGCTTGTCGGTCTCTTTCTTACCGGTGAAGATCACCTTGTCGGCATTAATGATGATGACATTGTCGCCGCAGTCAACGTGCGGGGTAAAGCTGGGCTTATACTTGCCACGGATAAGCTTGGCGACCTTCGAAGCCAGTCGTCCTACCACCTGCCCGGTGGCGTCAATGACGACCCATTCCTTCTTGGCTGTCTCCTTGTTGATGGAGACGGTCTTGTAACTCAGTGTGTTCATTTTACGTTTAAGTACTAAAAAACAGTTTTTGTAATAATAAATAATGTGTCATGAACGCCGATTCACAAACCACGCCGTCCGGCCAAAGACGGACGCTATTTACACGACGTTCCCGGGGATTCTAAGACCTCCCCTGAAATAATCGGACTGCAAAGGTACTGCTTTTCCGCCGCTTACGAGCAAGTGACAGCTTGTGTAACGCCACTTTTATAATAATTTAACTAATTGCTCGCTCTTTTAGCTACGTTCAAACCCGTTTGATGTCCGTTTGTGTCGTAAAGAAAGATTAGTTAGGTCATTAAAATTCTCGAGAGAATTATCAAGAAAAAGCCGTTCTTTCTCATAGAAAAAGCCGTTCTTTCTCACAAATTCTCTCGAGAATTTTATCCTTGCCTTGGCTTTCTTCTGCCAAGGGGTCGGTTCAGAGCTTCCGTTTGGACGGTTCAAAGGGCCAGTTTGGCCTCTGCTTTTGCCAAGTCTTCAGGGGTGTCGATGCCGATGGTCTCCACGTTGGTGAGGCCAACGCGTATCTTATAGCCGTTCTGTAGCCAGCGCAGCTGTTCGAGGCTCTCGGCCAGCTCTAACGGACTCTGTGGCAGACGGGTGATTTCTGCCAGCACGTCGCGGCGGTAGGCATAGAGGCCGATGTGCTTGAGGAAGGGGAACTGTGCGAGCCACTCGCCGTGCTCCTTGCCGCGCACGAAGGGGATGACGCTCCGGCTGAAGTAGAGGGCATAGCCGTCAAGGTCGGTAACAATCTTCGGCGAGTTGGGGTTGTCCACCGCGTCCATCGTGTCGAAGGGCTTTCCTAATGTGGCAATCTGCGTGCGAGGGTCGTCGAAGAGACGGCAAACTGTCTCTAATTGCGACGGCTGGATGAAGGGTTCGTCGCCCTGAACGTTGATGATGACGTCGGCGTCGGTGCCGATTTTCTCCGCTGCCTCCTCGATGCGGTCGGTGCCGCTCTTATGGTCTGTGCGGGTCATCACAGCGCGTCCGCCGAAGGCCTCTACGGCCTTGAAGATTCGGTCATCGTCGGTAGCCACCCAGACGGCCCCATCCCCCGACCCCTCCTCCCGAAGGGGAGTGGAGAGCACGGCGGCTACTTGTTCGTAGACTCTCTGTATCACGGTCTTGCCGCCGAGCATGGCCAGCGGCTTGCCGGGAAAGCGCGTCGAGGCATAGCGCGCCGGGATGATTCCTATGAATTTCATAAACAATAAGGCTTATTTCGTGTGAACCCAATGACCGTCGGGACCAATCTCGCGTCCTGTAATGTTGTTGTCAATGGGGTTCTCCGAGAACTGGTTGCTGATTTCCGACTGGTTGGCCAGGTCGATGGTTCCCAAGTTCTGCGTGGGGTGATAGATGGCGCAGCCCGAGAGGCGGAACTCGTTGTCGATGCTAAAGAGCGGTGAGTCGCCCCAGTTGGCGAAGAAACGGCAGTCCTCGAAGGAGAGGCCCTCGCAGCCGAGGCTTCCGATGAGTTCAAACTCGCGGTTGTTGAAGAAGTCGCTGTGGACGAAGTGGACGTTGCGCGAGCTGCGCAGCTGCAAGATGCCGTAGGTGCAGTCGTGGATGTTCGAGGAGAACATGTCGAAGCCTTCCGTGCCTTCAATCTCCAGTCCGTAGGTGCCGCAACCGTAGAGGTCGCAGTTGGTGACCTTGTTGCTGCCTCCGCCGGTGATGCCGATGACGCCGCCCTGACAGTAGCCTCCCTCAGTGTGGCCGATGGTGAGGTTGTCGACGGTACAGTTCTCACAGTCGATGAAGTTCAGACAGAAGGAGTAGCGGGGCTCGACGGTGATGCGCGAGTTACGCTCGCCCCGGATGACGAGGTTCTTGAAGCCTATGAGGGTCAGCTGCCGGCCGTCGAAAACCTCCTCGCTGACGATGCACGACTTGCCTTTAATGATGGCTGTGGCATCGGGCATCCATAGGCGGTAGGTGGTGCGGAAGTTAGCAGCGTCGCTGAGTGCGGGCGTGAGGTTTATCTCCGTGTCGGCGGCGATGAGGATGTTGCGGTCGGAGCCAATGGCGTTGAGAAGTCCCTCGGCCGTCGTCACGCGGATGTAGTCCTTCTCTTCTGTCGGGGATTGGAAATCCCCGTTAAGAGACGGGACTTCAAGAGCCTCGGTCTGCTCCTGCTGGAACTTCATGCCGTCCCAGTGCATGACGATGTTCACGGGCTTGTCCTTCGCATTGATAACGGCCTTGATATCCTTTCCCTGACGCGGCAGATAGTAGTCCACCACGGGCGTGACGATAATGGAAGCTCCCAGGTCGTAGGCCGAAGCAGGTGTGAGCGTGCGCGTCTGATTGTCGTAGCGGTAGAACGACAGCCCGGTGCACTCCGTCTGAATACTTTTGAAGCGCAGCTCATGGCCCGTGTTCACGCCAACGAGCTTGTGCTGTCCGTCGCTGCAGTTCCAGAAGCAGAACTCCGTCCAGCTGTGCTCCGAAGGGCTATAGGCGATGTCGTAGCGCACGAAACCATTCTGAGTGTCGACGCTAAATGATGCGCCTTCAGACAGTTGCTGCCCCAGTCGGCGGCGGTTCCAGTTGTCTCTCACGTTGCTGAGGGCCTCGTTCAGTTCGCGCTGCGAGAGGATGGCGCTGACGAAGTCGCTGATGACGGGCCGCTGGCCCTTATAGCTGACGCTGATGCTCTGTTGTGCCATTGCCACCACTGTCATGACGAGCAGCGTGGCCAAAAGTGTCATTCTCTTTCTCATGTTAATATGGATTTGTGTTAATATTCGCTGGTGAAGTGGAACTGTATGTGCTTGAAGTCCTGCTGGGCCATTGAGAGCATGTAGCCGCTGTCGGCGAGGAACACGTCGCGGCCTTCCTTGTCCTTGGCCATGTACTGGTATTTGCGCTTCTTGAAGGAGTTGAGCTCCTCCTCGTCGTCGCTGGAGATCCAGCAGGCTTTGTAGAGGTGGACGGGCTCCCAGCGGCACTTCGCGTTATATTCGTTCTCCAGCCGGTACTGGATGACCTCGAACTGCAGTTGGCCGACGGTGCCGATGATTTTGCGGTTGTTGAACTGGTTGACGAACAACTGTGCTACGCCCTCGTCCATGAGCTGGTCGATGCCCTTCTGCAGCTGCTTGGCCTTCATGGGGTCATCGTTCTCGATATACTTGAACATCTCGGGCGAGAACGAGGGCAGTCCGCGGAAGTGCAGCTGTTCGCCCTCGGTGAGCGTGTCGCCAATTTTGAAAAGTCCGCCGGTATCTGGCAGACCGACGATGTCGCCCGGCCAGGCTTCGTCGATAGTAGATTTGCGCTGGGCCATGAACTGCGTGGGCGAGGTGAAGCGCATGGTCTTCTGCTGGCGCACGTGGAGGTAGGGCTGGTTGCGCTGGAAACGGCCGGAGCACACCTTGCAGAAGGCGATGCACGAGCGGTGGTTGGGGTCGATGTTGGCGGTGATTTTGAAAATGAAGCCTGTGAACTTGGGCTCCTCGGGCTGCACGTCGCGCTCCTCAGCCTTAGTAGGACGAGGCGAGGGAGCTATCTCTACAAAGCAGTTGAGCAGCTCCTGAACACCGAAGTTGTTGAGTGCCGAGCCGAAGAACACGGGAGCCACCTCGGCCTCGCGATAGCTCTCCACGTCGAACTCAGGGTAGACACCCTCCACCAGCTCCAGGTCGTCGCGCAGCTTCTGAGCGTCCTGCTCGCCGACCCTTTTGTCAAGCTCGTCACTGGCGATGTCTACCTCGACCTTCTCGGTGACGCGCTGCTTGTCGGGAGTGAAGAGGTCGAGCTTCTGCTCGTAGATGTTGTACACGCCCTTGAAGCGGGCGCCCTGGTTGATGGGCCAGGAGAGTGGACGCACCTTGATTTCGAGTTCCTGTTCCAGCTCGTCAAGGAGGTCGAAGGGGTCGCGGCCCTCGCGGTCCATCTTGTTGATGAAGATGATGACGGGAGTCTTCCTCATTCGGCAGACGGTCATCAGCTTTCGCGTCTGGGTCTCCACGCCTTTGGCACCGTCCACCACGATAATGGCCGAGTCGACGGCCGTCAGTGTGCGGAAGGTGTCCTCGGCGAAGTCCTGGTGACCAGGGGTGTCGAGGATATTCACCTTGTATTCCACGTCAGAGCCGTCGGGGCAGTAGTCGAACTCCATGACCGACGTCGATACCGAGATGCCGCGCTGCTTCTCAATGTCCATCCAGTCGCTGGTGGCCGTCTTCTTGATTTTGTTGCTCTTCACTGCTCCGGCCACCTGTATCTGTCCGCCGAAGAGCAGGAACTTCTCCGTCAGCGTTGTCTTACCGGCGTCGGGGTGCGAAATAATCGCAAACGTTCGCCTGCGTTCTATCTCCTGATTCATGTCGTCTGTGTTACTATTTGCAATTTGGCCGCAAAATTACTCATTTTTGCTGAAATGACAAAGCGGATGCAGGAAAAAGTGTGGAGCCTCGGGGAGAGAAAGCCGTGCTTTCAATTTGAAAGAGCCGTTCTTTCGATTTGAATAAGCCGTTCTTTCAATTTGAAAGAGCCGTTCTTTCGATTTGAATAAGCCGTTCTTTCGCTGCGCAGGCTCTGCACGTACTGCCAGAGCTTGCGGTAGAAGGGGTGGCGGGTCATCGTGCTGCGGTCACCTAATATTATAAGTTTCATGCGTGCGCGCGTGATAGCCACGTTCATACGGCGCAGGTCGCGGAGGAAGCCTATCTGCCCCTCGTCGTTGGAGCGTACGAGCGAGATGACGATAATGTCGCGTTCCTGCCCCTGGAAGCCGTCGACTGTGTTCACCGAGATGAGCCGACGGTAAGGCTTGAAGAACTCGCTCTTTTTCAACAACCGCCGGAGCAGCTGCACCTGAGCACGGTAGGGCGAGATGATGCCCACGTCTAACCGCTCTTCAAGAATGCGCTCACGGCCTATCAGCTCGTAGTAGGCCTGGAGGGCGAGGATGGTGAGGCGGGCCTCGCCCTCGTTGAAGTGAGAAGTGAGAGATGATAAATGAGAAATATGATTACCTTCAATCTCAGTATTCTCCCTCGTTATGTAATCATATTTTTCATTTTTCATTTTTCCTTTCTCTATTTGGGAAGTGTCCACCCACGTGATGGGCACGTCGAGGTCGAGTATGGAGCGGTTTCTGACCTCTGGAGCCGCCACCATGAGGTTGTGGTAGAACCAGTCGGAGGAGAAGCGCATGATATCCTCGTGCATGCGGTACTGCATACGCAGCAATGTGACCACCTCGGGCTTCTGGCTGCAGATGCGCTCCATGAGCGTGCGGCCCAGACCGCCCTTCATGGCCTCGTAGCACTTCACCGTGGGCGGCAGCTGGCAATGGTCGCCGGCAAAGATGACACGGCCGGCGCGGCGGATGGGAATCCAGCAGGCGGCCTCAAGGGCCTGGGCGGCCTCGTCGATGAAGAGCGTGCCGAACTTCATGCCGTCGAGCAGACGGTTGGCCGACCCTGCCAGCGTGGAGGCGATGACACGCGCCTCGCCGAAGAGCTGGGCGTTGATGCGTAGCTCCAGCTCTACGGCGCGGCTCTTCAGACGGTCCATTTTCTGATGCCAGTTGTCGGAGCGCTTGCGCTGTTGCCTTAACTCGCGTATCGCTTTGCGGATAGCCCACAGCTGCGGGTAGTCGGGATGTGCCTCGAAGCGACGTTCGTAGGTGAAGGAGAGCATCTTGTCGTCGACACGAGTGGGATTGCCGATGCGCAGCACGTTCAGTCCGCGGTCTACAAGCTTTTCCGAAATCCAGTCGACGGCCATGTTGCTCTGCGCACAAACGAGCACTTGGCTTTCGCGGCGCAGCGTCTCGTAGATAGCCTCGACAAGGGTCGTCGTCTTGCCCGTGCCGGGAGGACCGTGAACAACGGCCACGTCCTTCGCCCGCAGCACCTCGTTGACGGCGTGCTCCTGCGTGGGGTTCAGGTAGTCGAAGCCCATGTCGGGGAAGGTGAACGTCTCGGCCTTCTGCCGCGTGTAGAAGAGGTCGCGCAGATAGCCCAGCCGTCCCTTGGCGCGCATGGTACGCTCCAAGGCGTCGAACATCAGACGGTAGGTGGTCTCGTCGAAGAAAAGCTGCACGCCCAGCTGCTGTCCTTCCTGCACCTGCAGGTCGGCCAGCGGGGCGTTGTCGGGAACGGCCACCACCATTCGGTCGCCGTCGACAAAGCTGACGGTGCCGGTGAAAAGTGAAGAATGAAGAATGAAGAGTGAAGAATTTGCTGTCGCTGTGGCTCTGTCCTCCTTTTGCTTTCCTTCCTGCGCGGTAGCAAATTCTTCACTCTTCACTCTTAACTTTTCACTTATAGAAAAGAACTGCACCGGCTTTCCGAACTCGAAGCTGTGGTCGGCCTCCTCGTCATCATCGATAGTGCGTGAGCGGAAAACCTCTACGCAGAGCTGGTTGAGCGAGTTGTAGTAGCTGCGGCCAACACTTATAGGCATCCAGGCCTCGCCGCGCTCCACACGTCGGCGAATGCCTATGGCCTCGACCTGCTGCTCGTAGGCTGCCTTCTCGTGCTCATATTCCATCTGCAGGAGGGCACGCTGTTGCTGCAGTTCAAGTATGGGGGAAAGAATCTCGCTCATTTGGACGGCAAAGGTAATAAAAAAAATGAAAACAGCGAAACTGTTTTCATTTTTTAGGAATTATAGCAGGGTGTAGTATGCTATTGGTGTTCAGACTTCCCGTGCCGGTATTCACTGGGCGACATGCCGAGATGCTTGCGGACGTAGGAACCGAAGTGCGACATATTCGAGAATCCCAGTTTGGCAGAAATCTCCTTGATGCTCAGGTTGGAGCTCTTCAGGTAGAAACGAATCTCTTCAGTGGTGTACTGTACTACCCATTGTGATGCTGTCTTGTTGCTGTATTTCAAGCAGAGCATGGTGAGATATTTCGGCGTGATGGCCAACTGGCTGGCATAGGTGGTGATGGGCTGACGCTTCACGTCACTGCTGGATAGCAGACTGATGAACTTGTTGAAGAGCACTTTGCCCTGTGAGAGCTTTTGTCCAAGTTCCACGCTGCGCGTCTTTTCCAGAAAGAAGCAAAGCTCCAGAAGGAAAGCCCTTACAAGTGTAAGGAGAATCTCCTTGTGCAGCGTGCCGCCGTGGTTGGTCAGCTTAGAGCGGATGAGTGAAAAGTAGAATCCGAACTCTTTCTGGCAAACAGATGAAACATTGATGACGTTAGGCTGGTTGATGTACACCGTGTGGTGCCATATATCGGCCTTGCTGCGTAAGACACCCTGAATAAGATGGTCGGAGAGACAGAACACACGGCACTCGAAGTCATCACTGAAATTGATATCGTCGTAATTAAGGTTCGGCGGACAAATAAGAATGTCGCCCTCAATACACTCAAACTTGCGGTCATTACTCGTTACTCTCATCTCGCCCCTTACGCAGAGAGCAATATAATTGCACATAGGCCTAAGTGGGTACAAACGAGCTAAGTCTTTAACCTTATCGTGGGTAGAGAGATCGCCTTCAGCATAATCCACCATGAGATTATCGAAATCGATATATCCCTGTGGGTCTTTGTTAGTCAAGTAGGCCATACGCATTAGTTTTTGTGGGCGCAAAGGTCTACATTTTTTTTAAATTATTGATATTCAAATAGAGAGAAATGTTGTCTATAATCACCACTATTTCCCATTATTGACAACAATTTCTCCCTTTTGAACACTTAGCGGTCTATAACTTGACTAATATCAATCTGTTTATTGTTCTTTCTTTCCCCTAATTATTTCAGAGGCAGGCCAGTGCGAGGCTGTAGAACTTTGAGTCGATGCTGTCGGCCCGGCTGGTGAGTACCACCGGTGCCTGTGGGCCTTGCAGGATGGCTGCCGTCTGTGCTTCGCAGAACAGGGTGATGGACTTGTAGAAGACGTTTCCGGCCTGGATATCGGAGAAGATAAGTCCGTCGGCTCGTCCCTCTACGGGCGACTGTAAACCTTTCTTGTGCAGTGCCTGAGGCGAGAGTGCCGTCTTGAGATCAAGCGGACCGTCGACGATGCAGGTTCCGAACTCGCCTTTCTGTGAGCGTTCTACCAACTCGCGGTAGTCTACGGTCACCGGGAAGTGCTTGGCGTTCACCTTCTCCGAGCAGTTGATGAGTGCCACGCGCGGCTCCTCAATACCCATCTTCCTGCATAATGCCAGGAGATAACGCAGTTGCTGCTCGCGCTGTTCCAGGGTGGGGTAGGGGATGACGGCCACATCGGTCAGGAAGAGCAGTTTGTCGTACTGAGGTACCTTGGCGCAGGTGATGTGTGTGAGCACATTGCCCTTGGACAGTATGCCCGTCTCCTTGTTGAGGATGGCCTTCACCAGGTTGTCGGTGTTGAGCAGTCCTTTCATCAGCACGTCGGCTTTTCCTTCGCGCACCAGGCTCACGGCCTTAGCGGCAGCCACGTCTACGTCCTCGTCGTCAACGAAAATTGGTTCGCAGAAGCCTGCCTCCTGTGCACGGGCGACGGCCTGGCTGGTGCTCTCGTCGCGGCCGCATACCACGGCAACACGACGACGCTGGTGGGACTCCGCAAGGCGCCCCACCAGCTCATCGAAACATTGTATTGCTTTCATATTTCTATCTAAGGTCAACTCTCTGCCATGATGGAAATAACGCTTGAGATGTCGGCCACGTCTACAGCACCGTCGCCGTTCACGTCGGCTGCCTTCTCGTTTACGTTGGTATCACCAGCCATACAGCTGATGATAGCTGAGATGTCGGCCACATCGACTGCGCCGTCGTTGTTGACATCGCCCTTCGTGCCGCCTTCGCCAGGTGTGCCTTCTTCTATTTTCAGCGTCCATCCTTCGTAGATGTTCTTGCCGCCAGCAAATGTGGCAGTGATGAGGAAGCAGCGCACGTCGGTCTCTTCAAGAATGAGTCCGATATTATCGCCGTCCATTCCCAGGTCTTCTTCGAGCCACTCGTTGGGGTCGTCATAGGTGAAGTTGTGGTATCCCATGTATGCCGAGTGGTTGGCCATGAGCTTAAAGCGGAAATACTCCTCCTCGAGTTCGACGTTGGTGAGGTCGAGTGTATAGGTGTACTTGGCGTTCTTTTCCACCTCAGTGAAGGGGTCAGACATTGAGTTCCATTCGTTAAGTGGAGAGATGAGCGACAGGGCCTGTATCTCCACGTCGGGAATTTCCACTCCGAAGTCCTCGGTGATGTCGGTGTATTCGGTCTCACCATCGTAGGTGAAATAGCGGTCGGAGGCAATGTCTGAGATGTTGCTAGTCTGCCTCTGGTTGATACCGTCAAGTCCGTTATTGAAGATGATGTTGAACGACGATGTCTCAGGGAAGTCGAATGTCTGACACCAGAACTCAATCTCCTCACCTTCCTTGTTGATCTTTTTGGTGGTCTCGGTCATCTGTGCTCCAGGCCAGGCGCCGTTGATTTTTGTTTCCCTTCCGTTGACGGTGAACCATCCATAGAGGAACGGAGCCTCTTCGGCTTTCACGTAAACTGTTGCTGTGACGGCCTTTGCCGTAATGGTGGCCAGAGCCAGTAAAAGAGTAAATAATACTTTTTTCATGTTGTCTTTGTTTTAAAGGCGGGCGGCGGCAACACCGCCGCCCACGCTAACGTTTATTGTTTATTGTTTATTGTCTTTTGTTTATTGTTTATTGTCCTGCCATGATTGAAATGACAGCTGAGATGTCGGCCACGTCTACGGCTTTGTCGCCGTTCACGTCGGCATTGCGATAATTGTCAGTTCCTGCCATAACGCTGATGATGGCCGAGATGTCTGCCACGTCGACGGCACCGTCGTTGTTCACATCGCCGGTCTTGCCCTTGATGACGTTGCCGATGAGTCCAGTTGCGTCGTAGTAGCCTCCGTTCTCAAACTTGAAGTCGTCGGTCTTCGGGTCTCCGTTGTTGCTGAAGAGGACGCCAGTCGGGAAGAGCGTCTTGTCGGGGGTATAGGTCTTGAACACATCGATGTAGTCGCCGGCATCCCAGAGCCAAACGAGGTGTCCCTGTCCGTCGTCGCCCACTCTCTTCAGCTTTGCTCCGGGCCATGTGCCTCCGGTGAAGTTTTCGGTATCGTTCCATACCCATGCGCATGGTGAGTCGTAGTCCTTGTTGCCCTGGAAGTAGCAATAGAGATGTCCCTCTATTTCCTTGGCGCAAGCGGGCAGCTGCACGGGCTCAGGTGTGAAGTAGTTGGAGGTGATGTTGGTCCAGTTGGTGTCCTTGTCAGTGTTTGTCGGGTCGAAGGTGAAGTAGCTGTCGTGAGTCAGACCGGTGATATTGGCGGTCTGCACAGCATTTTCGCCTGTAGCTATGGTCTCACCGTCTTCGTTGGTGGTCTTGTCGCCACCGTCACTGATGACCATGTTGACGGGTGCTGTCGAGAAGGTACGTGTCCAGAAGGTCTTGCCGTCTTTCATTGTGGCGGTGGTGGTGAGCTGAGTTCCGGGCCAGCTGCCGTTAGTGGGCTGTCCTGCGCTGTTCCAAGCGTAGATGTAGGGTGCCTCCGGGCACTCGACGTAGATGGTCAGCTCCTTGGCCTCCTCGTCGTCACTGCCTTCCTGGAGTCCCTCGACGGTGATATTGTCACTGACGAAGTATGCATAGTTAGTGCCGCTGGAGATGAGCTTGAAGCCAGTGGTGTCAAGATCGATGAATCCTGCGATGCAGAGCACGGTTCCCTTGGTTCCCTGTACCTTGACGTAGTATCCTCCGTCCATGCTCCTCGAATCCACGATGGCGCTTTGGTTGGTGATGCCGGCAGCCTTACGTGCCAGGATCATGTTGCCGATAGCGATGGGGTATTTCTGCCAGTGCTTCAGGAATACGCAGGGCGTTCCGGGCATGGCGAGCATGAAGGCGTTGGCGGGCAGCACGTTGTTCACCAGTCGTCCCTCGTTCTCGTAGGTATCGTGGTTGTCGATGAAGGTGACGGCATAGCGCTGCCAGTTGGTGTCGCCGCAAATGCCCTTGTAGTCGAGTGCACTCCAGTTGCCGTTGCCGAAGGCGTCCTTCACCTGATACTTGAAGGGGAAGTCGAAGGCTGCTGATGTCTTGCCTGTGCCATCTATCCAACTGGTGATGGCATCTTGGCCGTCCCAGTACTCACCGACGCAGAACTCGGGCTGTGTGGCCTCGTTGTAGAGCTTGGTGTAGCTGGCCGAGTAGCCCTTCACCATGTCGAGACGGTAGCCGCTGTAGCCCAGCTCCTTCTGTAGGAAGTTGAGGTAGGTGATACAGTTCTTCTGCACATTGGCGCTGGTGTGGTCGAGGTCGCGTCCGCCTGAGAAGTCGTCGCCAGTGTCGTTGGATCCTGTGCACTCCCATCCGCCGTTGAGGGCCACCATACTTGGGTCGGCACCCATCGTGTTGGTATATCCGCCATCGTCGTTGCTGCAGATGTCGGCCGTTGTCCAGTTGAGTTCCTCGGTGATGTCGTCGTGCTTCCATGTCTCGTTGACGAAGTCCACCCATGAGCCGTTGGCGCCCTTCGGGGCCTTGTGGTTGAGCACCACGTCCTCGATGACCTTCGTGCCCTTGGCGTTGAAGCTTTGTATGAGGGTCTTCAGGGCTTTCTGGCGACCGAAGTTGCTGTTGTGGTTCAGCCAGTAGACGGGCATGTAGCCCATGGTCTGATTTCCGGTGGCGCCGGTGTTGGGCAGCCATACGAGGTCGAAGTATGTCGAGAGCTCATCAACCTGCTTCTGCAGCTCGGTGAGCTTGGTGTCCTCGAACGAGTTCCAGTAGAATCCCTGCAGCATGACGCCGTCGTAGTTCTCAGGCCAGCCGTCGCCCTTCGGGGTGTAGATGATTTCCTTGCCGTCCTGCATCAGCTTCGAGGTGGGCGTTGTCTCGTCGTAGTAGAAATAAAGATCGTAGTTGCCGCTCTCGGGTACATAGACCTTGAGGTTGTTGCCTTCGCCGTCGGGAATCCATGTGGAGCCGTTCTGCACGACCTTCCACTCGATCGTTTCTCCCGGGAGCTTGAGGCCCTTGTACTCCTTTGTCCAGATGCCGTCGACCTTTTCCATCTTGTTGGCCTCGGCAGCGATGTCCCAGGCACTTCCGAACACAAGGTCGCTGCTACCGACAACGACGAACGTGCTCTCCACGTCGCTCTCGCCCTTCTTGTCAGCGTCGCATTTGATTTCCTTAGTCGAGGCGTTGAAGGTGATGGTAATGTCATAGGTACCGGCCTCCTCGATATCTTTTACAAAGTTGCTGGAGGGATAAGCCTGTCCCCACGAGTGATCCACAACGACCTTGAACTCAATCTTCGATTTGGCGGGCAGCTCCACGCCAGTGGCTTTCCACGAATAGAGTCCGTCGCTAAGTGTCATGTCGGTGGCAGTGCTGGTCTCGGACCATGCTGCACCGAAAACGGTAGCGGGAGATCCTGCAATGCTGTAAGTGTGGGTCACCTCTCCAGCTGTGCCGGTCTTAGTGGTTGTCTCGGCGACATCATGTGTTTCTGCATTGAAACTGTAAACCACAGTGTAGATGGCGGTTTCAGAAACGGTAAACGTCTTATTGGAGCTAGGATATGCCTCAGTCCATGCATGGTTCTTCACCACCTTGTACTGATAGGTGACGCCCTTCTCCAGCGTGCAGTTGGTAACGGTGAGTGTGTAGTTCGTACCGTCTGCCGACGTCATATCGTTGTCGGCATTTGTGGGTGCCCAGTCAGCAGTGCCGTTAAGAGCTGCGGCTGTACCGGCTACCGTCCACGTGTCTTGTGCCATGCTCACAGCTGTCGAAGCCACAAGCATCATGAGTAGCGTTAATAGTTTCTTCATAATATTTAATGTTTTAGTTAATAAATAGTCGCTTTTCGTGGCAAAATTAAGAAAAATACTTTTGGGGTGTCGCTGGCCACCGCTTTTAATTAGGGTGATTTTTATGCAAACGTTTACACAAAGGGTTTGTTCGTACGCACTTTACGACAGCCTCGAAGTATGAGAGGCATGATGAAAGCTACGCTTAAAAGCCAGGAAAGATACGTTGAAAGGGTCTGAATGGTTCGCCCTTCTTCACGGAAAAGGTTGTTGTAATGTTCAAACTACGTCGGTGTTTGTACAAACCACGACGTAGTTTATAGAAACGTCGACGTGGTTTCTACAAACTACGTCGACGTTTTGACTTTTTTGTCCCACGAAAATGTCTTGTCGATTTGCTATATGGCGGCCATGATGTCGATAATGGCGGCGATGTCGGCCACGTCGACTGTGCCGTCGCCGTTGACATCGGCAGACCCACCCCCAGCCCCTCCCGAGGGGAGGGAAGTGCCGGCCATCACGTCGATGACGGCGGCAATGTCGGCCACGTCGACCGAACCGTCACCGTTGACATCGCCCACACGGCCAGCGGAGTTGCCAGTAATAGCCACGCCGAGACGCTGGGTGAAGGTGGTCTCGCCGTCGGTGCAGCTGACGCGGAAGTTGCCTACACTCTCCGTGTTGGGCTTGGTGGCGCTGACGGTAAGCGTCGTGCCGTCGATGCTGACGGTGTAAAGTCCATTAAGCATGTTCTCCTCGAGCGAGAAGGTGGGCGTGACGGCCTTGCCGTTCTGTCCGAAAAATCCGGCAAAGTGCTCCTGCAGGTCGATGGTGCTGCTGCCGTTGGGCTTCAGGATGACGTAGGGATGAGCCATGAACTCGAGGTAGTCCTCTAAGAGCGTCCAGCCGTCGCCGTTGGGGTCGTCGTTGTTGTTGGCGTTCTGCGGGTCGCTGTTCACGCAGCGCTCCCACCAGTCGGGCATGCCGTCCTGGTCGGTGTCCCAGTCCTCTGGACGGGTCTCCTCGGGCCATTCCTCCCAGCCGCCGTTGGCAGCATCGGTGATGTCGGCCTCGTTGTCTATCTCGCCGCGTATGCCGCTCTTGCTGCCCCGATAGGTCCACGTGCCGTCGAGGGTCTCGCGGACGACGCGCTGGTGCTGCTCGTCGCGCATGGGCATGATGGCGCCGCCGTAGGAGGTGACAATCTTCATGGCATCCTTGGCCGTGTGGATGGTGGCGAAACTCTCGAAGAGCGGCTCGCTGACCTGATACTCATAGGTAGTGGGCAGCTTGCCGCCGTTGCTGGCTCGGGCGTTGAAGATGTCGTTCTTCTTGTCGAGCGCCTTCGTCTGGATGGTCAGCGAGTGGTCCTTGTTCTCGCGGATATTGCCGTTGACGTAGGCCTGGTCGATGCCGTCCTCGGCGATGCCGCCCTCGAAGTCCTGGGTGAAGAGCAGCTTCTTGCTTGTGTCGGGCCCCATCTTATAATAGTTGTTTACGAAGTTCACGGCGTGGCAGTTGCCGTCGGTGGTGCGTCCGTGCCAGTTGTAGCACACATTATTAAATAGGTCCAGTCCGCCGATAGGCCGGTTCTGCCCGTCCATGCCGCCGCCCATGCTCCAGTTGCGGCCTTCGCAGTTGAGCAGCAGGTTGTGGTGCCATGAGCCTTTCTGACCGTCGATGGTAGCGGCATAGCCGTGGTTGGTGCCGTCGCTGTAGTTCTTGTGGCCGGTGATGCCCAGCGCCTCAAAGATACCGCTGTACTGGAACGTGATGTTCTTCGCGCCGCGGCCGGAGACGGTCTCGTCAGTGCCCCAGGCAGCCGTACAGTGGTCTACTATCGAGTGGTCGGCACCGCTCATGCCCATGGCGTTGCCGGTGTTCTCACCGTAGACGCCCAGGCCGCGCTTGAAGCGTACGAAGCGGGCAATGTTGTCTGAGCCGATGTTGATGTTTGAAGCCTTCAGACAGATGCCCTTGCCGGGAGCCGTCTGGGCAGCGATGGTGATGTTGGGCTTGGTGAAGATGGCCTCGAAGCCCATGTCGATGATGCCTGAGACGTCGAACACGATGGTGTGGGGCTCGTCGAGCAGCAGGCCGTACTTCAGCGTGCCGGGAACGTTCTCGTTCGAGAGGCTCGTCACGTGGTAGACGCTGCCGCCACGTCCGCCAAGGGCAAAGCGACCGTAGCCCTCGGCCTCGGGGAAGGCCAGCTGACGGGGCTTGAACAGCCAGACGGCGCCCTCGCTGACAATCTCTTTTCCCATGGGAGAGGCCGTCACTTCGTCCACGCGCCAATAATAGGTGTTGCCACTGTAGAGGTCGTTGACGGTGTACTGGGGAAGAACGTCCGAGCCGGTCTTCTTGACGGTGGCCAGCAGCGTCAGGTCATCCTCGCTTGCGCCGAAGTAGAGACGGTGCTCCCGCACCTTGCCGTTGGCCGGTGTCCAACTCAGCGTGACGCTGCCACCGTCGCAGTCGGCGTGCATGTCGTTGTTGGCGGGGTAGGGCTCCTTGGCCTGCACGGTGATGTCGGCGGTGTTCAGCTCGAAGCCGTTCAGCACCGGGGCCTGAAACTCGTTGGCCTGTCCGTTGTCGGGCTTGCCGGGATTGTCGGCCGAGGTGATGAACTCCAGCTCTACGGCATCGCCATCGTTCTCGATGGTGAAGGACGTGACGAGCAGCACGGCATTGGCGGCCACGGCCTGCAGGAACGAGGGCAGTACGTTCTCATGCACCACCGTGCCGTTCAGCTTCACCGTCATCGGGGCGGCGTAGAAGGCCGTGGGGTTCTCCCAGCAGTTGTGATAGGTCTGGATGGTGTGCTGTCCAGCGGGCAGACCCTCTATTCTGAGCGTGAACGACCCGAAGGTGCGGGGGTCGAGCGATACGCCGTCGAAGGTCAGGCGGCCATTCTGCCCCTTGTACGTGGCGTTCTGGATGTAGGTCTTGCTCCAGCCCGTGCGAACCTCGTAGTCGGAATCGTCGGCACACAGTAGCGTACACGTTATCGGGGATTGCCCCTCCCCTTCAACGGCAAACTCCATCGATGTCGTCTTGCCCTGCGCGGCCTGCCACAGCGCATAGCCCGGCTCCTGCACCTCCTGTGCCTGCCGGTTAGTGATACTGATGTCTACTTTCAGCTGTTGTGCCGCAGCTTCCTCCGCAAGGGCCACGGCGGCGAGCATCATGCCTGCCCGCATCACGGTTAATAGTCTTTTCATCATTAGTCCATAGGTTAGTTTTCTACATGTTGCAAAGATCTCTTAATGCTTTCTTCCCTCTTCCTAGTCGCCCAGGATAGTGCATTGCTCAAGTCTGGCTAATTCAAGTAGTTCATTTCTAACTTCAAGCAAGACATCATCGGCAGAGACATTCTTTTCTAATCCCTCAACTGATAAAGCGGCACCGGTTTTCAGTATTATTCCATTATGTCGCGTGAATATCCCTGCGTGAGACTTTGTAAAAGAATCGCGTGGTTCCACTTCAACATCGATATCCAGAGGTTTTCCATCTATGGCGACATCCATAGCTCTGACTTCTCCCACATTGAGCAGGGCGCGCTGATAGGTTGTGTGCCTATCGTCAGCATAAAAATCAGTATGACTTGAGACAAAAGAGTTTACGTCGTCTTGGTATGATGACACTGAAGTGCGATTGACAGAAATATAGGTCTCGTTGGTTCTCAAGGTGAAAGCCATGTGCAGAATAACGCCATCTATAACCCATTGACGGCTTAAAATACGAGCCACACTCTCGCTGTCTGGAACTGCTTGTGTCTGCATATCAGTTCTTACGCAATTTCGTGCATCACATTGAGGAACGACTCTGGAGTAAATTTGATGTGACTGTTGCCCATGCGCTTGCCGTTTTTCCTGACATAGTATGAATACTCATCAGTCCCAAGGCTTATTATGGCCCGGTTTTTCTTGGACTGTAACCCGACGGTTGCGTTTACGTCAGGGCCAATCATCCATTCTGTCCAGTCGTCGTTTTCAGAGATGAGCAATACACGTTTCAGGTTGTTGAGTACTCTCTTGGATATGGCATAGCTACCGTCGCCAGCCCAGCCGTCTTCCAATTTGCCCAGTTCGTCAATTTTAGCAAAGGCGTTTGCCAAAGCTGGCTCGGACACTTCCTTAACCAATCTGCGGCCTACGCGCTCTTTTACTTCTGGAGTAATAGGCATTGTGTAAAGCAGACACATTACGTCGGCATACGAATTGGCTCCGTAAGCTATCATAGGTTCGTTGGCTGTCGTCTTGTTGTCCTGTTCCATGCCGTCCTCTACTATGTATTTCTGCTTTTATATAATTAATGGTTATTTCCGCGTTCCCAGATTGTGCTGCAAAGGTACTGCTTTTCCCTGTAACCGCCAAACATTTCGCAAAAAACTTTCAGAGCGCAGCCCGCCGGAATGGCAGCTGCGCCCTGAATAGTTGCTATTATAGTGGATGAGAGTTTTCAGAACTCGTCATCCCATACGTTTCTCATGAGGCGGCTGTCACCCTCTTCGCCTTCTCCGCCTTCTTCAGCACCATCAAACGGATTAGACCCATTGCCATCGAGTGATTTAGTTAAGAGCTGCTGAACCTCAACAAGTATTTCACTGGTTTCAGGGGAAATATATGTCTTTTTCATTGTTCTTGTTTTTTTAATTTATGAGTTTGCATGTTCGGCATTGAGCTGTGTCCAGGCTCCCCCAACTATTTGGTGAACCTGGACTCTGCTCAGTATACCTGTTATTTCTTCACGACCTTCTTGCCGTTTACGATGTAGAGACCCTTTTGGGCTTTCGTTACACGCTGGCCCTGCAGATTGTATGTTTGGCCATCTGCAATTGTGGTATTCTCAATAGACTCAATGCCGGTAGCATCATTACCATTGATGAACATGGATAAGCGTGCACCCTGCTTGTTGGCCTTGAAGTAAGCGCGGAAGCCCTTTACACTCTGTGTTCCAGTGGCAATCTTCAGCTTGTTCGACGCAATGTAATAGTCGCCTTCATTCAGTATCAGCTTGCCAGCGTAGTTGCCTACGAAGTCGATATCGCCGCTGCCAGCAATCTTAGCCTCACCAGTCTTGATCATTACGCCCTCGAAAGTATATGATTCTGACGAAGTGTTGGGCACCTTGATAATAACAGGCGTGTTGGCAGTAATAGCAGGTTCTGTCATAGCAGAGAAGTTAACGGCTTCTGCATCAAGAGTAGCTTCAGATACCTCCACGTCATCACCAAACTGCTCTTTCAAAGTTGCGTTGTCGATGTCGAAGGGTACACAGAACGTGTTCCATACGTCAGCAGAGAATTTACGCTTCAGAGTCACGTTGGCGTACTTCTCTTCTGGAGAGTAAGCTATAGCCTCATCCATTTCTACATCCTCAGCCACAGCCTTCTTCAACACAATGTCAGAGAAGACAAATTGATTCTGTTGAGTAGTATTTTGTCTGTAGAACGAGAAGATATAGTCCCCGTCAGCTGGGATTTCGACATATCCCTTGTAGGTTCTCCATGAATCCACTGTAGTATGTGCTTTGTTATCGGGAGCAGTCACATCTGAAGGAGTAACCGTTGCTTCATTATCATCGTTGTATATCTTAATGATGCGCGTTCCCTGCTCGTTCCATCCGCCATAGATGAATTCAAGTTGGTAGAGTCCAGCCTTCAATGGGAGCGTGTAGCCAGTCTCATTGCCATAGATGCCGGTGAATTTCAAGAATGCAGCCTGATTACTGGATGTAACGTTTAGACCTTGGTTGGCAGTGTAATTCCACATCAGGCGCACATTAGTTGCATTATCTAGATTATCGACTCCATGCCAACCTATCGGCATGACATTACCTTCATGACTGTATTCTTCAGCAAATGCTCCATCAAAGAAAGCATTCACCTCCTCGGTGTTAGCATTCCAAACAGCTCCGTTCAAAGCGGCAGTTGAAGCAGTAACAGCAGACTGAGCTATAGGATTCTCTGTGTTGAGTTCCTTGGCAGCAGCCAGAGCCTTAAGAGCCTCCACGTTGTTGTAAGGAGCATATTCGCCTTCATCGAATCCAAGCGTATAGTCCTCTGCAGTTTGTATTGCCTCGTTAAGAGCTGCAATCTCTTCACTAGTAGCAAACGGCTCGAAGGTGATGGTCACACCGTCAATCCAGAGGCGCTGGCAGTTAGCAGACCCAGCATTAGGCGCATTCAGGCCGAGAGAGAGTTTGCCATAAGTGTTGTCTTCAGTAACGCTAAATTTGATGGTCTCCGTAGTCCAACTATTTCCATAATCCGTGGTTGTTGCGAGGTGCTCTGTGCCATTGTCGAGAATAACACCAATAAGATTCTTTTTGAGGGCAGTAGCACCGCCATTGCGATAGACGGGGATAGTAACAGTGTAAACACCCTTGTTGAACTTCACGTTCTGGATGTACTGAACAGTGCCCTCCCAAACACCTACCATACCCAGGGCATTGCCAGTGGTCTCGTTGTAGGGGTTGGTCGTGGGAGCGTTGAAATTTGCAGCCCCCATACCGTATGATGAGCCATATTCCATGATACCGGCAGCTCTTGCATTACCATTTGTTACACCAAAGATCCAACCTGAAACTGTCTGCATCTGACTATAAGTTGTATTATTTTTATCCATATCATAGTCATAAGTAGTTATGATGTTGTCAATGACAGGACCCTCAGCAAAGTCGAGGTTCTCCAGCAGGTCATACGTAGGAGCATCGACGGTGACGGCGCAAGTAGCAGTAGCCCCGCTGTTCAGGGTCGATGTGGCAGAAATGTAAGCTGTACCGTAGGCAACACCTGTCACAACACCATTAGCGTCAACAGTTGCAACGCCTTCGTTATCAGAACTCCAGGTGACAAAACCATTGATAGAAGCATTCTCTGTGGTTGAGGTCGGAGTAAGGGTTATGGTCTTTCCCTTGTAGACAGTTTTTTCTGCATCGAGAGCAAGGTCATCAGGGGTTACAGCCATTTCCTGGGGAGTCAGGTCGCGCTCCTTGGTGTACTTCACGTTCTTCATGGCGAACCAAGAAGCGTTTGTATTATTGATAATAGCTTTGATGATCAGATTACCATCTTTAACCAAACCTTCTGCTTCAATAGTTTTGACGAAGCGCTTGCCTTCATAGTATGAAGTTGCATCAGCAAAAGCTACGGCAGAGCCATCATTTACCTGCAGCGTCAGGCCATCATAGCCTGCATCATCGCCAGATTTTGTGTTCACAAGGCGAATCTGAGCAGAAACGCTGTAGAGGCCGTTTTCCAGTCCTGTCATGGTAGCAGAAATCTCAGTATTGGCCAGTTTGCTGCCATCGGCAACCCAGTCCTCGATAAAAGGAGCAGTGAAGCCAGAACCATCGGTGTCACCTTCTGTACTCCAGCTATTAGTATAAATGTCCACACTATTAGTAGCGCTCCACTTACCACTTAAGAATGTGCGCTGTGGGGTATTGGGCTTATAATTATCACCGCCATTCAGTGACCCCTCAACAGCAGCAGCCTCAGCAGTGGTAAAGGTGTTTTCGTTGTACTTTGTCTGAGCTGCATTGATAGCATCGCTGTAAGCGGTGTAGTCTGCGGCATTATAGACATTAGTACTTGCCAGCACGGTGTTAGCTTCTTCCAAAGCAGCAGCGGCAGAAGCATAGGCATTCACCGATGTCTGAGCGTTTGTAATGGCTGCAAGCAAGGCATTGTAATTGTCAACAGTCTTGTTGGCGTTGAAAGTTGTCTCAGCATCAGACTGAGCGGTCGCCTCGGCAGTAGCCATCTTTCCTGTGGCAAGCGTATAAGCGGGGAAGTCCTCGCCAATATAAGTCAGCTTGAAGTTGTCGCACTTGAACCATGAGCCGGTGGGGTTAACGCCCTGAACGCCCAACGTAATGCTACCCTTATCGGTGATTTGTGTCATCAATTTATATGTCATAGCATCACCTATAGCCTGAGCCGCATCATTCACAATCAGTGAAGCTCCGTTGCCATTGAATGTAGCGACAACAGAAACTTCATAAATACCAGCAGGTAGGGCTTCAATGGTCTGATAGGTTTTGAATGCGCCAATTGCTACATTGTTCGCCCAACGCTCGGCAAACACATTACCGACAAGGTATCCGTCAAAACCAGTGTTTGTCTGGCCCTGAATGCCAACACCCTCGTTCGTCCAGCCGCCAGCAACAAGAACACCTGCTGACGAGCTTTCGAAACTCGGATTGCCAATGAGACTTGTCAGGTCAACATTTGTACCATTATTAATCGTCAAAACGGCTGTTGTATAAGTATTGTAACGGGCTACATTATTTGCAGCCTCAGCGGTAGCGGCGGTCAGATTGTTGGTGGCCGTGGTCAGCTGCTCCTCAGTCACATCACCAGAAAGGTCGATAGTGTTAGAAGAGATGGCTGTGTTCAGAGCTGTCTTGTCTTCTTCGAACATGTCAACACTCTGGTAAGCCTGAGCAGCTGCAAGGGCTTCGTTATATGTCTTAACAGATGCAGCCAATACTATCTCTGTTTCAGTTAGTTCTTCACTGCCGTAATAGGTCATGCTCCAGTTGTCGATAATGGCCCAGTCCGATCCGATTGTTGCATCTTTTTTGACACCAATCTCGAGCTCAGTATTATCGTTCTCAATGTAGACATAGATAGTGTTTTTGTAATAGCCATTGGCAAAGCATTCTCCTGCGGTAGACCTTGCATTTGGCACATAGCCTAAGCTAGTGTTTGTATCAAACGAACCAGACACCGAACTTGCCTTTGCCTCATCATAGATAGACTTCAGAGGCTTCTCAGCTGTTCCGGCATACATAATGGCATTCTGAGCCTCATTGCCAGCAGTACGGGAAGCAGTGGCCGCATCGTTGTTACCGGCACGATAGAATCCGTAGACACTTACGCCATACATACCTTTTTTAAGTCCAGTAAGTGTCTGTTTGATATAACCAGTGCCATTGTAACGCTCAACAACGTAAGGATTGATAGCTGTAGTACCACTTCCTCGAGTGAGCTCTGTACCTGCACCAAAGCCATCCATCGTCCATTTGTTGTCACGATTGGGGTCAGTATAGTCATATGACGGGCCTGTGATGTAGAAAGAGGCATCAACAGGTTTTTCAGCTGATGCGCTTGAAAACAATGTCAGATAGTCATCCTTCGTACGGATATACCACTTAGCTGCATCACTTGTTGCATCAGTCAACGAGCCAGATAGCACAAACGAACCATCGGAGCCAAGGTAATTAGTTCCGTTGGCTATAGTGTAAACGTTCTCTTCGCCAGCAACAGCTGTTACTGTCCACACATTGTTATTGCCATTGTCGACAAAGAGGTTGTGGCCTAACTGGTTGCTACCTACAACTTTAAGGATATAGCCATTCCCTGAAGAGTTGAGTTGAATTGGATAGTCAAGAACTGGCGATAGCGTAGAACGGGTAAACCAAGCATGGCCACTGGAAATAAATCGACCTGAGGCCTTATTCTGCAAATAGTAAGTAGTTTCGCTTACTATTTCTGCACTTGCAGTCATACCCCCTGCCATTAGGGCGCATGCCGCCATTAAAAGTTTAAGTTTTCTCATGAGATAATAAATTTAGTTAGTAAAATAAATAATTGTTTTCTTTGCTATTTGTCGTTATTAGTTTTTTCGTGCATGTTCTGTGCGTGGCAGGCGTCTTGTATAGTTATTGTGTTGTGGTCGATGGTGTAGGCGTAGTACCATTTGTCGGTGTTTGCCATGTGCCACCCGGGCTTTTGCCATCTGCTGAGTGTCGGTTTGCGGCGGAGGAGGTTTTTCTCAATTAGAAACATTGCTTCGATGGCATCATCGATGTTCTTGAGCATCATCTCTTCGGAGTAGGTGTGTTTGTATTTCCATGAAACATGGAGGTAGATTGTTGTGATGTTTTCCCTACATTTTTTATGAATACGGTATTTCATTGTCTCATGTACACATCGTCAACAGTCCTATAAAGCAATAGTCTTAATTCCTCTAATGAGACAAATTCTTTTTGTTCCATTTCAGCGATTTCGTCACTGGTCAAAGCCCTCGCTTTTTTCAATGTGTCTTCTCTGTGGTCCTTTTCCTTCTTGTTCTCCGCCTTTCCTATAGCTCCAACTGCATCAACGGGTATGAGTCTGACGCTGCCGGCCCGTGATTTCAGTATCACGTCCTCGCCGCTATGGGCTATGCCAATATATTTAGATTGGTTTGCCCTGAAGTCTCTGCCTGTTATGATCATGTCTGCCTATTCTTAAACGGTTTCAAAATGTGTCAAATATAAGGGCACACAATACCCTCTCCACTATTTATCCATGCAAAGGTACGTATTCTTTATGATACAGGCACCCGAAAGGATGAAACAATTAACACGAATTAATGCCAATTGTGACTAATTAGCATTAATTCGTGTTAATCTGGGTGAATTGTTGAGCAATGTCAACCGATGGGGCTGAAGCAGTTCATGAGGAAGTCTACGGCTCCGTTGACGCCAAAGCGGCGGACGTTGAGCGAGATGTCGTAGTTGCGGGCGTCGGTCCAGTCGAGGCCGGTGAAGGTCTTGGTGTAGAGTTCGCGGCTGTAGTCGTTGTCTACAATCATGGCTGCTGCGTCGCTCTCCGAGAGGTTGTATCGCCGTGCTATGCGCTGCTTGCGGCAGTCGTCGTCGGCATGGATGAAGATTTTCGTGGCGTTGGGGTGGTCGCGGAAGATGTAGAATCCGCAACGTCCTACGATGACGCACGACTCCTCCTGTGCTATCTTGCGTATGGCGGCGGCCTGTGCCTCGAAGAGCTGGTGGGAGGTCTGGTCGTGCTCCAGTCCGTTGTATTCTGCTCCGGCCATGTACTGGCGGTAGAACTGCGTGAAGTCATCGCGCCAGAGGGGGTTGCGGGCCTCTATGCGCTCCATGGCTTCCTCGACCATTCCAAACTTGCTGGCCACCTCGTTGAGTATCTGCTTGTCGAGCAGTTTCACGCCGAGACGCTGGGCCAGTCCTGCGCCTATCTCGTGTCCGCCGGTGCCAAACTGGCGGCTGATGGTGATGACAAATCTCTCCTCCTTGTTCATAGTCGTATAGATTTAAGTGTTATTTCCTTTGTTAGGTGTTGGGTGCAAATATACGAATTATTTCTGAACTGGCAATAGAAATTAAGGAAAAATTAACCAAAGAGCGTTCTCAGGGCTTCTTCGACCTTGCGTACGGGGTGCAGCTGTATCTGCAGTTTCTTGGTGTTCAGGCCTTGTATGTTGTGCTTGGGGACGATGATGTGCTGGAATCCCAGCTTCTGTGCTTCGGCCACTCGCTGCTCTATGCGGCTGACGGGGCGAACCTCTCCGCTGAGGCCCACCTCTCCGCACATGCACCATCCGCTTTCGAGCGGTGTGTCGACATTGCTGGAGAGCACGGCGGCAATGACGCTGAGGTCCATGGCGAGGTCGGTGACGCGCAGTCCGCCGGCGATGTTGATGAACACGTCTTTCTGCACGAGCTTGAAGCCGACGCGTTTCTCTAAAACGGCGAGCAGCATGTTCAGTCGGCGCTGGTCGAAGCCGGTGGCCTGCCGCTGCGGCGTGCCGTAGGCGGCTGTGGAGACGAGTGCCTGCGTCTCGAGCAGGAAAGGCCGAACACCCTCGATAGCGGTGCTGATGGCGATGCCCGAGAGGCCTTCGTGCTCCTGGGTGAGGAGCAGCTCCGAGGGGTTGGAGACCTGGCGCAGTCCGCTCTGCTGCATCTCGTAGATGCCCAGCTCGGAGGTGGATCCGAAGCGGTTCTTCATGGAGCGGAGTATGCGGTACATGTAGTGCTGGTCGCCCTCGAACTGAATGACGGTGTCGACGATGTGCTCCAGTATTTTCGGTCCGGCGAGGGTACCCTCCTTGGTGATGTGACCAATGAGTATGACAGGCACGCCGCTGGTCTTAGCAAAGCGCAGCAGGGCAGAGGCGCACTCGCGCACCTGGGCTATGGAGCCGGCGCTGGACTCCACCTCGTCGGTGGCGATGGTCTGTATGGAGTCGATGACGACGAGCTCGGGCTGCACGTCGCGTATGTGCTCGAAGATGGCCTCGAGAGAGTTCTCGCAGAGGATGAGGAAGCCCCCACCAACCTCCCCCCGATGGGGGAGGCTATTCGTTTGCGTGTCTGGGGAGGTCGGAGCGGGTCGTAAGATTCTTTCTGCCCGCATCTTCAGCTGGTGGGCGCTCTCCTCGCCGCTGACGTAGAGGATTTTCTTTTCCGTGAGGGCGAGGACGGTCTGGAGCAGGAGCGTGCTCTTGCCGATGCCGGGCTCACCGCCGAGGAGGACGATGCTGCCAGGAACGAGACCGCCGCCGAGGACGCGGTTGAGCTCGGCGTCGTGCATGTCTATGCGGGGGTCGTCGTGACTGCTGATGTCCGAGAGGCGGAGCACACGGTTCTTGCGCAGGGCGTGGCCGGCGCTGGCGGCGGCTCCACTGGCTCCGGCGGAAAAACCGCCGGACACACTGGCTGCCACACGCATCTCCTTCATCGTGTTCCATTGGCCGCAGGAGGGGCACTTGCCAATCCACTTGGGGCTCTCCTGGCCGCAGTTGCTGCAAACGTATACTGTCTTGTCTTTAGGCATGGGGGGTGGGTGACGGGTGTTGGGGGGTGGGTGTTGTGGAGGGCTGCGCAACTTGCGCAGCATACGGGACAGTGGCAGGGCTTGGGGATGGAGGGGAGAGGTAGAGGGCGATGTCGTCTTGCAGCTGCAGGAAGCGGGGACAGCGGGTGTAGCCGCTGTTTTTCTTGAGCATGGCCTTGACGTCCTGCCGCGAGTTCTCGTAGCACGACATCTCGTTGCGCTTCTGTGTGCGGTGAGCCTGCGAGTGGTAAATCTCCGTCTGGCGCTCCTGCCGCAGCTGGTTGCACACCTTCGTGAGGATAGGGGCGACGACGGTGTCGAAGAGATGGTGGCCCTGTATATATAAATAGGTGGTCTGGGGAGTGACGCCCAGTTTCAGGATGTCGGCCTTCACCTGGAGGTAGGCCTCCTTGTTGTTGGGGTACTGTCGCTGCAGGTCGTGCACCTTTGTGTTCACCTTTCGGCGAATGTTGTCAATCGAGGCCTGAGGGTTTTGTACGGTGAAGCCTCCTGGGTCGCAGACACGGTTGAAGTCGGTGAGTGAGAAACGGTTGTGGTGGCCCGTGCGGTAGGCCCATACCGACCATACGAAGAGCGGGAAGACAGCCTCGCTGTAGAGGCGGAAATATTCGTCGAAGTCGAAGATGCGGTGGTCGTTGAGCGTCACGGCGACGCACACCTCATGGAGCGAGGGGGCGTAGCACTGGAAGTTCTCGATGGCGTAGACGTAGGTGTGGAAGACGTACGG
>JAGCNO010000140.1 GCA_017645905.1 Prevotella sp. | reverse complement strand
AGGCGGATAAGATCGGGAGCAACACCAGCCTCTCGTAGTTGTTCGTCGCTCATCTGCCGATGGGTATGGCTGGCGGGATGCAGCACACAGGTACGGGCATCGGCCACATGGGTGACAATGGCGATAAGCTTCAGGGAGTCCATAAACTGTATGGCCGTCTGCCGGTCACCTTTCAGTCCAAAAGCCATCACGCCACAAGAACCGTTGGGCAGATATTTCTGTGCTAACTCATGACAATCGTCGTTAGGCAGGCCACTATAGCGTACCCATGCCACTCGCTCGTCTTGCTGCAGGAACTCGGCAATCTTCTGAGCGTTCTCGCAATGGCGCGGCACACGCAGGTGGAGTGTCTCCAGTCCGAGATTCAGCAGGAAAGCATTTTGCGGTGAGGGTATGCTGCCCAGGTCGCGCATCAACTGTGCTACGAGCTTCGTCATGTAAGCCATCTTTCCAAACTTCTTCGTGTAGGTCAGTCCGTGGTAGGACTCGTCGGGGGTACACAGGCCGGGATATTTGTCAGCGTGAGCTTCCCAGTCAAAGTTACCGCTGTCTACAACACAGCCGCCCACCTGTGTAGCGTGGCCGTCCATATACTTCGTGGTACTGTGGGTCACGATGTCGGCTCCCCACTCGAAGGGCCGGCAGTTAATGGGCGTCGGGAAGGTGTTGTCGACGATAAGAGGCACACCATGCTTGTGGGCGATACGGGCAAACTTCTCAATGTCGAGCACGCGACAGCCGGGGTTCGAGATGGTCTCGCCGAAGAGTGCCTTCGTATTGGGACGGAAGGCAGCATCAATTTCCTCTTCCGAAGCCTCCTGCGACACAAAGGTACACTCTATACCGAGCTTCTTCAGCGTGACGCCGAAGAGGTTGTACGTACCGCCGTAGATCTCGTTCGACGTGACGATATGGTCACCGGCCTCGCAGATGTTGAACACGGCATAGAAGTTGGCAGCCTGTCCGCTGCTGGTGAGCACAGCCCCTACCCCACCCTCCAGGGCGGCAATCTTTGCGGCCACGGCATCGTTGGTGGGGTTTTGCAGACGTGTGTAGAAATAGCCTTCCTTCTTCAGGTCGAAGAGGTCGGCCATCTCCTCCGTGTTGTCATACTTGAAGGTTGTACTTTGGTAAATGGGGAGCACGCGCGGCTCCCCATTCTTAGGTTTCCACCCTGCCTGTACGCAGAGTGTAGCTTGTTTTAGTTTATCCATTTAATTACAGTAGGTTATTACGCTCGATGTCCTTGAAGTAGCGGTATGTTCCCACCTTCAGTTCCTCGCAGGCAGCGTCGTCGGCAACGATGATACCATGCTGGTGCATCTGCAGAGCTGAGATAGTCCACATGTGGTTGACGCTTCCCTCGATGGCAGCCTGCAGGGCACGGCACTTAGCGTGTCCGTTGACCAGAATCATCACTTCCTTGGCAGCCATCACGGTACCTACGCCGACGGTGAGCGCCGTCTTGGGCACCTTGTTGATGTCGCCTTCGAAAAAGCGGCTGTTGGCAATGATGGTGTCGGTGGTCAGGGTCTTCTGACGGGTACGGCTGGTAAGGCTGGAGCCCGGTTCGTTGAAAGCGATATGTCCGTCGGGGCCTATGCCGCCGAGGAAGAGGTCTACTCCGCCGGCCTCCTCAATCATCTGCTCGTAGTGGGCACACTCGGCTTCCAGGTCCTTGGCGTTACCGTTGAGGATGTGTATGTTCTCACGGGGGCAGTCGATGTGGTTGAAGAGGTTGGTGAACATGAAGCTGTGGTAGCTCTCGGGGTGCTCCTCAGGCAGGCCCACATACTCGTCCATGTTGAAGGTCAGCACGTGCTTGAAGCTCACCTTACCCTCCTGGTATGCCTTCACCAGTCCGCGGTACATGCCGATGGGGCTTGAGCCTGTGGGCAGTCCGAGCACGAAGGGTTTCTCAGCCGTTGGCTTGGCGGCGTTAATCTTGGCTACCACATAGTTAGCAGCCCATTGCGACATAAGGTCGTAGTTCGGTTCAATGATTACTCTCATAATTGTTCTCTTTTTGGTTTGTGTTTGTTTAATGTTTAACGTCTATTGTTTATTGTTTATTGTATGGTATACAATATTTATTCTTCTGCCATAATGGTGATGACCGCCGAGATATCGGCCACATCAACGGCACCGTCTTCGTTCACGTCGCCCTTCCTGAAATTATTGCCTCTCACTTCCACGTTCTCGCCTGTCATGATACCGTCGCTCCAAGTCAAGGTAGCCGTTACGAGGTCAGAGTCAGCGTGTCCCTCTGCCACAGCATAGACGGTGATGACATACTGCGTAGCCAAACCAATCTCGCCTTCGCCACTTTCCATATCGTTCGTAGTGCTGACGTTCGACACGAACGTTGCCCCCTCCGTCTCACACTCGAAGCGTATACGTCCGTTCTCGTAGACCACGGTCGGCGTTGCGCACTTCGCCACGTCGGCCATGAAGTCGAACGTAATCGAACCGTCGGCGTTCTTCACGATATTGGTAATCGACTTTGAAAGCACGGTCTGGCCCTCAAGGTTAGGATAATTCATCTTTGCAGGAGGCACGGAGTTGTCGGTCAGCGAGTCGTTGACGACATCGGTAGAGTCGGTCGTCCAGGGATAAGCCGACGTGCTGAGCAGGTAGCTGTTCATGTGACCGTCGTTGAGATAGTTCTTAGGCTTTACCCACGACATCACGTAATCATACCATTTGTCGTAGTCCATATTGTCGGCATGTACCAGCTCAAAGCGCCGCTTATTCTCATCGTTGTTCACCGAGTTTCCGCTCCATACCGAGCCATCGTAGTTCACGTGGTAAACGACCAGTCCCTCGCCCGGCAAGCCCCTGTCCCAGCCTTTCTGCTGGCGGTTCTCCAGTATCAGCCATTCGCTGTCGGAATGTTTGATGCGTAACGCCACGCCACCATCGCTCACAGGTTTCAGGTTCCTGACGGTCTGCGGCTCGGTCAGCTCTTGGGGTCGCAACCATCCTAAGAGCATCTTCTCCGTCGGCGTATAGTTCGGAGGGCACCACCCGTAGTTGGTGAAGTTTCCGCCGTCCATCAGGTCCCACTCGTCCACCACGCTATAGCCGGCATTGTTCGTCGTGGGATAGATGTCGGGCAGTCCCATCGAATGGGTGTACTCATGGAGTATGGTTCCTATGCCGCACGACTGGCCGTTGACCCACTTCTCGGCACTGGCCGTGTAGTTACTGATTTTCTTCCCGTTGGTGGTAATGGTTGAGAAGGTGCTTGTATTGGGCCAGACATGGCCGTAAGACGCTTGTGAGTCCTGGTTTCCGGTAATGCCGGCGTAGACATAGATCACCTGGTTCACGCTGCCATTCCCATTCCAGTCGTAGGGCGTGAAATCCACCTGCAGGGAGTCGATGACTTTATTGGTAGCCTCGATGAAAACATCACGGCCATAGTTGCGCGTACTTGATGTAGGCTTGCTGTAGGGCTGCGACTTGCTGCTGACCTTCACAGGGCCATAGACATCAAACACCACATTGAACAGCCCTCCCGACTGCTCCCTGAAATACTCTGCTGCGCATCCCGGTCCCTGCCGCTTGTTGAAGCCCGGGCAGTTGAGCATGCTGTCGTAAGTCTCGCGAGGGGTCTCTAACGAGAATTCGGTATCTTTAAACTCCACGAGTATCACCGCCTGGCGATAGACTCGGGTAGAGTCCCAACGGTTGCTGACACCTGGCAGTCTTAGCGTCCTGCTCCCACGGGCAGTAGCCGTCTCGCCGTCAGCGACAATATCGGGGGTGCAGCCGCCCCTCACAACCCCCTGAAGGGAATATTGCTTGCCGAATTCCGACTGAGCCCATGCAACAGAGGACGTCAGCATCATGATGCAGAAAAGCACTATGTTCCTCATTATGGTCAAAACTGTTATAACTTATAAATAACGTGTACAACTCTATTTTATTTTCCCCGACAACTCTTTTTTTCTCGCTCCCCGCCCGCCAAAACAGGGATCAGAAAAGCTAACTTGCGAAACGCACCGGAGAAAGAACGGCTTATTCAATGAGAAAGAACGCCTTATTCGATTCGAAAGAACGGCTTTTTCCCATAGAAAGAACGGCTTTTTCTAACCGAGAGCGCTCGGCATCCCGAAGGGTGACGCATGCGTAATGGAATGGAGCAAGAACGGCTCAGAGTCCATAGAGGGCTGCACCTCTTTTCAGCTTAAGAAGCAGTTTTAAGCGCTCAACTATAAAAAATTAAGTCCATTCAACTTTCGCAAGTAATGGAGCATCGTGCAGCAAAGCCCCGTAGGGGCAAGATAGGGGTAGCCAGCCATTCTTATGGCTGGTATGTAGAAGCCACAGGAAAGCATGCCGTAGGTATGCGATATACATTACCTATTTATCGCGTACCTACGGCACGCCCGTTACCGTCACCATTTTACCAGCCATAAGAATGGCTGGCCGCTCGGCATCCCGTAGGGTGACGCTTGCGTAATAAAATGGAGCAAGAACCCCTATCAAATGCCTACGGCATCACTATGCTGAACTTCCGAAACTTGAATTGAGTCCACTTTTAAAAGTCGCCCATTAAAGAACCCGCTATAAAACTACGCGCAAGTTTCGATAGTTTTGACTTTTTAAAGCGTACTCAGTAAAAAATAAGAATAACGGTAAATGCCTGTTTTTAGGTCAAAAAAACAGGAAATTACAACTTTTTTTGCCTTAAATGCAATTTATACCAATTTGTACAACTGTTGTTTCATAAATATTTTGTAACTTTGCAGCGAAAAGTACAAAACAGACTAAAAACATCAGAATTATGAATGGGAAACACAATAAAGCTTTCAAAGCCGTTGAGCGACGCCAACGTTCAGCGTATATATAGTAAAAATAGTAAAAATGGATTATTTACTAAAATTGAAAATATGAAAAGAACATTATTCCTTTTCCTTGCCATCGTCATGTCGATGATGGCAAGGGCGTATGATGCTGAAATTGACGGCATCTATTACAATTTTAATAAGGACGCAAAGACGGCGACGGTGACGTCCTATTCTTCTTATTTCCGAGATAATTATTTCCGAGACAACCAAAACGCCTATTCCGGCACCGTCAACATCCCTGCCACGGTAGACTACAACGGAGAGACATACGATGTGGCGAGCATAGATTGGTTTGCTTTCATGTATTGCGACGCCCTGGCCTCCGTCACGATTCCCAACAGCGTGACGAGCATAGGAAACAGGGCTTTCGATGGTTGCTGGCGCCTGAGCTCCGTCACGATTCCCAACAGCATGACGTTCATAGGAGAGTTTGCTTTCCGGAATTGCAGCGGCCTGACCTCCGTCACGATTCCCAACAGCGTGACGAGCATAGGAAAGGCTGCTTTCTATGGTTGCAGCGGCCTGACCTCCGTCACGATTGGCAACGGCGTGACGGAGATACCCGGTTCCACTAATAATGTTTATGGCGAAGAAGGGTGGGATTTCATATCCTATGGCGTTTTTCAAGAATGCAGAAGCCTCACTTCCGTAACAATTGGCAACAGTGTGACGAGCATAGGAAGTGGCGCTTTCGCTGGGTGCAGTAGCCTGACCTCAATCACGATTCCAAACAGTGTGTCGTACATTGGGGGTGGTTACAAAACAACATTAGCAGATCCGTGGGAGTGTTATGTCCCTGGCGCATTCGAAGGTTGTAGTAGCCTTACATCAATAACGATTCCCAACAGCGTGACGAGCATAGGGAACGGTGCTTTCAATCGAACAGGATGGTACAACAACCAGCCTGACGGCATCCTGTATCTTGATCATTGGTTGTTAGGATATAAAGGCAATGGGCCAACAGGAGAACTTGTGATTGCAGAAGAAACGAGAGACATTGCAAACGATGCTTTCAATGGTTGCAGCGGCCTGACCTCCGTCACGATTCCCAACAGCGTGACAAGCATAGGAGAACAGGCTTTCCGTGGTTGCAGCGGCCTGACCTCAGTCACGATTCCTAATAGCGTGACGAGCATAGGAAACTATGCTTTCTATAGCTGTATTTAGAGACCTCTAAACAACTATAAACAATGAAAAACACATAGAGATAAACCTCTGTATATCAACTACTTTTAGATTTTAACACTTCGGACTTGCTTTTTTGTAGTTCTCAAAAATCCGCTTACCTTTGCAACGCATTTCTACCGCGGAGAATTTTGAGGGCTTTTATTTTGCCATCTCGTGGACAGGGTTGACAAAGGTTGACAAGAGTGTACAACGGTTGACTGATAAACGAGAGGGAAAAGAACAAGGAAGTGACCTCATTTGAAGAGCGTGACATCGTGGAATGAGTTGACAATGGGTGCCAATGATTGACGAACGTTCACTCCGTGGCGGTTTGCAAGAAATT
>JAGCNO010000139.1 GCA_017645905.1 Prevotella sp. | reverse complement strand
TGTACTGATTTAGTTGACTTATCTCTCTGATCCAGTTGACTGCTTTCCTGATTTTGTTGTCCCTTTTCCCGGGTTTGTGGACTTCATACTGGAAGCGTTGACCTTTTCATCTGAGAATATGACTTCATACTGGATTCGTTGACCTTCCATGCGTAGCCACACCATGAAAAACACTCAGGGGGTGCCTTACGGCAGGGGGCAGACAGCCCCCGAGAGCTTTCTTATCCCCATCCTTCTTCCACTTGTTTTCCAGTGGTCCTGTCTCTGTATGTGCCTCTGAGGGTGTCTTCATACCGATGCTGTAGTGGGGACGAGTATCGTTGTAGAAGAGGATGAAGCGTGAGATACGCTCCAGCGCATCCTGGTACGTCTTAAAACGGCTTTCACGGTAAACCACCTCCGTTTTCAATATACCGTTCACACGCTCGGCAATAGCGTTGTCCGTGGGCTTGTAGTCCTCCGTCATACTTATCTTTATATGATACTTCTTCAGTTCGTCCGTATAGTCGTTGCAGCAGTACTGCACGCCTCTGTCAGAGTGATGGATGAGCCCTTCCAGTTCATCAGCCGTAGCCTGCGAGATGGCCATTCTGAGCGCCTCGAGTGTGTTCTTTGCCTCCAGCGTCTCGGACAGGCACCAGCCCACAATCTTGTGCGAGTAGGCATCCGTCACCATGTGCAGGTAGCAGCAGTCGTCAACCAGGTCGATATACGTGATATCGCTCACCCAAAGCTGGTTAGGCCGTGTAGGCACGAAGCCGCGGATGAGGTTCTTGTACTTGCGGTAGCGATGGTTAGAGTTCGTCGTACAGCGCGGCTTGGGACGCTTCTGCATCAGTTGGAAATCGCGCAAGAGTTTCAGGAACGAGTCCCGTCCAGGCACCCATCCGCAAAGGAACATGCGGTTCATCATCAGCCAGAGCTTGTAGTAGCCGATGCCAGGGTCCTGCTCGCGGATTACCCTGACGGCATCCACGATGCGCATCACGCGGAGCAGATAGTCCTGGTCGCGCTTGCACTTCTGATAGTACGCCTGTTTCGTGTGGTCAAGCAGGCTGCAAGAGTACTTGACGGTATAGTCTTTCTTCTCACAAAGGCGCTCTACCGCTTGACCCCAGATTTTTTTCGGATCTTGATGCCCTGCTCTTCGGCAATGTCTATCAGAGTGTTCAATGCATAGTTGCGGTCCTTCTCAAACTGCAATTGCTTTTCCAGCTTCTGAAGCTGCTTCTGGAGCTGCTCTATCACGGCCTGCTGGTTCTCCAAAGGAACCTGCGTCTGGGGAGTTTCTACCTTTGCCATCTCAACTGCATTAACATTAATCCGCGGCAAATTTACACATTTTGTTTCAATTTCGTGCGGAGTCAGGTATAAACTTACCCAATTACTGATAGTTTGGACGTTAGGAAGACCATATTTCATGGCTATCACCTTACGTTCTTCACCACTTTGCAGATATTCCACTGCTACGGCACGCTTGAAGGCGCGTGCAAAATGTTGACCTTTTCTCATAACTCTTTTTAACTTTTAAGAGCCCTAGAAGGAGTCAACGTATTTCAGGCTAAGACATTATTCAATTTTTGCCAGGGATATTGGATTATCTCACATCTCACATTTGTGTTTTTCAAAAGTCATGGAGTTTCAAAAAATTCTCCATGAGTTTCAAAAAATTCTCCATGAGTTTCGAGCGAAAGTCATGCCCTCGCGCAACCCCAGTGTTAATCGTGGTTTCAGAAGACATGAAAACGAAAGCAGGTGACTTTGAAAAATATTTACACATCTCCGTTAAATCACCCTGGAAACATGTTTTTCAAATCATCACGGTGTTGCTCTTGTGAACACAAGGATGACTGCATTGAACGATTGGCAGATGAACCCCCTGAACTCGGCGTTCGTGCACACACGCGAACCATATACAACCAACGACTACCCCCTTGTACAACAAAGGAATCGGGAATGATTAATCTTTGTTAATAATCCAGCGATATCCATTGCCGAATGAAAAATAATCCATATCTTTGCAATATCAAAATGATATCACATTATCAACCAATAAAAAAAACATTAAAACGATTATGGAGAACAAAGAGTTTGAATTCAAAAGCACGGTACTGAACGGATTTCTGATGCTGTTTGCCAACCTGGCACTACTGGCCATAACCATCTATCTCATTGTACTGAGCATTATCGTGCTCAGCGAGACCAACGGCAGTGACGGCGGTTGGATGCTGGGCGGCAGCATCGTGCTGCTGCTGGTGAACATCATCATGTGGTGCGGATTCATGCAGCTGGAGCCTAACGAGGCACGTGTAACGACGTGGTTCGGCAAGTATGGCGGCACATTCAGTCAGACGGGCTACTTCTGGATTAACCCGTTCTACAGCACCAAAAAGGTGAGTCTGCGCGCACGCAACCTGGACGCTGAGCCCATCAAGGTGAACGACAAGACGGGCAACCCGGTGATGATTGGTCTGGTGCTGGTGTGGAAACTGAAGGACACGTACAAGGCGCTGTTTGAGGTCGATTCACAGACGATGGCCAATCCGGCACAGGGACAGGTGGGCACCGACGTGCGCTCTATCATGAACGCCCTGGAGAACTTCGTCCGCGTACAGAGCGACGCTGCCCTGCGACAGGTGGCCGGACAGTACGCCTACGACGACGAGGACACGAAGACGGGCGAGCCTACCCTGCGCTCGAGTGCCGACGAGATAAACGAGCAGCTTGAGCAGAAGCTGGACGAACGGCTAGCTCTGGCGGGCATCGAGGTGATAGAGGCACGCATCAACTACCTGGCTTATGCACCTGAGATTGCGGCTGTCATGCTGCGCCGCCAGCAGGCTTCGGCCATCATCACGGCCCGCGAGAAGATTGTGGAGGGTGCTGTGTCGATGGTGAAGATGGCGCTGGACAAGCTGTCGAACGAGGAGATTGTGGAGCTGGACGACGACAAGAAGGCGGCTATGGTGTCGAACCTGCTCGTGGTGCTCTGCGGCGACGACAATGCCCAGCCGGTGGTCAACACAGGAACGCTGAACCACTAAGCGCTGCGCTAATGAAGAGTGAAGAATTATTCAAAATTGAAGAGAATCAAAAGAAATGAGAATAATTGGAATCATTCTGCCTCGCACAAATCCGTGTCATCCGTGTAATCAGTTGTGCTTCTTAGACCAGATGTGAAACATCAAGAGTGAATAGTTCATAGTTAGGAATTATGGCAAAAAAGGAGACGAAAAGCTTTATTCTGCGCGTTGATGCTGAGACGATGAACGCGATAGAGGCCTGGGCTGCGGACGAGTTCCGAAGTACCAACGGCCAGCTGCAGTGGATCATCACCGAGGCGCTGCGTAAGGCGAAGCGTCTGCCGAAGACAAAGAAAGCATCAACACCCTCTGACAATACATAAAAAAAATCATGAGATTAAGTATCTGGAAAATCAATAGGAACTTCCGATGGTCGAAGGGCATGCCTCGCACCACTGGAACCATTATCTTCGACTGTGTGTTTATCGCTATGACGGCTGCCGTCTGGGGAGTCATCATCTGGCTCATCAGCCGCGCCCCGGGCATCGTACCCACACACTTCGGCGTATCGGGACAGCCCGACGCATGGGGTTCGCCCACCCATCACCTCATTCCCTTCATCATCATCACGGTGGTGGCACTGGCCGCGGTTGTCGGTGCCTACTTCCCACAGTCGGCGCTGAACATACCGGGCTACAACCAGAAGGAGGCAACCCCACGCCAGAACGAGCTGGGAGCATGGCTGATGCGCATCCTGGCCGTGTTCATGCTGGTACTCATACTGACGATTGCCCTCAGCATCTTTGTGCTGACGAGTCACAGCGTTGTGCCCGTCATCAGTGTCATTGGAGTCATGCTGGTCGTGTGCATCGTGTTCAGTGTACTGATGTATAAGGCCAAATAAGGAAACATAAGTCCTGAAGACGAAAAAAGGCCTCTCCGACGGTGTGTCGGGGAGGCTTTTTTTGGGGGGGTATTCTTGCGTCCCTGGCTCCCCTCCCTACGTGGGGAGGGGACTGGGGAGAGGCTTCTTACAAGTGCTTCTTCGGATAGAGGGCGTCCCACCACGTGGGGTCGTCCTTGAGCCACATCTGGAACCACGCCATCTGTGTGGCGAGCCACTTCTCGCGCTTGGCGTACTCCTGAATGTGGTGGTTCTCGCCCGTCACCTCGACGAGTGCCACCTCGCGGCCCAGCAGCTTCAGGGCGGTGAACATCTGGAGGCTCTCGATGAGGGGCACGTTGGTGTCGGCATTGCCGTGCAGGAGCAGCAGCGGGGTGTGAATCTTGTCGGCATTGAACAGCGGCGACTGGTCAACATAGAGCTGGCGATGCGACCAGGGATAGCTGTTGGCCATCGACACCTCGCTGTAGTTGTAGCCCCAGTAGCCCTCGCCCCAGTAGCTGGTGTGGTTGGTGATGCCGGCATGCGAGACGGCAGCGGCAAAGATGTCGGTGACGGTCTGCAGGTACTGCGTCATGAAACCGCCGTAGGAGGCGCCCATACAGCCAATCTTATTCTTGTTGATGAAGGGATGCTCCTCGCAAATCTTCTTCACGCCCTCGATGATGTCGCCAGCAGGCGAACCGCCCTTGTTGGCTGCTGCGGTGCCGCTCTGGGTGAGACCGCCGGCGGTGTTGACGTGACGCGAAGCCCACTCCTGACCGAAGCCTGTAGCGCCGCTGGGCTCAATGATGTAGGCAATGTAGCCCAGCGAGTTCCAGTACTGCGGAGCGTAGGGCGACTCGAAGTAGCGGCTCGTAGGCGAGCAGCCACCGTAGTAATAGACAATCATGGGGTACTGCTTCGAAGCATCGAAGTCCTTCGGCTTATAGAGACGGCCATAGACGGTGTCGCCGTTGGAGTTACGGAAGTTCCAGTCCTCGCAGGTGCCCACCTCGGCGTCGCCAAGGGCCTTGCGGCCGTCGAAGAGTGAAGAGTTCAGAGTGAAAAGTGAAGAGTTTTTCTTGACGGTTGCCACATAGGCTGATGCCGGTTCTAGCGTATTATAAGAAAGGTACGCCAGCACGGGGGCGTGGGCAGCCATCTCGAAGCGATAGACATCGTCGCCGCAGCACGGCAGCTTCTCAATCTTGCCCGTCTTGGGGTCGAGCTGGTAGAGGTACACGTAGTCGCGGCACTCGGCACGGAAGTAGACCTTACCGTCGGCCCACGACCAGTCGGCACTACCATCGACGCTGGGGTCGAAGTCCTTCGTCAGCGGCGTCACCTGACGAGTAGCGAGGTCGTAGAGGAACAGCTCGTTCTCGGTCATGCTGGGCGTCACGTTGGCGGGCAACTGACAGCCGATGCGGTTGAAGGCCTCGGGATTGCCCGATATGAGCAGCTGGCGGGCGTCGGGCGAGAACACGGCGCGTCCCAGGAAACCCTCGCACTGCAGCACGGTATCGACCTTCAGCGTACGGGC
>JAGCNO010000138.1 GCA_017645905.1 Prevotella sp. | reverse complement strand
CTCCTTGGCGGTGGCGTAGAGTGTCTTCCAGTCGCTGCGACGGCCATAGTCGGCACCATTGGTTGCCGAGCCCTTGGTCTCGAAGGTCAGGGCGCTGCCCTTGCCGTCGACATAGTTCATGTCTCCTCGACGGGTCTGATAGCCACCGGCCTCGAGTGCCAGACGGCCGATGAGACCGTCGACATAGGTCTGCGACAGGTAGTTCTTGTTCTTTGCACCAACGGGATTCATCAGAGGTTCGACGGTCTTCAGCTCGTCAATAAGCACGTCGTAGATGGAGTCGCGGCACGAGAGTCCGACGGCTGCCTGGCCCATGACGGTCTGGAAGGGAACGTCGCCGTAGTACTTAATCAGTTCGCGGTAGGCAGTGGCACGCAGGGCGACGGCCTCTCCGTAGAGCTGGCTCATGTCGGTAGCCTTACCGCCAGCCATCATCTCGTCGTAGCCACTCATGCCCTCGATGGCCGAGGTAATGGCATTGCACTTACCGATAACGGAGAATAGCACGCTGTAGGGGCTGCTGGGAGCTTCCTTACCATAGGTGACGGGGTCGTAGGCAGCGGCCTCGGTGCCATTTACATAGAATGCCTCGGGAATATGGCGTGCAGGCTGAGCAGAGTACTTCTCAGGATGGCGCATGATGTCAGAGCCCGCAACATCGAGGGCGTAAAAGAGACCGTCGCCGAAGATCTGCGAGCTGACGGCTCCATGCCACTCGCTGTAGGCACCGTCCATAGCTGCACGTGCCGTTTTCATGTTCGAGAACACGAATTCTGCGTTGGCCTCGGAATAGGACTTCGTGTCAAGGTAGTCACTACAGCCAATAAGCAATAAACAATAACCAATAACCGGTATTGCACTGAATATCTTTGTCTTCATAATCATTATTCTCCTATGTGTTTATTGTTTCACGTTTATTGTTATTGCTTAGAATGCTACGTTAAGACCGAAGGTGAAGGTACGGCTCTTCGGGTAAGAGCGGAAGTCGTAGCTCGGTGTGGGGAATCCTGAGTAGGAGCTGTCGGCATGGGGGCTGACGTTGATGTCGGGATCCAGTCCGCTGTACTTCTTCAGGCAGAAGAGGTTTCCGGCGGTGAAGTAGACACGGGCATTGCTGATGCCTATCTGCTTCGTCCACAGCTTGGGGAAGGTATAGCCCACGGTGAGCGTCTGAAGGCGCAGGTGGGTAGCATCCTCGATGAAGTCGGAGGAGCACACGCCATATTCTGGCAGGAAGCCGTACTTGGCACCTGCGTTGAGAGTGCGAACTGCGTCAGGCTCTGTCACGGCTACGAGGTCGCCGCTGGCATTGATGTCGTAGAAGCGCCAGGTGTCGCTCACTTCGGCCAGGCGGTTGTAGCCCAGCGAGGTGTCCTTGTCGCCCTTCATGTCGCACATGACGTTGGCGTTGTAGATGTCGCCACCAAGCTGATAGGTGAAATTGGCAGCAAAGTCGATGCTCTTGTAGCGTCCCGTGAAGTTGAAGCCTCCAGTGTGCTTGGGCATAGTGTGGCCGATGATGGTAGCGTCGTTGGCGTCAACCACCTTGTCGCCATTGGTGTCCTCGTATTTCACCATACCGGGGAATGCCTTCTGGCCTTCAGGCAGCGTGTAGGGACTGTTGTACTGTCCCAGTCCGATGGTGTTGTCGGGAACGCCGTCCTTGAGGGTCCATACGCCGTTGGCATAGTTGAAGTCGTCGACGGTGTAGAATCCTGCACTCTGCATACCCTGCACCAGACCGACAGGCTCGCCTTCCATCACGATGTAGTCGTAGTTGGGAACACGCATGCTCGAACCCCAGTTGGTGTGGGCCGAGGCCAGCACGCCTTCCTGGAGTTTCTCCACCTTGTTCTTATTAAAGTTGTAAGTCATGCCGAAGCCGAGGTTGAAGTCCTTCTTGCGGATGATCTCGTAGAAGAGCGACAACTCGATACCCTTGTTAGAGGTCTCGGCGATGTTCTGCATCTGATAGCTGAATCCCGACGTGGGGTCACAGGGCACGAGCATGAGCACGTCCTTCGTGGTGTTCCAGTAGTAGTCGAGGCTACCACGCAGCTTGCCATTCCAGAAGCTGAAGTCCAGACCGGCGTTACGTGAGATGGTGGTCTCCCACTTCAGGTCGGGGTTGCCCAGCGTCGAAGCAGGCTTGTAGGTGGTGATGCTCTCACCGTTGACGGTAGCGGTGCCTGTGGTCCAGAGGGTCTCGGTGAGGCCTGAGGCAATCTGGTCGTTACCCGACGTACCGTAGGAGAGGCGCAGCTTCAGGTTGTCCATCCAGTCGCGTGTCGAGGCCAGGAAAGGCTCGTCGCTGATACGCCATGCAACAGCTCCTGCAGGGAAGTAGCCCCAGCGGTTGTCCTCCGAGAACTTCGACGAGCCGTCGGCACGGAAGGTAGCGGTGAACATGTAGCGGCCCAGCAGCGTGTAGTTGGCACGTCCGAACCACGACAGGGTGTGCGAGGGATGACCGTCGCTGTAGGTGTAGGTGTCGTTCACCTTGTTGGTCATGTTAATGTTACCAAAAGCCCAGTTCATGTCCCACTCGCTGGGATAGGTAGTGCCGTAGATGCGGGCGCTGTTCGAGCGGCTCGACAGCACCTCGTTACCGGCCATGACGTTCAGCTGGTGAGCTTCGCCCAGTCCTTGCACCTCGTAGCTCAGCGTGGTGTCCCAGCGGGTGCTGTAGCCGTCGCCCTCGGTCAGCGTTGCCGAGTTGTAGCTCTCGCCATTGGTGTGGCCGCCCACCCAGGCCTGCGTCTTGCTCCAGTTGCGGCTCAGGAAGAGCTCGGTCTTGGCGGTGAGGCCGGTAATGACCTTCCACGTCAGGCCGGTGTTGGCGCTGACACGGAAGCGGTTGCGCAGGTTCTCGTAGTCGTTGACGATGCTCACGGGGTTGAAGGTGTCCTCGGCACTGGCGCTACCCATGCCCAGGTCGCTGGGGTTGCCGCTGCCCAGGGGATTGTCGATGGGACGGTAGCGGTAGGCCTGCGTGGCAAACTCATAGCGGTTACCCTTGAACTGCATCTCGTTGTAGCGGAGGTCGGTGTCCCAGCGCAGGTTCTTCGTGATGTCCTGCGACAGCTTCACGTTAGCTCCCCAGCGGCGGAAACCGGAGTTGATGAGCGTGCCATCGTTGTTCATGTAGTTCACCGAGGCGTAGTACCTCGTGCTCTTCGTGCCGCCGCTCAGGCTCACGTCGTGGTTCCAGGCGTGGGTAGACTGCAGCACGTCGTCCATGTAGTTATGGGCGCTCTGGCTCTTGTAGTCGTTGAGGTGATTGCCGTTCTGGCTGCCCAGACCGTAGTACTTAGCCACGCCGTCGGCATAGGTGTCGCCCAGCGACTTGGCGTAGCTCCAGGTGTGGAGCACGTGGTCGTAGGCACTCATCACGTCGAGCTTGTCAGGCTCAGCCTTGATCTGGTAGTACATGTTGTACTTCACCGTAGCCTTGCCCTCCTTGGCACCCTTGGTGGTGATGAGGATGACACCGTTGGCGCCGCGTGCACCGTAGATGGCCGTAGAAGCGGCATCTTTCAGCACGTCGATGCTCTCAATGTTGTCGGCGGCAATGTCATCAATGGACGACACCTGCACACCGTCTACGATAAACAGCGGGTCGTTGCTCTGGGTGATGGAGCCGCCGCCACGGATGCGGATGCTCATCGAGCCACCGGGACGGCCGTCCTGCGAGATGACGTTCACACCAGGCAGCTGGCCCTGCAGGGCCTCGGCCACCGTTGCCACGGGGTTGGCAGCAAGCTTGTCGCCACTTACCGAGGCTACCGAGCCGGTCAGGTCTTTACGCTTCATCGTGCCGTAGCCGATGACAACAACGTCCTCAAGCGTGGTGTTGTCTTCCTCCAGCGTAACGCTGATGTTCGACTGGCTGCCCACCCTGATGGTCTGGGGCTTGTAGCCAATGTAGGAAATGTTAAGGGTCGTCCCTGGCGAGACGTTGGTCAGCGTGAACTGTCCGTTGAGGTCAGTAACGGCACCGGCACCCTTGCCGGCAGCAACAGTCACACCAATCATCGGCTCCCCACTGGCGTCCTTCACCGTGCCCCTGACAGTCTGCTGAGCAGAGGCAGTAAGAAACACCATTGGCAAAAGCAAAGCCATAAAGGTTCTCTTCGTTAAATGTTTCATAAGTTTTTGTTTTTGTATAAATTTAGTAGTTGTTTAGTTAAAACTGGCTGCAAAGATAGTCATTTCTTGTTAAATAGCAAAATTATTAAGTTTTTTTCCGAAATATTATCATCACAGGGACAAAGGTACGCATTTCTTTCCGAACCGCCAAATCCAGACAAATAATATGCCCACTTATTTTATTCCTTACAAAAAAGCAAGTCTGATTACTGCAGACGGCGCGTCACATTACTGCAGACAGGGAATCGTGTTACGGCTGAGGGAGGCATGTAACGGAGCGCATTTGCCAAGTGACACGCTGAACGTAACAACGCAACGCAACCAACGCAACAACTGTTGCGTTGCATTGTTGCGTTTGCGCCAGGTGGCCAGTATTATAGCGGTGAAAGTTGCATAAAGTTATAATTAAATATAATTTTTTCGCATAAGAAGCCGTCATTGTCTTAAAAAATAGTACTTTTGCAGGTTGAATGTCAGGAAATAATAGCTTTAGAGCAGTGTTGAGACGATGAGACCGTGGAAATTGTTACTCTACTACCTGCTGCTGCTGGGCATCATGGTCTCTTGGACAAACATTGTGGCTGCGCCTCCGCTGCCTGTGCGTGTGGCGTTTCTTGTTGCTGTGCTCTATCCTGGCCTCAACGATGTTCGCGGACTCTTCGTAGCTGTCCTTACGTGCTTCTGGAGCATCGCCTCGCTGGGCTATGCCTATTCCTACATGCCGACGATGCCTCACATCTACGTGCTGGCCATGTCGGTGGGGCTGTGGCTCTTCTGGGACCGTCATAAGGAGATTACCAGCCGTCTGCTGGGCGGCGAGAACAGCCTGGTGTTCTTCTTCCTCATATACATCTGGCTGAACGACGCCTACTCGGAGTCCACACATGGCTACACTGCCTTCACGCTGCTGACGATGACGATGATTGTGCCCTTCGTGCCGGTCATTAACAAGCGCACAGTGACCTATTTCTCGCTCTGCTTCATGACCATTACCACCGTGTTGTCAACCTATTTGTTCCTGACGCGCGATGTCTTCTACTTCGGCTCGACAGGCTTCACCCCTGAGCTGGACCGCATTGGATGGAGCGACCAGAACTATCTGGGTCTTGGCGTGGGCATGGGTGCCTCAGTGGCCTTCACCTGCCTCATGCATGCAAAAATCTACCCTTGGTACTTCATTGTCTACAGTCTGGCGGCCTTCAGCATCAGCATCCCCGTGATGCTCATGATGGGGTCGCGAGGTGCTTTGCTGTGCCTCATCGTCAGCATACTGGTGCAACTGTTGTTCTCGAGGGCCAAGAAGATATGGAAGGTGCTGCTCATCCTTGCAGGCATGGGATTTCTGTACTATCTCTACACCAACGAGTATTTCGACCTCCTGGCACGACGGGCCGAGGCAGAAGACGGCACGGGATCCAACCGCCTGCTGATATGGGCTAAGAAATACTATACCTTCATTGACAACGCCACTCTGGGAGACCTCGTCTTCGGCGTCGGTAAGGACAAGGGCATAAGCCTCACAACCATTAATGGCATTAACAACGTAGGCTTCCATAACGACTTCCTGGCCTTCCTCGTGAGCTACGGCATCATCGGACTGACATTCTTCGTCGCCCTTCTCCTCCGTCCGCTGAGAAAGCTGAAATGGGACTCGCCCTATCGTACGGCCGTCATCGCAAACTCCGTATTCCTCATCTTGGGCAGTATGACGATTGAACCATTCTTCATTGGTGTTTATCCCCTTTACGCCTTCCTCTTCTATACCCTGCTGTTGACGAAAGTAAAAAGTGAAACTTAAAATGACAAGTAGTTGTTTATGAGCAAACTATACAAAAATTACATGAACATTGTTAGCCGCTTTAATGCCTGGCGTAGCCGCTTCCCTTGGAACGAGGGGATGTTCATGGACGGCCGTTGCTACGTGTGGGAACCCGGCTTCTTGCTCCGCCACCTGAAGGGCCAGCACCGTGGACGTATAGAGGTGGGACGCAACTTCAAGTGCATCAATAGCCTTGTGCATAATGCCTTCGGAATGATACAGCCGACGTTCTTCAACGTGTTTCCAAGGGGCACCCTGCGTATCGGCGACAATGTGGGCATCTCGGGGACGACCATCAGCGTCAGCGAGGCCGTCACCATTGGCAACAACGTGCTGATAGGCTCAGGATGCCTCATCACCGACACCGACGGTCACCCTATGGACATTGAGAAACGTCACGTGCCCAACTATTACGACTACGTGGTGAACAGTCCGGTGGTCATTGGCGATGATGTCTTTATCGGGGCACGCTCCATCATCCTCAAAGGCGTGAACATCGGCCAGGGAGCCGTCGTAGGGGCAGGGTCGGTAGTGACAAAGGACGTGCCGCCACACACTATCGTGGCTGGAAACCCCGCAAAGGTAGTAAAAGTAATAAGCGATTAAACAACAAGTAATTAACTATTAAGTAATAAGGGATTAGTTTTGGCAACCGTTGCTGTATTAATGACTTGTCATAACCGTAGGGAAAAGACCCTGCGGTGCATAAAGTCATTGCTCGTGGCCATGAATGAGAACACTCCCCTACCCCTCACCCTCCACGTTTACCTCACCGACGACGGTTGTACAGACGGCACCGCCGATGCCGTGACGTCTCTTATCGGGGATTTGAAATCTGTTAAAGGGGATTTGAAATCTGTTAAAGGGGATTTGCAATCCCCGTCCCTCAACATTTTACATGGCGACGGCAACCTCTACTGGGCCGGCGGCATGAGGCTGGCCTGGCAAGAGGCAATGAAGGAAGGCCCGTGGGACTACTACCTGTTGCTCAACGACGACACCGTGCTCAATAGCGACGCTTTTGTCACGCTCTTTGCTGCCGAGGATTATTGCCGCGAGCACTTCGGGCGTGAAGGCATCGTCTCGGGCATGGTCTGCGACCCCTCCGACCCCACGCACATCACCTATGGCGGCGAGGTGTTCGTCAACCGCTTTACAAGTCGCCGCCGTAAGCTTGTCCCCTGTGACAAACCGCAGCTCTGCGACTGGACACACGCAAACACCCTGCTCGTGCCCCAACAGGTGGTGGAGGAGCACGGCATTCTCTACAAGGGCTACCGCCACGGCCAGGCCGACCTTGACTATGGCTATCGTGCACGACGGAAGGGCATTCCTGTTGTGGTGACACCGAGTGTATGCGGCACCTGCCCCTTCGACCACCCGGACATAAAGGGCATCGAGGAACAACTTTGCAACATGACGCTCAGCAAGCGCCGCGAATACCTGAACCACCCCTTGCACAGCGATGCCGACTACCTCACGATGATACGCCGGTGCATGCCGCTGAAATACCCGATGACATGGGTCTTCAGAAAGATGAACCTCTATGCCCCACACCTATACTACTGGCTGAACAAAAAGAGATAAAACAAAGAAAGACAACAACTTAATATTAATAATAATGAAAACGGCATTGATACTCCCAGGCTCCTTGTGGTACGCTCCCTACGTTCGTATCTACACCCGGCAGCTCGACCGTCTGGAGGCTGACTATGCCATTATCTCATGGAACCGAGAAGGCGACGACCATGCAGAGGGATTCCAATATCAGGAACGTTGTCCGCAGGGGCACGGCTCAGCCAGCCTCTCAGCCTACCGAGGGTACATCAAGTACATCAAGCAGACGATCAAGAACGAGGACTTCGACCACCTTATCGTTTTCGGCCCGCAGATGACTTGCCTCCTTGCACCTATGCTCCTACGTCGCTACCGTCATCGCTACATTATAGACTACCGCGACCTCTCGATAGAACAGCGGCCAGGCTTCCGGCAGCTCTTTGCCCTCATGCTGCGCTTCAGCTGTGCCAACGTGGTATCATCGCCTGGATTCCTGCCACACCTGCCGAAAGCAGAGTACATTCTTTCGCACAATATTGGTGGTGAGAGGTGGGAGGTGAAAGGTGAGAGGTCACCTTCGAGCGACAGTACAGTTAGTAACCTCCCACACCTCACTCCTCACTCCTCACCCCTCAAGGTCCTCACCATCGGTGCCATCCGCGACTTAGAGGCAAACATGGAGGTGGTGAAAGCCCTTGCCAACCGCGAAGACATCATCATGCAGTTCGTAGGAAAGGGTAGCGCAGCGTCGAAGATAGAGGAATACTGCCGTGAGCATGACATCAGAAATGTGACGTTCACCGGCTTCTACGAGAAGAAGGACGAGGCGCAATACGTGGAGCAATGCACGGTAATGAACATCTTCTACCCTCGCGTCATCACCCACGACACGGCACTCTCCAACCGTTTCTACCTCTCCCTGCAGCACCATAAGCCCATGATTGTGACACGGGGCACTACGCAGGGTGACTATGCCGAACGCTATGGCGTAGGCATTGCCGTCGACGACTGCCACAATCTGGCCGACGACATCCTGACATTCCTCACCCAAGACCACGCCGCCTATGAGAAGCGCTGCGATGACCTGCTTGCACAATTCATGGAAGACCAGAAACGCTTTGAAGCCGCCATAAAACAATTCGCTAATTCCTAAAACTCATACCTCAATGAAAGAATACCTATTGCGCTGTAGAAGAGGACTATACGTACTGTACCGGCAGTATATTGGCTATCCGAAGAAAGCCTTCGGCCATCTGGGCAAGGACGTATCACTTGTCCCCCCGCTGACCATCTCCAACCCCGAAAACGTCTTCATCTACGACCACAACGTCATCTTCGGCGGTGTGATACTCTGTTCCCGATCGCGGTTCATCATGAAGCACAATAGCGGTGCTGCACAGGGCTTCACCGTCGTGGGTGGTGACCATCCGCAAAAGATAGGCAGCCTCTTTGGCCAGACGAAGAAAAGCAATGAGGAAATAAGCCAGTTGGACCGCGACATCATCATTGAAGAAGATGTCTGGATAGGTGTAAACGTCACGTTGCTGGCCGGTGTCACCCTTGGCCGAGGCTGCGTGGTGGCCGCCGGAGCAGTAGTGACGAAGAGCATGCCGCCCTACAGCCTCATCGGCGGAGTGCCGGCAAAGTTCATCAAGTTCAAGTGGACCATCGACGAGATTCTGGAGCACGAACGAATAGCCTACCCCGAGGAAGAACGCCTCTCACGCGCCGTCCTGGAAGACATTTTCCGCCAGGCACAATAAGAACCAAATAATGTCTCTCAGACGTTGAGCCGCTCTTGCTCATAAAGAAAGCCGTTCCCTCTTATAGAATTAGCCATTATCTTCCATAGAAAAAGCCGTTCTCTCTCGTCAATTCTCTCGAGAATTTGAAAGAAAGAACGGCTTTTTCTCATGGAAAGAACGGCTTTCTCTGATAGAGATAACGGCTCAAAGTCCTTGAATGACTTAATCATTCCTAAAAAACAAGGACTTTTTCCCAAAAGTTAAGGCCTATCTCAATTCTTTTTTGTAATTTTGCGCCCTAATTATTCATATCAGCAAAACAGAAACGAAAAAGTAAGAGAGAGACAATGAACAAAAACACACTTACAGGCTTCATTCTCATTGCCATCGTGCTCATCGGCTTCAGCTGGTGGAACAAGCCTTCGCAGGAAGAGATTGACGCCTACTACCGTCAGCAGGACAGCATTGCTGCTGCCCAGGCCAACGCCGAGAAACAGAAGGCTGAGGCAAAACTGCTGAGCGAACAACAGGCCGAGGCTGCCGCTATGGGCGATACTACGGCACTCTTCTACGCCGCTCTCAACGGCACCGACCAGGCTATGACGCTGAAGAACGACTCCGTAGAGCTGACCATTAACACCAAGGGCGGCACCATTGGAAGTGCCCGTATGCTGGGCTATCTGAACCGCGACAACTCAGACGACGTGATGCTCTTCACCCGCGACGGACAACAGATGAACTTTATCCTCGAGGCCAAGGACGACAACATCATTACCCGCGACCTCTTCTTCACACCCTCAGAGGCCACCGACAGCACCCTGACGCTGACGGCACAGGCCAGCAACGGTGGTCAACTGCAGCTGCGCTACCGCCTGGGGCCTGACTACATGCTCCATTTCTCGCTACAGACCATCGGCATGGACAAGCTGTTCAGCCCCACACGCAAGACTCTGGCCATAGAGTGGCAAGACTCGTGCCGCCAGCAGGAGAAAGGATTTACGTTTGAGAACCAACGCTCGGCCCTGACCTACAAGATGCGCGGCGGCGGCACCGACTACCTCAACGAAACCAGCGACAAGCAGGAGACTACCGAGGAGGCCCTCGACTGGGTGGCCTTCAAGAACCAGTATTTCTCGGCCGTGCTCATCTCGAAGGACGGTTTCGAGCCGGGAGCCACGCTCACCAGCACACCGCAGAAGGACAAGAGTGCTCACATCCTGAAATATTACGACGCACGGCTTACTACAGCTTTCGACCCCACAGGCCAGCAGCCCTCGGAGTTTGAGATGTATCTCGGCCCGAACAACTTCCGCCTCTTGCAACAAGTAGAGAAGCAGAGCACGTTTGGCAAAGACCTGGAAATGGAGCAGCTCGTCTACCTTGGCTGGCCGCTCTTCCGATACATCAACCGCTGGTTCACGCTCTATGTCTTCGACTGGCTCACCAGCCTTGGCCTGAACATGGGCATCGTGCTCATCCTCATCACCCTGCTGCTGAAGGCCATCACCTACCCCATGGTGAAGAAGAGCTACATGTCGTCGGCCAAGATGCGCGTACTGAAACCAAAACTCGACGCTGCCACCAAGCAGTATGACAAGCCCGAGGATGCCATGCAGAAGCAGCAGGCCATGATGCAGCTCTACTCGCAATATGGCGTGTCGCCCCTCGGCGGCTGTCTGCCCATGCTCATACAGATGCCCATCTGGATTGCGATGTTCAACTTCGTGCCTAACGCCATACAGCTGCGCCGCGAGTCGTTCCTCTGGATGGACGACCTCTCGACCTACGACCCCATACCCGTCATCGGCCAGTGGAGCCAGGAACTGTGGCTCATCGGCGACCACCTCTCGCTGACGTGTATCCTCTTCTGTGTCGCCAACCTGCTCTATAGCTACATGACCATGCGACAGCAAAAGGACCAGATGGTGGGACAGCAGGCAGAGCAAATGAAGATGATGCAATACATGATGTACTTCATGCCACTCATGTTCTTCTTCATCTTCAACGAGTACGGCTCAGGTCTGAACTTCTACTATTTCATCTCTCTGTTCTTCTCCGCCGCCATCATGTGGATTCTTCGCAAGACCACCAACGATGCCAAGCTCCTCGCCATCCTCGAGGCCCGCTACAAGGAGAACCAGAACAACCCAAAGAAGCAGAGCGGACTAGCCGCCCGGCTCGAAGAGATGCAGCGCCGCGCCGCAGAGATGCAACAGCAACAACGCAACAAGAAATAAGCTCCATCAATTCCCATAACTCCCATTAATCCCATTTAGCTCCTCTCTATGAGACGAACACTCGCAGCCCTAACAGTCATTTCTATGAGCCTGGTCCAAGCATTTGGCCAGGCCTTCGACAACCTGCCTGACCCTATCGGGGATGCAAACAAGGTGGTGGACAACACCCCCGACTCGATAGCCAAGGCCTTGATGTCTCGCCCGCAACCTGGCAGCACGCGCAAAGGCAGCAACCCCGTGCTCTTCCTCGTGGGCAACTCCACCATGCGCAACGGCACAAAGGGCAACGGCTCGAATGGACAGTGGGGATGGGGATATTTCGCCAACAAATACTTTGACGAGAGCAAGATTACTGTAGAGAATCAAGCCCTCGGTGGTATGTCTACCCGCACGTTCTACACCGACCTCTGGCCCGCCGTCCGTGATGCCCTGAAGCCTGGCGACTGGGTCATCGTCTCCATAGGCCACAATGACAGCGCTGACTTCTTTGATGCCCGACGTGCCCGTGGCGTCATTCCTGGCGTAGACCCCGACACGATGATTGTCGGCTTTAACCAGCGCACACAACGTCAGGACACCGTCTACAGCTACGGCACCTATCTGCGAAAATATATCAGCGACATTCGTGAGAGGGGAGCCAACGCCATCCTCATGTCCCTCACACCCCGCGATGCCCGTGACGACAAGGGAAAGATTATCCGCAAGCCCCAGACAGAGTGGGCAGCCTACATCGCCGCCATAGAGGGTGTACCCTTCGTTGACCTAAACGAACGGAGCGGTGCAAAGCTCGACTCCTACAGCGAATGGAAACAACACTATCACTTCCTCGGCGACAAGATCCACACCTCGAAGTTCGGTGCCGAGATGAATGCCCTAAGCGCCGCAGAAGGTCTCTGGGAGAGCCAAAACCCACAGCTTAAGCCCCTCCAGGCCATGATGCAAAACATGGAACCACAAAAGTATTCTCCTACCCCTCACCCCTCATCCCTCACCTCTGAAAGAAAGCCCGTTGTCTTCTTCACGGGCGACTCCACGGTGAAGAACGCCGACAAAGACGACGACGGCATGTGGGGATGGGCTTCACAGGCATTCACAGTCTTTGACGAGAGCAAGATTACGCTCGTCAATGCCGCCCGTGCCGGACGTTCCACACGAAGCTTCATCCGCGAAGGACTCTGGGACAAGGTCTACAACTCCCTGCAGCCTGGCGACTTCGTCACCATCCAGTTCGGCCACAATGACATCTGCCCCATCACCGACCAGAAAGCCCGTGGTGTCATCCCCGGCACACAGGACACGCTCCACGTCTACCACATGGACAACGACACCTACGAGGTGGTCTACTCCTTCGGCTGGTATCTCCACAAGATGATTGACGACGTGCGCGAAAAGGGCGCTACTCCCATCCTCGTTTCCCTCACCCCACGCAACGAGTGGCCCGGCGGTAAGGTTGAACGCCGCGATGCCTCTTACGGCAAGTGGTACCGCGAGGTCGTGGAGCAGACGGGCGTTACTTTCATCGACATGCACAACATTTCCGCCGACTTCCTCGACAAGAAGTTCGCCGTAAAGCGCCTCTCGCCCGACAAGGAGAAGGCCAAGGAACAGCTTGCCGCCATCAAGCAAAAGGCCGGCGACCAGTATTTCAAGAAAGACCACACCCACACCTCCAAGCTCGGTGCCCAGATGAACGCCCAGTCATTTGCCAAAGGTCTCCGTGACGCCCATCACGAACTGGCGAAATACCTGAAGAGGTAAAAACATCTATCATCTTTACCCTCAATTTTGTTAAAAACAGTTATTATCAGCGGAAACACAAAGAAAAAGCAAGGTTTCCGCTGATTCTACCAATATTATTATATTTGCAGCGGATCTTTGATTTGAGTTTTTGGGGGTCAGCTGTTTTTTGTGCAATGTTTAAGTCTGCAAAAACTGCACAGAAATCTTAATCTGTGCAGCTTATTGTTCTAAATCGAGAGGTTACGAAGGAGGAAATTACTGTTATAATTCTTTACATTATTGATTCTTGGAAACATGTTTTTACTCAACATTCGCAAGCTTCATTCTATTATTTATTCAAGGAAATCTGCTTCACCTACTTGCATGGAATCCTTCGAGGTTCTGGTACTTGCGGGCCATCATGCGGGTGTAGATATTGCGGAGCCAGAGGGGATGGGCAAGGGTGATGAGGAGGCCAAGGACAGCCATAACACAGTAGGCTGTGGTCTCATCGAAGAGGAGGATGAGCAAGGCTACCAGCACTAAGGGAAGGAACATGGCTACCAGTTCAATAATCAGCTGGAGGCCGGTCTCCATGTTGTTCTTACCCGTAATCTTGGCGTCCAGGGGAAGGCTCTGCTTGTTATAGACGGCCATCTGGAAGAGCAGACAATAGATCAGTCCGCTGGAGAGCAGCATGTAGGACACAACCATGAGCAGGGAGAACTTTCCGGCAATGATAGCTGGGAGCATGAGCAGCAGGGGGACAAAGAGAATGGCCACATGGAAGTAGTACTTTGCACGCAACAGCTGGAGGATGTTCTCACGGTGGGTCATCAGCAGGTCTATGTAGTTGCCCTCGGGAGCCATAATCTTTATCAGGGCGGTCATGCCATAGATGGAGAAGCAATAGAAGCACCAGAAGTTGAGCATCATCTTGCCGTCATAAGCGCTGGTGTAGGCAATGATGAGGGTAAGCATAACTATCAGTCCCAGGCTCATCAGCACTCGTGAACGGATGGCCTTATTGCGCATGATGCTTTTCAGCTCCAGTTTGAGGTATTCACCCATCTGTCCGAAACGCTCCAGGAAGGTGAACTGCACTACCCTGCTGCTAACTAACTGAGAACGCTGTTCCTCACGGGTTACTTCCTCAAAGGCAAAGCGGTACTGGGTGGTGCGGTTGAGCCACAACAGTCCTATGAGCAAGGCCAGACAGAGGAGGATGGTCCAAGGTTGGGCCAAGGATTCTGCAATGCTGTCGAAGATGTCATCGACATTGGAGAAAAGGGATTTAATAATGGGGTTGTCGATGGTGGAGATAAGGAGTGTCCCCATGAACGCGCCATAGACCACTATTGGCAGTACCCACCACAGCAGGGAACGGCCTATGAGGGTACGTACCAGAAGGTAGAACTGGCTGTTTGCCAGGAATAGGAGCATGGCACTGATAAGAACAACCAGCGTAGTGCCAAAGGATGTACCCCCACAGAAGATAATGAAACAATAGGGCAAGATAAGTGCCAGCCATAGCCAGTTGTAGCCACTGGTAAGAGATGTGGCCAGGAAGGTGTCTACCACTGACCGTCGGGGTATGGGCAGCAGCATATAGGGCTTGATGAGCATGGCAGGGGTCTTCTGCACCATAAAACGTATGAAGAAGTCGAGCAAGAGGAGGAAGATGAACATGAACATCAGGAGCATGCCAGGCAAATCACTGCTGCTTGCCATTCCACCGAACATGGTGCCGAGGAATATAAAGTAGACTATCATAAAGCCTGCACCTATGACCATCATGATACGTGCCACCATGCTCTGCTCATAGGCAGGACTGCGACGAAATGCAAGCCAGTTGTGGCGGCGGAGAAGAAGGAATAATTTGAACCGATTCAACATGGATATTTACGATTAACAAATTTACAATTTACAATTTAAGGTGCAAAAGTACGTCTTTTTCATGTAATTCCCAAAATAATGATAAAAAAACATTGGCCATTCAATCTTTTTTTGTAATTTTGCACGCGATTTTTATAAAATCGTAATTCGTAATTCGTAATTCGTAATTAAAAATGAATGTTTCTTATAAATGGCTGAAAGAGTTTGTTGACTTTGACCTCACTGCCCAGCAGGTGTGTGATGCCCTGACCTCTACAGGTCTTGAGGTTGACGCTCTGGAGGAAGTGCAGTCCATCCGTGGTGGGCTGAAAGGGCTCTATGTGGGCAAGGTGCTTACCTGTGAACCCCATCCTAACAGTGACCACCTGCATGTGACAACGGTAGACCTGGGTCGTGAGGAACCTTCACAGATAGTCTGTGGAGCACCTAACGTTGCTGCCGGACAGAAAGTCATTGTAGCCGACCTGGGCTGTGTGCTCTATGATGGTGATAATGAGTTCCAGATCAAGAAGTCCAAGCTACGTGGTGTAGAGTCCTGCGGAATGATCTGTGCAGAGGATGAGATTGGTGTGGGAACCAGTCATGCCGGTATCATTGTCCTGCCAGAGGATGCTGTAGTTGGCACCCCTGCCGCTGAGTACTACCACTTGGAGAGCGACTGGCTCATTGAGATTGACATCACAGCCAACCGTGCAGATGCCCTGAGTCATTGGGGTGTGGCCCGTGAACTCTATGCCTGGCTGAAGCAGAATGGCTATAATACCAGCCTCCACCGTCCTGGAGTTGAAGGTTTCAAGGTTGACAACCATGACCTTCCCATCGACGTGATTATTGAGAACAGTGAGGCCTGCCGTCGTTATGCCTGTGTGAGCATTACTGGCTGTGAGGTGAAGGAAAGTCCTGAGTGGCTGAAGACCAAGCTCAATACCGTGGGCCTGCGTCCTATTAATAATATTGTGGACATCACAAACTACATCATGATGGCCTACGGTCAGCCCCTGCATTGCTTTGATGCCGATATGGTGACTGGCAATAAGATTGTGGTCAAGACCATGCCTGAGGGAACTCCCTTCGTCACACTTGACGGAGTGGAACATAAGCTCTCAGACCGTGATCTGGCCATCTGCAATGCCGAGGAACCTATGTGTATTGCTGGAGTCTTTGGTGGTAAGGGCAGTGGCACGTATGAGACCACTCACAGCGTAGTCTTGGAGAGTGCCTACTTCCATCCCACTTGGATTCGTAAGTCTGCCCGTCGTCATGGACTCTCTACTGATGCTTCCTTCCGCTTTGAGCGTGGCATTGACCCTAATGGAGTCATCTATGCCCTGCAACAGGCAGCTATCCTCTGCAAGGAACTGGCAGGAGGAAAGATTTCGATGGAGATACGCGATGAGTATCCCTCACCCATAGAGAACGCTAAGGTAACGCTGAACTATAACTCTGTGGACAGCCTTATCGGTAAGCATATCCCCGCAGAGACCATCAAGAGCATTTGCCAGTCGTTGGAGATGAAAATCCTCGGGGAGAAACCCGAAGCACTTGAGCTGGAGGTTCCTGCCTACCGTGTGGATGTGCAGCGTCCCTGTGATGTGGTAGAGGACATCCTGCGTATCTATGGATATAATAATGTGGAGATTCCTACGCAGCTGAAGTCCAGCCTTGTCATCAAGGGTGATGAGGACCGCAAACATTCACTCCAGAATATCATCAGCGAGCAACTTATTGGTGCTGGCTTTAATGAGATCCTGAACAACTCCCTGACCAAGACGGCCTACTATGGAGAGGATGCTACGGTGGTGAAGATTATGAACCCCCTGTCGCAAGACCTTGGTGTGATGCGCCAGACCCTGCTCTATGGAGGATTAGAGAGCGTGGAGCACAATGTGAAGCGTAAGGTCACCAACCTGCGATTCTTTGAGTTTGGCAACTGCTACTTCTTCGATCCTGAGCGCCAGAATGATGACGACCCCATGCAGGCCTATAAAGAGGAGAACTATCTGGGTCTTTGGGTGACTGGCAAGCGTGTGGAAGGTTCCTGGGCACATCCCAATGAGGAGTCAACCTTCTATGAGCTGTCTGCCGACGTGCAGAACATCCTGGCCCGCATAGGTCTGACCAACTTCGTCATGAAGAAGTCTGAGTGGAATGTCTTTGCCATAGGAATGACCATTGAGAATCGTGGTGGCAAGAAACTGGGTGAGATGGGTATCCTCTCAAAGGCTGTCTTGAAGAAATTCGACCTGCAGCAGCCTGTATTCTTTGCCGAACTGAACTGGACACAGCTGATGAAGGCTACAAAGAAGAACAAGGTGACCTTCACTGACATTCCCCGTCAGCCCGCAGTAAGCCGTGACCTGGCCCTGCTGGTAGACAATACCGTAGAGTTTGCCCAGATAGAACAGGTGGCTCGTCAGGCAGAGAAGAAACTTCTGAAGCAGGTGGAACTCTTCGACGTCTATGAGGGGAAGAATCTCCCTGCCGGCAAGAAGTCATACGCCGTGAACTTCATCCTCCAAGACGAGGAAAAGACCATGAACGACAAGCAGATAGATGCTATCATGCAGAAACTCATCGCACAACTTACTTCTAAGTTAGGCGCACAACTAAGGTAATAAATCGAAAACCGAAAATAAGTAAATCGTACATCAAAATGGGAAGAGCATTTGAATACCGTAAAGCTACAAAGCTGAAGAGATGGGGCCACATGGCCAAGACATTCACCAAGATTGGCAAGCAGATTGCCATCGCAGTAAAGGCCGGAGGTCCGGAGCCGGAGAACAACCCTGCCCTGCGTGCTATCATCGCCAATGCCAAGCGTGAGAACATGCCGAAGGACAACATCGAGCGTGCCATAAAGAACGCTATGGGTAAGGACCAGAGCGACTACAAGGAGGTAACCTACGAAGGCTATGGACCTCATGGAGTGGCCATCTTTGTGGAGACCCTGACTGACAACACCACCCGTACTGTAGGTGATGTGCGTTCAGTGTTCAACAAGTTCTCAGGTAACCTCGGAACACAGGGCAGCCTCTCGTTCCTCTTTGACCACAAGGCCGTCTTCACCTTCAAGAAGAAGGACGGACTGGACATGGACGAGATGATTCTTGACCTTATTGACTATGGGGTTGATGATGAGTACGACGAGGATGAGGAAGAGGGCAGCATCACTATCTACGGTGAGCCCAGCAGCTTCTCAGCCATTCAGAAACACTTGGAGGAGAACGGCTTTGAGGTGACAGGTGCAGAGTTCACCCGCATCCCCAATGACTTGAAGGACGTCACTCCAGAACAGCGTGAAGCCATCGACAAGATGGTGGAAAAACTGGAAGACTTCGATGATGTGCAGACCGTCTACACTAACATGAAGCCCGAGGAGGAGTAATTATTGAAGATTGAATATTGAATATTCGTAAATCGTTAGTATTATGAAGAAAGCATTGTTATTCATCATGTTGCTCATTGGCGGTATTAATGTCGCTATGGCACAGGCCGAGATTAAGTTTAACAAGGTGACCCACAACTTCGGCCAGTTCTCAAAGAAGTCACCTGTGTTGCACTGCGTGTTCGCCTACGAGAATGTGGGAGATGCTCCGCTGGTCATCAACCAGGCCATAGGCTCCTGTGGCTGCACCGTCCCTGAGTACACCAAGGAACCAGTACAGCCCGGACAGAAAGGCGAGATCAAGGTGACCTACAATGGTGCAGGCAAGCGCCTGGGACACTTCGCAAAGAGCATCACCGTGCATTGCAATGGTAAGGTGGAAATCGTGAGACTCACCATTGAAGGCGAAATGACCGAAGGGGAAGAGACGGACAATAAACAATAGACAATAAACAATAACCAATAAACAATAAACAAAAGACCGCACAGCCAACGTTTATTGTTTATTAGTTATTGTTTATAGTCTATAGTCTTCCGGCGTAAGAGTAAGCTCCAGCATCACCTTGCTGGGGCTTTTTGTTGAATGGTAGATGTAGCGGAAGTTCACCCCGTGCTTCATCAGTGTCCTGTAGGTAGGTGCGTTCTTCAGCTCGTTAAGCAGGAGTGAACGGGAGTCTGTTACCTCAAACAGAGAGTCATTGTCCAGCTCACCCGTCACGCGGAAATACTGCGATTGCGTAAGAGTTGGAATGTCAAACACCACACTGTCCAGATACAAGTTGTCAGCAACAGGCATCGGACACTTAGTCTCAGTCACCTCGCGGGCCTCACGAGCAGCACGTTCCTCCATACTCTCCTGACAGGAGAGCAGCAAGACAGAAGCCGCAAAAAACATAAAAATTCTTTTCATAGATTGTTTTCTCATGTCGGAAATAATCAGTATCGTTTGCCAACGATTACATGTTTATTCATTAAAAACACTAACCCTGAAGTATGCCTTTCGGCAGGGACAACGGGGTCTAACGCTGCAAAATTACTCTTAATAATTGAATCGTGCAAGAAAAACGACAAAATAATAAACATAATTAAGAAGAAATGGACTATAAGACGAGCCAGAAGCTATATTCCGCTGCCTGAATGTGGAAATACGAAAGAGCTTGCTCAGGTAACAAAATGAAAACGATGCAACTGTATCGCTACAATCTTAGATTATGTCAGCGTTTCTTTGGAATACTGAACCTGTTTGAGATAAAATAATTCCCACGGAGGGCACAATCCTGACCTTTCGTGGGAATTATTGAAGAATAACTGCTTATCCTCCGAAATTATCGTACATGATGCTCTCCGGGTTAACACCAAGGCTGTCGAGCATGGAGACGACGGCGGCAGACATGGGGCCGGGGCCGCACATATAGTACTCGACATCTTCGGGAGCCTCGTGGTCCTTCAGGTAGGTGTTGAGCATCACCTGATGGACGAAGCCCGGGGTGTACTTCACGCCAGCAGCATCGGCAGCGGGGTCTGGACGGTCGAGGGCGAGGTGGAAGTGGAAGTTGGGGAACTCCTTCTCCAGGCCGAGGAAATCGTCAAGATAGAACACCTCGTTGAGGGCGCGGGCTCCGTAGAAGTAGTGCATCTCACGGTCGGTGGTGTGCAGGGTCTTGGTCATGTGCATGATCTGAGCACGCAGGGGAGCCATACCGGCGCCGCCGCCCACCCAAATCATCTCCTTCTTGGAGTCGAAGTGGGGATGGAAGTCGCCGAAGGGACCGCTCATGATGACCTTGTCGCCAGGCTTCAGCGAGAAGATGTAGCTCGACGCGATACCGGGGTTCACCTCCATGAATCCGCTCTTGTCGGCCTTGAACGGAGGCGTGGCGATACGCACGGTGAGCATGAACACATCGCCCTCTGCGGGGTAGTTGGCCATCGAATAGGCACGGATGGTGGGCTCGGGGTTCTTACACTTCAGCGGGAAGAGTCCGAACTTCTCCCACGAGGGCAGGTACTCATCGCCGATGAGACTCTTGTCGAAGTCCTTGTCGTAGTCGATGCAGTCGAAGGCAGGAATCTTGATCTGGGCGTAGGAGCCGGGCAGGAAGTCCATGTGCTCGCCCTTGGGCAGCTGCACCTTGAACTCCTTGATGAACGTTGCGACGTTCTTGTTCGAGATGACGGTACACTCGTACTCCTTCACGCCGAGAATGCTCTCGTCGATATGAATCTTCAGGTCGCCCTTCACCTTTGTCTGGCAACCGAGGCGCCAGTGCTCCTTAATCTGTTTGCGGGTGAAATGGCTCTTCTCAGAGTCGAGAATCTCTCCCCCACCCTCGAGCACCTGTACCTTGCATTGTCCGCATGAGGCCTTGCCACCGCAGGCAGAAGGCAGGAAGATGCCGTTCTCGTTGAGCGTGGCCATGAGGTTGTTGCCCTGTGCCACAGAGAGGGTGCGGTCGCCGTTCACCACAATATTCACGTTGCCCGAGGGCGAGAGATACTTCTTCGCCACGAGCAGGATAATCACCAAGAGGAGTATGACTGTCAGGAATACTCCGATACTATATGCTATAAACTGTGCCATACTTCCTTAAATATTTAGTCCAGAGAAACACATCATTGCCATTGCCATGAGGCCCACGGTGATGAACGTGATGCCGAGGCCCTGCAGGGGTTTGGGCACGTCGCAGTATTGCATCTTCTCGCGGATGGCACCAAGAGAGACGATGGCCAGCGTCCAGCCTATGCCGGAGCCGAAGCCATAGACGATGGCATCCCATACGGAGGTGATGGCCTGCGTGTTGTCGGGGTCCATGAGGATGCGCTGCTGCATGAAGAGCGAGGCACCCATGATGGCGCAGTTCACGGCGATAAGAGGCAGGAAGATGCCCAGTGCGGCATAGAGTGAGGGGGAGTACTTCTCCACCGTCATCTCGACGAGCTGCACCATACCGGCGATGACACCGATGAAAAGGATGAACGAGAGGTAGCTCAGGTCGACACCCTCAGCGAGGCAGCCGTCGCCCAGCACCTTCGTCTGCAGCAGATAGTTCACGGGCACGGTGACGGTGAGCACGAAGGTCACAGCCAAGCCAAGCCCCAAGGAGGTCTTCACCGTCTTCGACACAGCAAGGTAGGAGCACATGCCGAGGAAGAAGGCAAATATCATGTTGTCCACAAAGATGGACCTGAAGAATAGACTTATTGCGTGTTCCATAACTTATTTCTCCTTATAAAAGTAAGCACGATGTACCCAAATGACGATTCCCACGAGGATAAGAGCCATAGCGGGCATGGTCATCATACCGTTGTTGATGTAGCCAAAGTCGTAGGCTCCCTCTGGGATAATCTGGAAGCCCAGGAGCGAGCCACGTCCGAAGAACTCACGCACGGCTCCCACGATGATGAGAATCATGGCGTAGCCGATGCCGTTGCCCAGACCATCAAGGAACGAGGGCCAGGGCTTGTTCTGCATGGCGAAGGCCTCCAGGCGGCCCATGAGAATACAGTTGGTGATGATAAGTCCCACGTAGACACTCAGCTGAACACTTACATCATAGACGTAGGCCTTCAGGATTTGCGAGACGATGGTCACCAGCGCTGCCACCACAACGAGCTGCACCACGATGCGGATGCGGTTGGGGATGGTGTTGCGGATGAGCGAGATAATCACATTGGCGAAGGCCGTAATCACCGTCACGGCAATACCCATGACGATGGCGGGCTTCAGCTGCGAGGTCACAGCCAGAGCCGAACAGATGCCAAGCACCTGTCCCAGTATCGGGTGGTCGAGGTTCAACGGATTAGTAAAAACCTCTTTGTTTTGTTTACTGAATAGTGCCATAGTTTATTCTCCTCCCCAACCATTATGTAAAAAGAAATTCTTATACTTTCCGAGACACTCCTTGAGCATCTCATCAACCCCATTAGAAGTAAGTGTCGCACCGGTAATAGCGTCAACTTCTGCCTCCGGATTCTTTATCTCCGAAGTCTTCTTGACACCGAGAACGATACTTATGGGCTGGCCTTCTGGTTCTTCTATGTATTTCTTGCCAATGAACTTCTCCTGCCAAGCCCGGGAATCCTTGATTTCAGCACCCAGTCCGGCTGTTTCACTATCATGGTCAAAATATGCGCCAAAGACTGTTCCGTCCTGATTAAGCGCTACATATCCCCAGATGTCTCCCCAAAGACCCATACCATAGACGGGAATCACAAGCTTTTGTCCTTCTGCCACTTCACAGAAATAGACCACGAGCTTGCCTGCCTTATAATCGGCCTTGCCAAGTTTAAAGCCGGCACTTTCACCATCATATTCATCGAAATTCTCAGGGCCGTTGTCACATTCGTCTTTCTGAATGATGTAGTCGGCACGGACAACATTTTTGTATTGTGCCTCTGCCTCTCTATCATTCAGATTACGAATGTTCAGAGATGCAAGAATCTGTTTTTTCTTGTCCAAGGCCACGTTGGCATCCTGCATCGGCTTCAATGCCTTGAAGATGAAGGCCAGCAGGAAGGCCACGACGACCACCAGTATCGCACTATATATAATAATGTACGAATTGCTATTAGTGTTCAGTTTCATTTTGTACCTCCTCTCTTCATTCGTTTTGAAATATTACGCTCCACAACAAAGTGGTCGATAGTAGGAGCAAACATGTTCATCAGCAGGATAGCGAGCATCATTCCCTCGGGATAGCCGGGATTCATCACACGGATGATAACGGCCATAGCACCAATGATGAAGCCGTAAATCCACTTACCACATTCTGTGCGACAGGACGTTACGGGGTCAGTAGCCATAAATACGGCACCGAAGCAGAAGCCGCCCAGCACCAAATGCTCGTACCAGGCAATCGGAGTCATGCCGAGACTCTCGAAGAGGCAAGCCATCAGACCTCCACCAACGAAGACACTCAGCATGATCTTCCAAGAAGCGATGCCCGTCCACAGCAGCAGGATAGCACCAAGAGCGATAGCAATAACGCTCGTCTCGCCGATACTTCCAGGGATAAGACCGATAATCATATCGTTCAGGGAAGCTGTTACCTCTGCGCCCTGTCCCACTTGTGCAAGCGGAGTGGCCATCGTAAAGCCGTCGGGCAACGTGTTACCCAGTCCGAAGATGCTGTCCTGTGCCACCCAAACCTGGTCGCCACTCATCTTTGAAGGATAAGCGAAGAAGAGGAAAGCACGGCAAAGGAGTGCGGGGTTGAAGATGTTCATACCCGTACCGCCGAAGATTTCCTTACCGATGATAACGGCGAAGGCAACGGCGATAACGAGAATCCACAAGGGACATTCAACAGGGATAATCAACGGGATAAGGATACCTGAAACGAGGAATCCCTCCTGAATCTCCTCGCCCTTCCATTGTGCCCAGGCAAACTCGATGCCAAGGCCTACGATGTAAGATACGAGAATCTTGGGCAGTACGGCGAGGAAGCCGAAGAAAAACATTTCCCAGAAGCCCGTCGTAGACAGTACTCCGGCTGCTGCGGCGTTCTGATAGCCCACATTATACATGCCGAACAGCATGGCCGGCATCAGGGCGATGACCACCATACTCATGATGCGCTTCGAGTCGATGGCGTCGTGGATGTGCACCCCGCTGGCCTTCGCCGTGTCGTTGGGCACGTAGAGGAACGTCTCGAAGCCGTCGAACAGCGAGCGGAAGGCATGTAGCTTGCCACCCTCCTCGAAGTTCGGCTTTATCTTGTTCAAATAATTCCTTAATGCTTTCATAGTCCTTATGCGTTTTCTTTACGTAATGTGTTAAGACCTTCACGGACAATGCGTTGCAGTTCGAGCTTCGACGAGTCTACGAACTCGGCCAAGGCAAAGTCCTCGGGAGCTACCTCGTAGATGCCGAGCTGCTCCTGACGGTCTATGTCGCCAGTGATGATGGCCTTGATGAGGTATTCGCCGTAGATGTCCATAGGCAGCACCTTGTCGTACTCGCCACTCATGATGATATGGCGCTCACCACCCTTCACGCGGGCATCAAGTGCATACTCCTTCTTGCCACAAAGCCAGGAGAAGTAGCTGCGGTTCACGGAGAACTGCTTGAAGCGCGGCATAATCCAGCCGAGCATTTCGTCGGCATCGTCACCCTCGGGGATAACGGTAATCTCCGAGCTGTGTGCTCCGAGGAAACCTTCCTTCGTAGTCTTACGGCCTGTCAGCACATTGCCGTTGATGATGCGTACGCTATGGTCGGCGTCGTAGCTGTTGGAAAGCAACGTCTGAAGCTCCTGACCAACGAGCATGTCCACGTAGCAGGGCTTCTTCACCTCGCTGCCACAGAGGGCGACCGTACGGGTCAGGTTCACCTTGCCGGTATTGAACAGGCGGCCAATAAAGAGCACAACTGTCGGGTCGCCAATGGTCCACACCACCTCGCCCTTGTTTACCGGGTCGATGTTGTTTACCTGAACTCCAACGTTTCCTGCCGGGCATTTGCCGTCGAAGAACGTCAACTCCACAAACTTCTCTACACCGAGCTTCTGCAGCTCTGCCTGGAAGTCGGGCTGGATGCCAAGTCCCAGATAGGTCTTTGCAATCTTAGACAGCGCCTGCAGACCTGTGACGAAGTCCTCCTCCTGACCTTTCACCTCGTAGTCGAAGCTGGCGGCCAAGGGCTTGTCCCTCAGGGCAGACACGAAAATTGCCTTAGGCTTACTCTCAGGGTCGGTAGAGATAGCATAAGGCAACTGATTGATATAACCAAAGATACCAGCTTCCAGCAGCGCATCGATAACGGCCTTACCATCCATCTTCATGGGGTCTTTCTTGCCGAAGTCGACATACTGCTGCTCTGCGTCGGCGTCTACACGTATGCAGAGCACCTTACGCCGTTCGCCGCGCTCTACCGCCGTCACTCGTCCGCTGACGGGCGAGGCGAAGCGCACCTCCGGATGCAGCTTGTTTACGAACAAGGCATCGCCGGCCTTGACAATGTCACCCTCGCGGACGACGACCTTCGGAGTGACACCCTCGAAGTCATCAGGCACCAAAGCGTAGTGCCCGTTGCTCTTTAGTGTCAGCTTCGTTTCTTCGGCCTTCCCTTGCAGGTGAATGTCCAAGCCTTTACGTAGCTTAATTACATTTGACATAACTTATATATTTACGATTTACGAATTTGCGATTTACGATTTGGGTGCAAAGATACTCATTTTCCTTGTTTCACAGAAAAACTAATTGCAAATAATTTCTAATTATTTGATGCAAACGAGGGTAAAGTGGAAAAAAGAGCGTACTTTTGCATCATGAAACATTATATTTACGTTGTCAGGACTTTATTCCTGACACTCTTTATAACAGTTACAGGAGAAAACCATCCGTTGCTGGCTCAGGATGTCAGCCTCATGGATAGTGTCGAAATAGGTTTTGTTACCTGCGCTCCCCATGAGGAGATTTACAGCCTCTACGGTCATGCTGGCCTTCGCTACCACGACCTTCGCACGGGCGAGGACCTGATATTCAACTACGGCATCTTCCATCCTAATAGGAAACTATTTATGTGGCACTTTCTCATGGGCCATACCGACTACGAGCTGGGCGTGGCACCTACGAATGCCTTCCTGAAGTACTACGAGAAATGGGGCAGCCAGGTGACGGAGCAGGTGCTTCGGCTTACCAATGAGGAGAAGTTGCTCATCTTCAATGCCTTGCGCGAGAACTACCTGCCCCAGAACCGCATCTACCGCTACAATATTTTCTTCGACAACTGTTCCACTCGTCCCCGCGACATCGTCACCCGCCATCTCAAGGGTCAGGTGGAGTATGCTCCCCGTGAGGGATTCTCACCTTCCTTCCGCGAGATGGTTCGCGACTGTACCTACGGCCATCCTTGGGCCACCTTTGGCAACGATATCCTCTTGGGTGTCCGTGCCGACCTGCCCACCACGCAAGCAGAACAGCATTTCCTGCCCGTCAACCTGCATTACGACATCGACCGGGCTGTTGTGGTAAGAGAGGGAGAACGAGAACCACTTGTAAGCGAACGTCGCGAGCTGGTACCACCGGGGCTGCAAATAATAGAGCCGGGATTCCCCCTCTCGCCCTTTGCCTGTTCGCTCATTTTGCTGGCCTTGTCGATGATGGTGTTCACCTACGAACAGATGAAAAAGACTGTCGTCAGATGGTTTGACCTATTCCTGATGACTCTCATGGGGCTTGCCGGATGTTTCCTTGTGCTGATGCTTTTCTCCGAACACCCGACGACCAGCACCAACCTTCAGGTGTTGTTGCTCAATCCTCTGCCGCTACTGTTCCTATGGCCTGTGGCACGTGGCCGCAAGACACGCTTCTTCCTCATCCAACTCATACTCACCCTTCTCTTCCTCATAGGAGGGATTTGGCAGAGCTATGCCGAGGGGATGTACGTCTTGGCGTTCTGCGTGCTGACACGCGTGTTCCGACACCTGACAGCCAGTCGGTATATTACCAAAGTATAAGCGGCGCCGCTCAGTCGGATTTGCAATCCGACTGCTACGAATATGAGGATTTGTAATCCGAAACAAGTTGAAATATCGCAATTTAAATGCTGATATTCACTGCCTCTGGAATACAAATCCAGACGAGCGGGTAAATTACAGTAAGGAAACTTTCTCTACATTAACTTGTTCGTGGAGAAAGAGTTGTGCTTGCTGGCTAAAGTTTTCCGGATTCTCAGTAGTGAGATACTTCACGGTACCGCCTTTTGAGCATTGGCTGTCGATGTCTGTATGACGTTGCAGGTATTGCTTCAGCGAGTCGGCCACATATTCCCCTTGCGGCACAATACGTACTCCCGAGGGAATATACTTCAGAATCTTGGGCATGAGTAGCGGATAGTGCGTGCAGCCCAGTATGACGGCATCTATCTGCGGGTCTTGTCGCATGAGCTGGTCGATACGTTTCTTCACGAAATAGTCGGCTCCTGGCGAGTCGGCCTCGTTGTTCTCCACCAACGGCACCCATAGCGGACAGGCCACGCCCGTAACCTGAATGTCCGGGTACAGCTTGTGAATCTCCAGGTTGTAGCTCTCGCTCTTGATGGTACCCTCGGTGGCCAGCACGCCCACGTGGCGGCTCTTGGTAAGGCTTCCGATGACCTCTGCCGTAGGAAGAATAATGCCCAGAACGCGGCGTGAAGGGTCTATCTGAGGCAGGTCACGTTGCTGTATGGTGCGCAACGCTTTTGCCGAAGCCGTGTTACAGGCCAGGATAACGAGCGGACAACCCATCTCGAAGAGCTTAGCAACGGCCTGACGCGTGAACTCATAGACCACGTCGAAGCTTCGCGGGCCGTAGGGCGCACGGGCATTATCGCCCAAATACAGGTAGTCGTATTCAGGAAGCAGCTGGCGGATGCCGTGCAGGATGGTCAGGCCGCCGTAGCCGCTGTCGAAGATGCCAATAGGATTATTCATCTTAAGACTTTTGAAACTTCTTCCTGCAGGTCAACCCCCATCTCAGAGTCGATGAAGGGGCAGGCACGTGAGTCGGTATTCACCACGAGTGCAAGGCCTTTCTCCTTTGCCACCTTGGCAATAGCCTCGGTGAGCTTCACGTGGAGCGGAGCCAAAGCCTCCTCTTCGGCCTTCTCCAAGTCTTTCAGTCCTTGCCGCTTGAACTCCAGGTTTTGCTGAAGCAGCTGTTGCAGCTCGGTCTGCCGTTTGAGCAGGATGGTACGCGGGAAGTCCTTCTGTCCTTCTAAAAAGGCTTCGTATTTCTGGTTGAACTCACCCTCCACACGCTTCAGCTCGGCCTCGTAAGCCTTGCGAAGTTCTTTCTGCCTTGCCTGCACAAGAGCGTAGTCGGGCATGTCTTTCAGCGCCTGGTCATAACTCAGATAGCCTATCTGCAGCAGTTGCGTGATGAGCGGAGCCTCGTCGGTAGCAACAGGCTCCTGCGCCGATGCTGGGCAAAAAGACAAGAGACAAAGGATTAATGATAAAAAGGTTATCTGCTTCATAATTCTTCGTACATTATACAGTTTGCAAAGTTAAGCAAAACCTCTGATATATCATCCTGCAAAGAACATTTTTTGAGAAATATTAGGATATGCAAAACAAAAAAAGTAACGCGGAGAAAGAAAGGCTTTTTCTGGTAGAATAAAGAAAGCCGCCCTTCGCAAAGCGCAAAGAAAGCCGCCCTAAATGTTGCAAATGCAGAAATGCAGAAATGCAGATTTTCTGACTTTATGCAGATTTAAAGGGGTTTCGCGTGCAGAACATCGCGAAACCCTTCAGGAGTCATACTATGTAGTTGTAGTTAGAACCAGTACCCTGAATCAGGGTGGTGGTTTTGTCCTAATCAGTGTCGCGAATCGCGACGGTGG
>JAGCNO010000137.1 GCA_017645905.1 Prevotella sp. | reverse complement strand
GTTCCTGAAGATAGAAGAGGTTGGCCCAGATCCTGCTCCCAACGGACAGTGCGCCAAGCCAACAATCATCATCGCCGGGAAGGGAATGAGGTATGAGTGTGAGACTCCCGGGGCTGAGTTTGAGAGCATACTCACCACAGAGGAGCAGCGGTTCACGGGAAACAAGCTGGTGATGGAGAACAGAGACCTCGTCTATATCCTCACCGTCTATGCCACTGCCCCCGGCTACGACCGCTCGGAGCCTGCACAGGTGAGATTCATCATCGACCGAAACGACGTAAACCAGGATGGCTCTATCGACGTGGCCGACATCGCCACCATCATCGACGCGATGGCGGCACAGGCGAGGGAACAAGGCCAGAATATGCCGTGATGAATGGCAAGGAGAATAGTCCTAAGTCGGCAGGGAAACGGCACTTACTGAAACGGCGAACGGCTATGTCTGGAAAATTCTCTCGAGAATTTTGGAGAAAGAACGGCTTTTTCTATGAGAAAGAACGGCTTTTTCCATGAGAAAGAACGGCTTTCTCTGGTAGAAAGAACGGCTTTCTGCGCTCCGCTAAATGAAAAATGAGAAATGAGAAATGATGAACGTTTCAAAGTCTGAAGGCTTCCGGTAGCTACAAAAAGAAAGCGTGTCGCTACCCTCATATCGCCCTAATCTAAATCGCTGTCATCAACGTGGTCACTTCCTTCATGTAAGGTGTTGACAAGTGGAAGGCTGCTATCATCATCATTCAACTCACACTAATTGGCTATATTCTCTATGAATATCAAGACGGATCCAATGGGAAGAGCGATTGCCGACTACCATAAGACCAAGAAGGCAAGCAAGCTCAGCGTGTTCTCCCCGATGTTTGAGGAGGACGAGATACCGTTGACAACTCTCTTCCGTAGCTATAAGTCAATGCCAAAGATAGAACGTAAGGCGCTGGATATGGCAAGGGGAAGAGTGCTTGATGTCGGGGCCGGATCTGGCTGTCATACATTGGTACTCCAGGAACGAGACTTGGACGTGACCGCTATAGACATATCACCATTGTCTGTTGAGACCATGAAAGAGCGTGGGATTAAGAAAGTGCTCGAACAGGACTTCTTCACTCTGGAGGGTCAGTATGATACCATCCTGATGCTGATGAACGGTATTGGCATCGTGGGAACCTTGGAGCGTATGCCCGAGTTTTTCAAGCAACTCGACAAGATTCTGGCTCCTGGAGGTCAAGTCCTATGCGATTCATCGGATATCAGCTATGTATTCGAAGACGAGGAAGGTATGATGGATATTCCTAACGAAATGAACTATTACGGAGAGCATAGCTTCCGGATGCAATACAAGGACACCATTGGAGAACCCTTTGACTGGCTCTATATCGATGCTGACACTTTGAAAGAGAAAGCAAGGCGAAACGGATATGCAGTCGAGGTGGTTGACGAAGGTGAGCATTACGATTATTTAGCGAGAATCACAAAAAAAGGTAACAGCACAGTCATAAGCTAAGAAAGGAAAGAAATTACCGTAATGACCATCATTCAAGTTTCGGAAGTTCAGCATAGTGATGCCATAGGCATCTGATAGGGATAGCCAGCCATAAGAATGGCTGGCTATCCCTATCTCGCCCCTACGGGGCTTTGCTGCGCGATGCTTCATTACTTGCGAAACTTGAAACCATGAATCCGTGTCCGTTCCACTTCAGCGTTTTCTCTGTCTTATTCCCGTTTTCATCCCACAAAGCCACGATGATATCTTTGCCAGAACGAGGCAGGGCAAATGAGCACTCTACACTGGGAGTCTTTGCCGCGTAAACAGCCTCTACGCCAGCGTCTGAGTGATACTTCATTGACTTCGTGGCATTGTCGTAGCGCATGAAGGTCAAACCGTCATACTGACCAGGATAGTACTGGCCATCCCTGTAGAACCCATGGCTGTAGGCAAAGAGCTTGTGCTTCCCGTCGGCCTCATTCCACAAGCACATCTCGATTCTTGTCATGAAGTCACATGCACCTTCACTATACTTATACTCATAGATTGCAAAGCCGTTCTTGACATCAAGTGTGAAGGTATCGCCTTCGAGCAGTTTAAGCCCCTTGCGATAGCGTTCCCAGGCATTTCGGATACCATTCATGTATTCACTGTCGCACTCGCCGTCCTCACCATAAGTGGGTGCAAGATAGGCAGTAATAAAATCGCTGATGGTGGGCTTGGCACCCTGATAGTTTACTCGGATAGCTTCTTGTGCTGCCATTACTAAAGTACAGCATGCAAAAACGATTGCTAATGATAGTCTTTTCATATTCATTACTACTTTTTATTTAGCCTATTCAAATCTTTGACTTCCATATTCAATAGTTTTAATTTTGACGCTAAAGGTAAGCAGTTCTGAGTAATGGACAATGAAGTGAGGCAAAGATTTAACACACTTTTTGAGAAAAACGAAGTTATGAGGGGAAATCCCACTCAAACTATAGGGAAAACACCCCTTCACTTTAGGAATAATCCCAGCCCTTCGGCCCTCTCCTGTTCGTCAAAGCTAATGAAAACAGGAAACAAATAAATGTTTAACCCTTTAACGAATAGGAGATACAACTATGAAAAAGATGTTTGTTCTAGCAATGATGATGGTGATGACTGTCACGGCCAACGCTATGAGCTATACAGCTGCAAAGAATGAGGCCCTCTTCCTCTCGGACAAGATGGCCTGGGAACTGAACCTGACGGATGCCCAGTATGATGCCGTCTACGAAATCAATCTGGACTACCTGATGAGTGTGAACGGTCACGCTGACGTGTTCGGTATCTGGTGGGATCGCCGCAATGCTGACCTCCGCTTCGTACTGACTCCGTGGCAGTATGACAAGTATGTGACCCTGAGCCACTTCTATCGCCCCGTGGCATGGAACGCTGGTAGCTGGACTTTCGCAGTCTACACTCACTACAACAGGGGCCATTTCTACAAGGCTCACCCCACGGTGTTCGTGACCTACAAGGGTGGTAACAATCATAAGCACGACCGCTTCTATGCCGACCGTCATGTGAACAAGCCCATCGTACATCACAACAACCCGACGGCACATCACGGCAACAAGCCCGCTGTACACAATGACAAGAAGACCTGGCGTAATACGAATGGCCACGGTCATGGCTCAACGAACAGGGTGGTTGCTCACAACACTCGCAATGGTTCTGGCCACTTCGGAAGCCGCCGCTAAGATTGTTTACTTGGCTTCACTTTCCTCTATCATATGCCTCGCAAGAGGACTCCGGGGGAATCTCAGAAATGAGGTTCCTCTTTTTTATCAATACTATTATAGCCATTTGAGAAAAACTTATATTTTTTGGACGCCTTGGAATCTGAGAACCCGTGAAATCCTATAGGCAGTAAAGCAAATCCCCACATCGGCAAAGGTGTCGATGTGGGGATTTTCAAATGGTCTTCAGGAAGGAATTATCCTGGTTGAGCTTAATAGTTCTCTTCTTCCTCCTCGTCCCATACATTATAAGTGCGTGAACGGTTGTCGTCATTACCAGTGTCTGGGTTGGGGTCTGCTTGGGGATCATCTTCTCCATCTCCACCACCGCTAAAAGGACCCATCACCGGTTGCAGTTTCACGGCAATCACCTCAATACCTGGAATGATATATTCTTTCTTTTTCATTGTTCTGTATTATCCGGATAGTTACCAAAATACTTTAATTACCTGAGCTGGAGCTCGCCCACGCCCGATAAAGCATGGGCGAGTCCTGCTTTATTCTCACTTGATGACGACCTTCTTGCCGTTGTTGATATACAGGCCCTTCTTCATTTGACCATTTGGCATTTTACGGCCCAGGAGGTCATAGTAATCGTCAGATTGTGAAACATTCAAATTGTCCAATGTGACAATGCCAGTGGTCACGTCACCGTCACCGAAGTCAAGGACGAACTGGCGGGCAGCAGCAGCCTCGGTGAACTGGAAGTAAGCACGGCAGGACTTCAGTGTACGTGGTACACCCGTGTACTTCAGTTTGCTGCCGGCGGTCATGTAGTAGATGTCAGTGTCGTCGGCAGTGATGCCAAATGCATCGTAGTAGCCGATGAACTTCACGTTGCCGTCGGCCTTCTCGATGGTGCCAGCCTCGCTCTTCACGATGGTGACACCGCTGAACACGGGATCCACAATGTCATTATCACCGTTGTTAGCCCACTTGATGATATAAGGCACACCTGCTTCCAGCTCGTCAACGGCATTGCCGAAGGTCAGCGTAACATGCGTTCCAGTCATCGTGGCGTCAGCCAGTGTCTTGGCAATGGCACCAGACAGGGGCGAATCTTCGAGCACAACGTTGAACGGCAGGCAGATGGTGTTCCACTCGCCGTCCTTGTAGAGGGTGCGGTCCTGCAGCGTGACATTAAACGTCTTGCCGCTGGCAGAAGCTGCATCGCTGATGAGCTTGCTGTTCTTGTGGTCAGCATCCTGCGAGTTGTCGTCGTTCAGCAGGGTGAGCACGTTCTCCGTCCATTTCGCCCAAAGCTCCTTGTCTCCACTTTCAAAGGCGGCGATGCTGGTCAGTCTGTATTCGTCAGTGCAACTCTCGTCGCTGTACCATCCGCCGAAGGTGTAGCCCGCTTTGGTGGCGTCGACGAGGTCGAGGTCTCTGCCGTAGGTGTAGGTGTCGGCGTTGTCGTTCGTCACACCGTCTTCGCCATCTACTGCATTCACATAGGTAATGTTGTAGGTCGGAGCCTTCTCGAGTTTGAGGAACTGCACCATTGCGCCGTCGTCGTAGAAGGCGTTGCCGCCTTGGTCGGCCGTGAAGTTCACCCACACGCCTTCGCTCGTGAGTTCTTCGGTGGTCTTGATCCACAGGAATTGCTCGGGGTTGCCGGAAGCCAGGTTGCGCGCGGTGTAGCTCTCGCCCGCCTCCAGCCCCAGCATCGCCGCCGCTTTGGCAGGGATCGAGAACGTCTGGCTTGTCGCGTAGTGCATGTCGTTCACGAAGAGCACGAACGCCAGCACCGCGTCCTTGCCGTTCGCCAGCGCGCCGTATTCCTCGGACTTGGCCATCGCCCAGACGTCGGAGCTGCGGTAACCCTCCACACGGTCGAGCATATACTGCACGTCCGACCGCAGTGCCGGCGACGACGCGCGTGCCCAGTTGACGTGGCCGTACAACTGCGCCATACCATATGAGGCTTCAGTGCCCATCGGCGGATTATTCCAGACGGTCAGCTGGTTCCAGGTCTTGAAGTCGGGGACCCACTTGCCGGAATTCAGCTCGAACTTGGAGAAGCCGAACGGGGCGTTGCTGGGCTGGATGATGGTCCCTTCGCTGCCATAGTCGTTTCCCCAGTCGCAGGGAATGGTGCCCTGTTCCTGTCCGTAGAATGATATCTGCAGTCCCTTAAGCGTCGAGAGCATCGCATAGCGGGACGCCGTCATCCACGGGTCGGCGAACGGCATGGGCTCGTCGTAGCGGGCGAGGTTCAGCAGAGCGGCTCCGCCGTCGCAGGCGGATTGCGCAGTCTCGGCAGCGGCCAGTAATTCGCTGGGGCTGTCAGCGGTGCGTGCGGCAGTCTCGAAGGACGCGTCAACAACGTCGAACTGCCGGTTGCAACGTGCGGCAGGTTTGCCCCCTTCCCGCGCTTCGGCAATAAACATGAAGTTCCACTTCATGGACCGCGCGCGGTTGATGCAGTATTCCCAGAACTGAGGCGGAAGCCCTTCCGCGAAAGCGCACCGCAGACCGTCGATGCCATAGTCGTCGTAGGCCGTCCCGTTGGCGTCCGTCTGGCCCAAGCGTTCGTTGCCGAAGTAGTGGCCAGTCTTCTCCAGCCAGTACGGGACGTAGGAACCCATGTATTCCCACAGCTTCTCCGTGTCCTCGCTCATGCTGGTGTAGTCGTACTGGTCGTCCTCATTGAGGTAGTTGTCGTTGTCATCAGGATTGCGCCGCACCAGCGCCGAGTAGCGTCCGTAGAACAGTTCCGCGGCATCCTCCCACTTGCCTATGTCGCCTCGGTCGGGGGCGTATGCGATGTCGTGGTTGGGATCCTTTCCAGGTTCGTTGGGACCGGGGTTGTTATAATATGTCGCGGGCTCGCCGTAATCGGTGTCGCTCGCATACCACCCCGGCTTCACGTTCGCAATGGCCGTCGAAGCGCCCGTACCGGCGGGGACAATGCCGAGTGTCTCGCCCATCACGCCGAACACCGCGTCCCAACTCGTGTGGCCGAAGGCGGCGTCGAGCATGACGTTGACGGTCCCGACACTGCTTGTACTCATGCTCGGGCTCTTGCCCGCATCGCATGCTGAGACAAACGACTGGAATTCCGACAGCGCGCCAGCCGTTGTCCCGCTCTTGCCGTACCACTTGCTCACCGAGAAGTAGTCTTTCGTCGCATACGGATTGCCTGGCTTGCCGTCTTCCGTCAGACCGTATCCGCCGGACGTGTGGATTGGCTGAAACAACAGGCAGTTCGCCTGGATCCTGTTCAGATACGGGATGCCGAACTCGGCATAGCCGTCCTCACCCTCGATGAGGTCCGTGAACGTGCTGTGCCCGGCCTCGGACGGCGCCGAAGCCTTGACTGTCAGGCCGTTGACCTCGTAGACGCGCTGCTCCAGCACCTTCTTCGGCGAAATCACGACCGCGTGGTCGCGCAGGCTGTTCGCGGCGGAGCTGTAGTACACCCACTCGCCATCCGCCGTCGCCTTGTAGCGGGCCGTCAGACGATAGGCCCCCGTCTTGTCGACCGTCAGCGTCTTCTTCCAGGCCTGCGTCGAGGCGTCCCACTCCATCGGGATCGCCAAGAAATAGGAGTCCTCGGTGTCGGCCGTCACCAGGTCGCCGCTGGGCGGGCGGATGGCGTCTGCGAAGCCGTCGCCGTCGATGTCTGCGTCCCAGAAGTCGCGGCGGCCGACGTTCGAGTAGATCTCGACTGCGTAGGGATTGGAAACCTCGGGCGAATACACCACGTCCAGCGAGACGGTCTCGCCTGCCACCTCGTCTATAAAGAACTTGCTGGTGGTATAGTCGGCATCTTGGCCGTTCACCGTCAGCGTGGCGTTTCCTGACCGCTTCATTTGATAGTAAAAACGGCTGGTGCCGCTGCCCGTCCATGCCCACGCCGTCGCGGTCGTAAGCAGCATCATGAGCAGGGTTAGAAACACCCGCCCGCTATGGGCGGTGGGGGGGGCAGGTTTCACAGCCGCTGCCCGTTCACAAAAAGTCCTGATACAATTCGGTTGATTCATATCGTAATTAATTCTTTAAAACGTCATATCCATAAACGTGTGCAAAGGTAATGCTTTTCAGCGAATTAGCGAACAGGAAAAGCGTTTTTTTTGCCTTTTCATCTATTTAACAAAGGCGACATTTTTCAGAGTACCACCTTCTGCTATATACATATTAAAAATGTCTTTTACGATGGCAGCTTGTTCATCGTCAACAATCAATTCGCTCTTGTGCTTTCTATCCTTACCACCGCGCTTCTTATAGCCAATGGGGACATGACCAATGACAAGTTGATTGTTCCTTAAACTCATACGACGGCCAGAGGCAATCTGAGTTTTCATGCTTTTTAGGTATTCCGCAGCACCGTCAAAGTACATTCCAAGCTCTTTGATGAACGATTCGTCCTCCCTCATAGTGTCAGGGTTAATCGTCCACTTCATCTTGTCTCGGAAGTACACAGGGATGCCAAGGTTACAGAACTGACGAATATAAACACGGCCTGAAACACTATCACGGCTCATACGGCTAACCTCGGCAACCAGTATCACATCAAACTTCTTTGCTTCTGCTGCTTCTCTGAGTTTGATGATGGATAGACGGTCTTTCTTCGTCGTATCATCCTTACCTGTTATGTACTCTCCAAAGATGTTATCCTCGGACACGGTAAGGTCAAACCTATCAGCTACGTGCTGTAGATCCTCTATCTGTCTCTCGTAATCTTGCTTGTCGGTAGAGCATCTTACGAGGAAAGCTGCTTTCTTGGGAATGTACGTTTCTGTCATATCTTTGCTTTTTACAGGTGCAAAGATATAACATTTTTATTAATGGCACAAGTATTTTAACTTATTTTCGTCAAGATAAAGTATCCCATTATGGGCCAGGGAGACCTCACCGGGAGTTGCCTTTGAGGTACCTCCAGTCATTGCAGTCTGGGATATAGAATGATGGGGGCTGCGGAAAGGCCGTTGTGAGATGAGCGACACGCCCGTTCCCAGTTTTCCTGCCACGGAGTGAATCTGCGTAGTCTCGAGGCTCTCGGCAAGCGTCAGAGGCGGCATGATAGACGGCAACCGCTTGGCCATCATTGACTTGCCACTTCCAGGCGGTCCGATAAGGATGACATTATGCCCTCCGGCCGATGCTACTTCCAGGGCCCTCTTTACGCTTTCTTGGCCCTTCACGTCAGCAAAGTCAAGGTCGAAGCTGTATTGGTGTTCATAGAATTCCTTTCGTGTGTCGACAACCATTGGCTCGTATGCCGTGCTGCCGTTCAAGAAAGCCACCACGTCGGCCAGGTTGTCCATGCCATAGACGTCGAGGTTGTTTACCACCGCGGCTTCACGTATATTCTCTTTTGGAACAATCAGCCCCTTGAATTTCTCTTTCCTGGCTCTGATGGCTATGGGCAACACGGCCCGCATGGGCTTTATGCTGCCATCGAGCCCCAGCTCACCGACCATCATGTAATCGCCCAAACGGCTGCCATCCATCTTGCCGTCGGCAGCGAGGATCCCCACTGCCATCGGCAGGTCAAAACCGCTGCCTTCTTTCTTTAAATCAGCAGGAGATAAGTTGATTGTCAAATCAGTAACTGTGAGTAATTATATAATCTTGAGAATATAAGCTCATCACTACTCAATCCCAGTAGTCATTGCGAAAAACGCCATCCGAATGCTTTCAGCCATCAAACCCAGGAAGACGACGACGACGATTCCTAATAAGATGAGTTCTATGATTTCCATATTATGGTGGAGATTGATGGTTTGTGAACGAAACTATTTCAGTTAGGATGGTAATGATGTTCATTTGATAAAGTAATTGAAGAATTCTCGTTTTAATCAGTTGATAATCAGTATCTTTCAGCTGTAAGCTGTTAATAGCGACTGAATGGCAAGATGCATACAGGCAGAACGGTCATTAGGGAGGCCTCAGACTTTGAACGGCTCAAACCTATAGAGAGAACGGCTCAAAGTCTGAGGGGGTGATAATAACCACTCCCGCCGCATAGTGCTATTGACGCACCGTGCGTCGGGATGGCTGTTAGGCGTTGGCTGTTAGCTGTTAGCTATTCATCGATGACCGGGCGGGTAACGACTTACTTTGCCTCTGAAGAGGCTCCGGCCATGATGGAGATGATGTTCGAGATGTCGGCCACGTCGACCGTGCCATCGTTGTTCACGTCGGCATTGGCATAGTCTGCACTCCCGGCCATGACGCTGATGACGGCCGAGATGTCGGCCACGTCGACTGTTCCGTCGTCGTTGACGTCGCCGGGCATGCTTGCCTGCTGTCCTACCGAGGTGGTGGTGAAGGTGCTGGTGGTCCAGTCAGACTTCACGGCTTGTACGCCCACGAGGTATTTGCCTGCGGGAACGCTGAGGGTGTAGCTCATGGCGTCGTACTCCTCTGAACGCAGGAGCGTGTTCTGGTCGGCACGCAGCACCATCGGAGCGCCAGACTCGATGTTAGCGGGCAGGAGCATGGAGGTCCATCCTGTGGCGGTGTTCTTGACGAAGACGTTATAGCCGTACTCTGGAGCGGCGCCGGCCCACTTCACGGTGAGCTTGCCGTCTTCATAGACGGCCTCGACGTCTGTTGGGGCCTCGGGATTTTCTGCAATCTCTGTGTTCTCGTTCAGGTAGATGTCGAAGGCGAACCAGTAGTCGCCGCAGACATCGAGTGTGCCGTCACCGTTGACATCGCCAAAGGTTAAATGTCCTGAGTTGAGGTCGCCGAAGTTGGTGTCGAGGGCGAAGGTGCCGTCGGGGTTCTGTGTGCAGAGCCGGCAGCCCCAGCCCATGTCGTTGATGTTGGTCCATCCCCACGACAGCACGTCGACGAGCCCGTCGTAGTTGGCGTCGGCCAGCTGCACATAGGGGTCGGAGGCGCCATAGAGTCCGTTGCCGCCCTCTACGGAGCTGCGTGTGAAGTTGAAATCTCCGTCGCCGGTGTTGAAGTAGACGTCACCCACCTTTGGCATGCCTTCACCGGCCTGTGTGCCATAGGCCACGATGTCGAGCCATCCGTCGTTGTTCATGTCGGCCATACGCACCTCGCTCTCCCATGAGGGTACGGGGTCGGCGGTGCCGTCGTTAATGTGGCCGCGCATGTCTACCTCGTCGAAGGTGCCGTCCTGGTTGTTCTTGTAGACGGTGAAGGTAGGCCCGTCGTCGCAATAGCCGATGATGACGATGTCGAGCCATCCGTCGCCGTTGAGGTCGCCGAAGTTGGAAGCGCCGTGGGATGTCGGGCGTGCCACCTTTGTGGGTGCCATGAGCGGCTCGTCGAGTTCGAGGGTGGACTCGTCGATGTCGAAGAGGTTGGAAGGCTGCGGGTTCGTTTCGTAGGGCAGGGGGTTGAACACCTTTGCCTCGGTGAACGTGCCGTCGCCATTGTTGCGATAGAGTCCTACATGGCGTGAGCCGCGCACCTCGTCCTCGTCCTTCCAATGCTTGTAGCACTGGATGAGCACGTCGGTAAGACCATCGTGGTCGTAGTCGCCGAAGACCACGTTAGCGTTGGCAAAGGCTCCGAGGCTATACTGCTCGTTGTTGCCGAAGGGGAACTGGGTGGGCTGTAGCTCGAAGATGCCATTGGCGTTCTGAATCTGCAGGGCGTGATAGGCGTCGTTGCCGTCGGGATAGTTGGGGTCGATGTTGGCGTAGTTCCATCCCCACTCGTTGCGTCCGGTGATGATGGCATCGAGCCGGCCGTCGTTGTTGGCATCGAAGAAGTAATAGCCTCCGTAGGTGGTCGGAATCAGGCCGCGTGCCTCTGTGCTGAGGCGTGTGCCCTCGCCCCAGTGGAACCATGAGCTGCCCACCTCGCGAGTGTACTTGCCGTCGCCTTCGTTCAGGAAAATGTTGGCCGTGCACGACCAGGTGAGGGAGAAGAAATTGCCGGGAGCGTCGCTCCATTCCACGGCCCACTTGGTGTGTTCCTTCAGAATCTTGTTGTCTTGTTCGTCGAGCACGTATTCTCCGTTCTCGTCCGTCTCGTAGGTCACGTCGCCTGAGCCGTCGCGGTCGTTGTCGGGGCGAAACTGTCCGCCGTAGACCAGGTCGAGGCGGCCGTCGTTGTTGACGTCTGCCCAGGAGACGATGCCACGATGGAGCGGCATGAAGAGCTCTTCATTCTGGGTCTGTTCCAACTTCTGGAACGTCTGCGCATTGGCTGTCATGGCAGCACTGAGTGCCAGCCCGACGAGCATGGTTTTCATCATTGTTTTCATGTTTGCTTATATTTAGGTTATTTATCATTACTTAATCACGACCTTCTTTCCGTTGACAATGTTGATGCCCTTAGAAGTGGTCTGCTGTCCGGCCAGGTTGTAAACCTTGTCGTTATCATTGGTCTTAGTCTGAGCAGTCTTGATGGCTGTAGAGATGTTGTCCTCGATCACAGCCTTGGTGAAGGCACTGGGAGCAAAGACGCCGTCGATGGCCTGTACGCCAATCTCGATGTCGGCTGTGGCCACATCCTCAGGCACGTTGACCACGAAGTTGGTGCCCATGACGAGGGTCTGCATGTCCTGCACGACCTTCAGCTTGCCAGTGGCCTCGAGGGCGGGAACGAGCATACGGATGACGTCGCCATACTTTACATAGATGTTGTAGAAGAGCGACTGCTGCGGAGTCTTCTCGTCGGTAGCAGCCTCCCAGGTGATGGTAATCACGCTTCCGTCGCGCTCAGCCTTCACATTGGCAGGAGCCGAGGGAGCCTCGTTCAGGGCGCCATTGCCGTCGCTGCCTGTACGACCGGGGATAATGCCGACGTGGGCATTGTCGCCCTCCTTGTAGCAGATGGCCTGGTCGAGCATGTTGCGGCCATAGACGTCGCCGAAGGAGAATCCGCCGCCAGACTTGTCGCCGCTCTGCTTGTTGTTGCAATATCCTGCGCCTTGGAAGGTTCCGTCGCCGTTGCCGCAGAAGAGTTTCATGTTCTGGTCGTGGTTGACGAAGATGTCGTTGTTGCCGTCGTTGTCAACGTCGAAAGCATAGATGACGCACCGCTCCATTCCGTCGATAGGTGTGGCCTTGTACTCAAAGTCGAAGTCGCCCTTGTTCAGGTAGAGGTCGCTGGTCCAGTTCCGTCCGTCGTCAGCCCATCCGGCAATGACCACGTCAAGCAGGCCGTCGTTATTGAAGTCGGCCACAGCCACACCGCTGGAGCGGGTGTCACGCTTTCCCTCCGGATTCTTCACCTCGAAGGTGCCGTCGCCCGTGCCGTGGAAGAAGTTGGTGTAGCCCATGTCGCTCCATCCGGTGGCAATAAGGTCGAGCACGCCGTCGCCATCGAAGTCGGCCAGTTTGATGTCGCCCTCACGATAGCTCTCAGAGGCGGTCCAGACATTCTCGAACGAGCCGTCGCCCTTGCCAATCCAAGCCTTCAGGCCCATCTGGTTCTGACTGACGAAGTCAACATAGCCGTCGGCATTGATGTCGCCGAAGGAGATGCCTCGCACGTTGACACCCATGCGCTCATTGAAATTGTTGTCCCACCATCCGTTGTTGGGGTTGAAGCCGGCCTGACGGTCTACGATGTTGAAGGGGGCTGCTCCCACCTCAGCAAACTTATAGCCAGCCTCGGCACCGCCGTTACGATAGAGCAGTGCGAAATAATCGCTGTCGAGCTGCCTGTTGTCATAGTCGTGTCGGGCAAGCATCAGCAGGTCGAGGTTGCCGTCGTTGTCGAAATCAATCCAGCGGTAGAAGTTGTGGGTTCCGAGGGGGATGCCGTAGGTGTCGGTCACTTCGGTCCAGTAGTCGCTCTTGCCGTCGAGTCGCTCAGGGTTAGCGTCCCAGCCGTTGAAGCCGATGACATAGGCCGAATTGTTCCAGTCGGAATGCCAGCCCCAGTCATTGACCACCTTTGTCTCACCGTCAACTTCTTTCTCCTGACTGTACCAGTCCCAGTCGCCGTCGTTCTGGCCACCGTAGATCATCTCCAGCTTGCCGTCGTTGTTGAAGTCGGCCAGCGTGGGGGCTGTGCGAACCTTGACCACGATGGTGTGGCCAGTCTCTGTGCCCTGGTGCCGGATGTTGTCAGGGTTGTAGAACGTCCATGAAGGACTCTGAGCCATTGCTCCTGCTGCGCAGCCGAGAACTGCCGTCAGCATCATCAGTTTTGTAATTTTCTTCATAATAGATGTAATTTAAGTTAATAAAATATATAAAGAAGTTCTATTGTTGGCTATCACTTATCACTCATCACTCATCACTTATCACTCAGTAGTATTTGCCGCAGTTTGTTGAGCAGTTCGGTCTGCCGGGCCTGATTGTCGGCATATTTCCGTCCGATAAATTCAGCCATCAGGGCTGGATGATCGGGCCGGTGGTGCGAGGCGCAGAGCAGGTCGAAGAAGCGGTTGCCCTCGAAGCAGGTCTCTGCAGCCAGCTCGTCGAGGATGGCCCGTTCGACATAGTCCAGGGTGTCTGCGCCGGTAGGTATGACGTAAAGCTCTTTGTCCCAGCGGATGCCCAGTCCGAGCCCACGGGCAGCAGTGCCGACATTGCCGTCGTACTGGCTGGAGCGGAAGTCGAGGTAACGGGGCATGCGCTTCACCTCGTTGGAGTCTACACGCAGGGTGTCGTTCAGCGTTTGGTTGTTCAGACCGTACTTCAGCACGGCAAAAGCTGCCGTGGGATATCCAGCACGGTTGATGGCCTCGGCATAGCGAAGGTAGACCGTGGAGGGGCGAACGAGCGGCAGCGAGCGCAAAGTGCGTTGGTAGAGCGGGTCGGCGGTGCTGCCCTCAAGATTGTTGTAGTATTTGGTGATGAGTTGGGTGGCGTTTGCTGTTAGCTGTTGGGTGTCGTCTGCAGGACCGAAGGCCTGAGCTATCTGTCGTCCGTTGCTCATCTCGGCCATACCACGCAGGTCGCCGACGAAGTAGCGTGAGATGCCCTGTCCGTTATCGGTATGGAAGTGTGTGCGCTGCTGCATCCACGAGGTGAAATGAGCGGCGGGCAACAGGCTGGGCTCGTCACTATAGGTGAGCTTGCACAGCTGGCTGTGGATGGCCCGCAGGTCGCTGCCGAACACCTGGCGGGTGATGACCTCATTGCGGAACGCCTGCTGATAGTTGGCGTTAAGGGCATTGCGTGCTACGGTCATCCACGTGTTGGCATAGCTGCTTGAAACGGTGAGCCGCCGCTGGTTGATGAGGTCATAGTAGGTCTGGGCGGCCTCCTCGTAACGGTTAGAGTAGAGGTAGAGGTCGGCCAGGAGCATGCGAGTGGGCAGGAAGAACTCCGTAGAGTTCCAGCCGTCGACAGAACCGTAGTCCAGCGGCCGCACATCGACCAGGGGCTCGAGGTCGGCTATGAGGCGCTGGGCCAACGCATCGAGGCGTAGGGTGGTGGGAGTTGAGAGTGGAGCGTTGAGCGTTGTGAGAGGTTCCTCGTAGTAGCTCACCTGTCCGAGGATGAGGGCAAGCTGCCAGTAGGTATAGGCCCGGAGTGTTTTCACCTGGGCATATTCGGGTAGCATGACCTTGGTCTGGCCTACTACGATGGAGGTGTCCATGTGTTGCAGGATATAGTTGCAGTTGTTGATGATGGCGTAGAAGTCGCGGTCAGCAGCGTATGGGTTGTCGTTGGTGTAGCTCAGCCTCTCCAGCTCCTGCATGGCGGTAGAGGCATACTGGTCATCAACACTCATCAGGTCGGCACGCAGTTCGCCCATCAGCACGGTGCGGTCGGCCACCTGCTGCAGCTGTGCCAGCACGCCCATAACTGAATAGATGGAGTCGTTGGGGTTGTCGAGCCTGTGGTCCTCGTCGTATGCCACGCGGTCTGAGTCGATGTCCATCATGTCGGAGCACGAAATGAAGAATGAAGAATGAAGAATGAAG
>JAGCNO010000136.1 GCA_017645905.1 Prevotella sp. | reverse complement strand
GAGATTATTATATATAATGGTGTCCCATTTCATGCTCGAGCAGGCAGGCAGCAGAGTGGCGAAGGCCTCGACGGTCTTTAGTCGTTCGATGCTGTTCTGTGGGGCTCGTGCTATCTGTACCACAGCCCCAAGAGGAGCCATAATGTTGCGGTAGCAAGGGGTCTTGCCGCTCCACGGTGAGCCGTAGACGTATGGGACAGTTTTTTGGACACGAATGATGGGATTGTCGTCGTTCATCAGCTGTGCATCCTCGATATACTTCATCCACAGCGATGAGTGCGTGCTCTTCCCCGTTCCGCTTTGGGCAATGAAGGGATAGGCACGACCTTTGTGGAGGATACACGAGGCATGGATGAGCAGGGTGTCGTAGAACGAGCCGGCAAAGGCATAGATGAGCATCAGCGCGTCGTTAAGTCCGAAGGAGCGCATCACCCAGTTGCCATTCAGCGCACAGCGGCATTGTGAGAAGTTTTGGTTACAGATGAGCAGGCAACAATCGCCGCCGCCAATGTCGCGGATGATGTACTGGTAGCCGCCGTCGGGCAGCTGGTAGACAAGGGTGTCGCCGTTGCCGGTATCGAACTTTCTCACCAGTTTCTTGTTCTTCTCAGGGCGCAGGGTGTCGTCAACGTAAAGGGAAAAGAGCACTTCCGAAGGTTCGTCGTCGAGCCGGAATGGGGCAAACGAAGGCAACAGGGAAATGTCGTTAGGGTCACTTCCGGAGAAAGTGATGCCCACGTTATGACCACCAAAGCGGAAGAAGTGCCTACTCTCCACTTACCGGCCTCCTTTCTACGTTGTTGTCAGGCTTTTGAGGCTGCTCTTTCTTCTGCTTCTTGACTTTTTTGTCTTTCTTCTTAGAAGTCTTTTCCGCTGCCTTCTGGTCCTCCTCTGCCTGCAGGCGTTGCTCCACGACGGCACTCATGTTGACAGATTTGAAGCGGAAGTCCTGCTGCTCTATATGGCGCACGTCGTAACTCCGTCCTTTCTTTGGCGGAGTAGTATAGAGGTTCAACATGCGGGCATACTTCTTTTCCAGCTTCTTACGTTTCTTGTCGAAGACCACAATACACGTCCGTTGGGGCATGAGCAACTGCTGGGCGAGGTAGTCCCGAAGCTGGTAGGAGTACTGTTCACGTCCCATGAGGAACATCTTCTTGTCAATCCAAGCGCTGTCAATCTCCTCAATAGGAGTGAAGTGTACGATTGTGTCGGTAAACGATGCTGCCATGCCGAAGATATAAATCTTCTCAACCTGGCTGCTTTTCTTTGCCTCTGCTCCGCTTGCGGCAAGGAACAGCGACAGAATACAAATAATGATATGTTTCGCGTACATTAATATTCTAAATTATTACTTGCGAAGCGATAACTCTAAACTCTAAACTCTAAACTCTAAACTCTAAGCTGTTTTCACCCCAGATATGCCTTGAGGCTTTTGTTCCGACTGTTGTCTCTGAGCCGTTTGATAGCTTTCTCCCTGATTTGTCTGACCCTTTCCCTGGTGAGTCCGAACTTCGCGCCAATCTCTTCGAGTGTCAGCTCCGGCGTGCCCAGCCCGTAGAAGGCCTCGATGATGCACCGTTCGCGGTGGTTGAGCATCTTTAGTGCCGACTTTATCTCTTCCTGTAGCGACTCCCGCACCAATTCCCTGTCGGCAGCCGGCGAGTTGTCGTTCACCATCACGTCGAGCAGCGAGTTGTCCTCTCCGTCAGCAAATGGAGCGTCTACCGACACATGCCGACCGCTGGAGTTCATTGCCACGTCCACCTTGTCGGCAGGCAGGTCCAGTCGCTCAGAGATTTCCTCTACCGACGGGCGGCGCTCGTTCTCCTGCTCAAACTTGCTCAGCACGCGGGCAATCTTATTAACCGACCCCACCTGGTTCAGGGGCAGCCTCACGATACGGCTCTGCTCGGCGATGGCCTGCAGGATGCTCTGCCTAATCCACCACACGGCATAGCTGATGAACTTGAAACCGCGTGTCTCGTCGAACTTTTCCGCAGCCTTTATCAGGCCCACGTTGCCCTCATTAATAAGGTCGGAGAGCGACAGGCCCTGGTTCTGGTATTGCTTGGCTACCGACACCACAAAGCGCAGGTTGGCCCGTGTCAGCCGTTCCAGCGCACGACGGTCACCCTTGCGAATACGCTGGGCCAGTTCTACCTCCTCATCAATGCTGATGAGTTCCTCATGGCCTATCTCTTGTAAATATTTATCGAGCGACTCGCTCTCACGGTTGGTTATTGACTTTGTGATTTTCAGTTGCCTCATAGCAATGGTATCAGTAAAAGATTTTCCGTTATTAAGGGTGCAAAATTAGCAATAATAATCTAATTACTGCTATCCAATCCCTTTTAATTTGCACCACTTGCTTTTTTTTAACATTTTACCCGCACTTTTGCCAAACTTTCTGAGTAATTTTGCACGCAAAATGAACACAAACAGCCTAAAAGTAATAGCTTTCGACGCTGACGATACCCTGTGGGACTGCCAGGGACACTTTGAGATTGTCATGCAGCGGCTCTATGACGAGCTAGTCCCCTGGACTGACCGCGAGACCTCTGCCCTTGAGCTCTTCGCCACCGAGCGGAAGAACATGCGCCTGCTGGGCTTTGGCGTGAAGGCTTTTACTCTCTCTATTCTCGAGACCGCCATGCGTGTGAGTCACAACGAGATGCCCGCCGAGACCATCAGCCGTCTGTTGCAGGAGTGTTATACGCTCTTAGAGTTCCCCTGCACCCCGCTGCCCGAAGTCGAGGAGACCCTGCAATGGCTGAAGGCCCACACCTGTTTACGTCTTGTTGTCTTCACCAAGGGCGAGCTGCTCGACCAGCAGCACAAGCTGGAACGAAGCGGATTGGAGAAATACTTCAGCTACACCGAAATCACAAGCGACAAGGGTGAGCCTGAGTTCCGCCAGCTATGCGCGAAACTCAACGTCGAGCCGGCGCAGATGCTCATGGTAGGCAACTCCCTGAAGAGCGACATTGCCCCCGCTCTTGCCATCGGCTGCCCTGCCGTCTACATCCCCTTCCACGTTACCTGGCAGCTGGAGCACGCCGAGAAGATAAACCATCCCCAGATGTTTCAGATAGAACGTTTCTCCGAGCTGAAACGCCTGGTGATGCGCTGACGCAAAGAAAAAAATCCTTCACAAGCCTTGCGGAGATTTTCTCGTTTTGGAAAATATCCGTACCTTTGTGCCCAGATTGTTAAATATAGGAAAGCAATGGACGAGATACTGAAAGACTTCATCCTCCCCGTGGAGGACAAGATGCAGGGCATCATCAAGGTGATTGGCGTTGGCGGAGGCGGTTGCAATGCCGTTCGCAACATGTATAACGAGGGTGTGGAAGGCGTGTCGTATGCCGTGCTCAACACCGACAGCCAGTCGCTGTCGCGGTCGCCGGTTCCCGTAAAGCTCATGCTGGGCGAATCGGGCCTTGGCGCAGGAGCCGACCCCGATAAGGGCAAGGCTGAGGCTGAGACCAACATCGCCGACATAGAACGGCTGCTCGAAGACGGCACGAAGATGGTATTCGTGACAGCAGGCATGGGCGGAGGAACAGGTACGGGAGCTGCTCCCGTCGTGGCTGGCGTAGCCAAGAAGATGGGGTTGCTCACTGTGGGCGTCGTCACCATACCTTTCTACTTCGAGAAGAAACGAAAAATTATCAAGGCACTCAAGGGCGTCGAGGAACTGCGTAAGAACGTCGACGCGCTGCTGATAGTCAATAACGAGCGGCTCTGCGATGTCTATGCCGACTCCGACCTCTCAGTGAAGGAGGCCTTCCAGCGTGCTGACAACATCCTCATGGACGCCGTGAAAGGCATCTCTGAGCTTATCGTCATGCCCAGCGACGGAGGCATCAAGAGTGACTTCCGCGATGTGGAGACAACGATGAAGAACGGCGGAGGTGCCATCATGGCTATGGGACGTGCCAGCGGTGAGCACCGTGTGGAGAAGGCCATCGTAAACGCCCTCGACTCACCCTTGCTCTACGGCAACGACATCGGCCGGGCAAAGCGCATCCTCTTTAACATCTACGCCAGCGACGAGCACCCCATCTATGTCCGTGAGTTGCAGGAGATTGATGATTTCTTCGACCAGCTCGACCCTAACATCGACGTCATCTGGGGAACAGCAACAGACGACTCCCTTGGCGAGGATGCCAAGGTCACCATCCTGGCAACAGGACTTGAGGACGAGCTGCGCAGCGAGGTAGAGAAAGACGTGCACCGCGACGAGGATGACTTCTACGAAGACCTCATTCCTAAGCTCTACAAGCCCGCGAAGCCGAAAAAGGTAGCCGAGGTGGTCTATCAAGAACCAGAACTGCCCTTCGAGGTAGACCCAGCTCCAGAGCCCGAACCACCAACACCCCAAACCAGCAATTCCCCAACGCCCCAAACCACCAGCTCCCCAAACCACCAACCAACCACCCTTGACAAGCTGAAGGCATGGCTGAACAGCTTTATCAGCGAAGTAACGGAATGAGCACTCCCGAAGAGACTGCCCAACAGCTGAGGCAGCACGTGGAGCAGCTCGTGGCGGCAGACCGTAAAGACCTGCTGCTGCGTGCCATTGGCCCCTCGCTGCTTGAGGAGCTGCGCGTAGAGGCAGCCAAAGCCCGTCTGAGCCGTCTGCTCATCACCAGCGACTGCCGCTTCGTCCTCGTCGACTATGACAACAGAGAGGTAGAGTTGCAGCCCGTCCACAAGGCCGTGTACCTCTTGTTCCTCGCCCATCCCGAAGGCATCGAGTTCAAGCGCCTGGCCGACTATCGCGACGAACTGACCCGCTACTATATGAAGACCGCCCGGCTCATGGACAAGGCGAAAATCCTGGAGAGCATCGACCACCTCGTAGACCCGCTCGACAATGCCATCAACGAGAAATGCTCCCGCATCAAGCGGGCCTTCTCAGACCTCATGGACGACTATGCCGCTACCTACTACATCATCAGCGGACACACCCAGAAGCACATCGCCGGCTCCTCCCGCATCTGGTACGAACGTCTGAAAGTCATCACCCTGCCCCGAAACCTCGTGCAAAACGCTTTCATCTCTGAATAGGGAATCCCGCTTGTATTGATTTTCCGAAAAAGTTAAAACTACGACGGTGTTTCTACAAACGCCGTCGTAGTTTTTACAAACGCCGTCGTGGTTTATACAAACTACGGCGTAGTTTAAACATTGCAACTACCTTTTCTCAGAAGAAAGGCGTACCATTCTGACACTTTCAACGTACCATTCTGACGCTTTCAACGTATCTTCTGCTACATTTCAACAAGACATTTAGTCGTGCAAAAGAATCAGTTGATGAGGAACGTCTTGGTCTTGCCTTTGTAAGTGGCCTTGACAGTGGCGCGGTAGTCCTTTCCGGTCTCGATGACGTAGGTCACGCCGGGGTCGGTGGTCTTGACCTCAATCTTGGCGTCGGCCTTCCTGGGAGCGTAGCATTGATAGGTGGTCTGATCCATGTAGCCGTTCTGGTTGGTGAAGCGCACGGGCGTGTCGGGAATGGCTATCTTCTGGCCGTCGACGGTGATGGTAATCTGCGGCACAAGGGGAGCCGTATGGTCGGCACCCTTCGAGAAGCTGATACCGTGGAGGTCGAACAGGCCCTGCGGGCGCTGGGGCTGCTGCGGACGGCGTCCCCATGGACCTTGTGGCTGCTCGGGCTGCTTCACCTCAGGCCCGTCGGCAATGAGATAGATGGCGTGCTTGCCCGTGAGACCTTCTACAGCAGGAACGGCTGCGTAATACATCGTTTCCTTACGGTCAGCAGTTGCGGGCACATCTATCACACCAATCTCCTGACCCTTCCAAGGATCATCCAGCTTGATGTGAATTTTAAAGGCTCCCTTGCCACTTGAAGTCAGATGGATGCCGATGGTGGTATTGTCGCCAGTCTTTGTGCCCTCAAAAGCCTTCACGCCCTTGGAGTCTTGAGCCAGACCGCCAAAGCCGAAGTACTTGAAGCCGATGATGCCGCCGTTCTGAATACCGGCGAGGTCCATCGAGTTGTTCCATACGTCGTGGTTGTCCTGCATGTACTGGTTGGCGTTAGGGCCGTCCATAAAGCAGGCATAGCCGGCAGAGTAGTAGTTATAAGGAGGCAGACCGAAGATCTGGAAGCCCTCGCTGGTCACCTCGGCGCCAGTGTATTCGTTGCCGTCGGCAGCCTTGGCCGTCCACACATTGTCCTTGGCAAAGGGGTCGTAGCCGGTGATGCGTACCTTACCGCCCTTAGCGACAGGCTTCTTGTCCCACTCTATCTTTACAGGAGCGACCATAGCCTGACGGGCATTGCCGAAGCCACGTGGCGGACGGTGGTAGAAGACGTACCACTGGCCGTTGATTTCCTGAATGGAGCCGTGGGTGTTATGGCCGGCATTGGTGGTGATGAGCTTCAAGCCGTCCTCGTTGGGCACTACGCCACGGGAGTCTACAAGCACGCCACCGGAACGCCAGGGGCCGAGGGGTGAGTCACCGTAGGCATAGCGCAGGGCGCTGTTGGTATTGCCTAAGCCGTACTCCTTGCCGGAGTAGCCGCTGAACACCATTACATATTTATTTCCCACCTGACGGATGGACGATGCCTCGAAGAAGTTGAAGTCCTTGGGGTCCTGACCCTGGTAGAGGGCCTTGTAGACGCTGCCCTCCTTGTCAAGCAGACGACCGTCGGCGCTGACGGCAGGGATGAAGGGGTCTATCAGTTCCGTGCCGGAACGCTTGCTGTACATTGTGTTCTGGTCGAGCTCACAGGCGGTGCTGTGCTGGAAACCATAGAACACGTAGGCACGGAAGCCCTTGTCGTAATCCTTGTCTTTCTTGTCGGTAATGGGCTCGATGAACACCGAGGGGTCGAAGTCGATGAGCGAGCCTTCCACGCAGCGGGTGCCGTCGTCAGTAAGGTTCACCGGCGTGAAGGGACCATTGGGACGGTCGCTCTTGCAGACCATAGCGATGCGTCCCCAGCCACGGCTATGAGGATAGAGCCAGTAGGTCTTCTTGCCCGTCTGACGGTCGGTGGTGCAGACGAGGTCGGGGGCATACATCGTGTCCCATTGTCCGTTGACGTACCACGAGAAGATAGGACCTTCGTCGCGCCATTGGCTCAGGTTCTCGACGGGTGCCGACCACATACGGATGTCGGGGCCGCAGTAGGCCGAGTAGGTCACGTCGTGCGAGCCGATGATATAGGCACGAAGCTTACCGGGATTGTCAGGGTCTTCAAACACACGGGGCTCGCCGTCGGGCACATGCTCCCAGAGGGGCAGATAGGGGTTCTGCGCAGAAACGCTACTGAATGACAGGGCACAAATGGCACATGATAATGCCTTGAATAGTTTTCTCATCGTTGATTGGTTTTTGGGTTTTGGTTACGGCTTGCAAAGTTAAGACAATAAACCCAAAGAGAATACCCTGTATGTTTCAGATTCTATCGTTTTTGTGCAATTAAGGGTGTTAATCCGTTATTCTGACGTTGATGCCCTCGCTGCGTAAGTACTGTTTCAGTTCTGGTATGGGTATTTCGCCGAAGTGGAACACGCTGGCGGCCAGTGCTGCGTCGGCATGTCCCAGGGTGAAGGCATCGCGGAAATGCTCCTTCGCCCCTGCTCCGCCACTGGCAATGACGGGAATGCTCAGGTCGGCTGCCAGGCGGGCCAGCGCCTCGTTGGCATAGCCCTGCTTTACGCCGTCGTGATTCATCGACGTGAAGAGAATCTCGCCGGCGCCACGCTCCTGTGCCTCATGAGCCCACTCGAAGAGTCTGCGCTCCGTACGCTCACGGCCACCCTTGAGGTAGCAGAACCAGTCTGATTTGTGATTTGACGAAGTATCGTCTGCGATTTCTTCGTCCAGGCGGGCATCGATGGCTACGACACATACCTGTGAGCCGAATCGGCGGGCCACCTCCTCGATAAGTTCCGGATGGTGGATGGCAGCGCTGTTGATGCTCACCTTGTCGGCTCCGGCATAGAGCATACGCTCCACGTCGGCAAGCTCATTGATGCCTCCGCCTACCGTGAAGGGTATGTTTATTTCTGCGGCCACACGTGTCACCATGTCGGTGAACGTCTTGCGCCCCTCGAAGGAGGCGGTGATGTCGAGAAACACCAGCTCGTCGGCCCCTTGAAGGCTGTAGGCCTTGCCCAGCTCCACTGGGTCGCCGGCACTACGCAGGCTTACGAAGTTCACGCCCTTGACGGTCTCGCCGTCCTTCACGTCGAGGCAGGGGATGATACGCTTGGCCAGTGTGCCCTTAGTTTTATTCTCTTCCATATTGGTTCTTGTCTGAATTGTGAGGGCAAAGTTAGTCATATTTTGCCGATATCCCGCTATTTCTACTTCAGTTTTACAATACTTTAGGAATTATAAGCCTCGAGCAGGGCCTGCTCTTTCCGCCGTGTCTCAGCCAGGAACTGCTGATATTCGGGACTGTCGGGGTTGAAGGGACGGTGGGCGAGTGCTTGCTTGATGGGTTGCCATTCGTCGAGGAACTTCTTAGCCCGTGGCGAGAAGTATGCCTCCACAAGCCGCTCCCAGATATAATCGACGGCCTGGGCCGAGGGGTGGAGCATGTCCTGCTGGTAGAAACGATAGTCGCGCAGCTCGTCGAGGACAATCTCGTAGGCGGGGAAATAAGTGACATTATCAAATCGGCGTGTCAGCTCGTCGGCTGCCATAAGCAGCGTAGCCTTCGACAACTGACTGCCGTGGAATCCGTATTTAGCATAGCGTATGGGGCTGACGGTGACGATGACCTGCACGTCGGCATTACGCCGGCGCAGCTCATCAACGGCCTCCGAGAGATAGTCCACACACTGCTCCACCGTCAGCTCTTCCTCTTGGAACAGCCGTGCAGGACGTTTCTGGCAGTTGTCCACTATCTCGCCCGTCTCGCGAAGCCGGTACACATGGTTCGTGCCAAGGGTGAGGAAGACAATGCGCGGCGCGGCGTCACATCGCATGACGGTATGCATGACCGATGCCGGGTTATACATCACGCCGAAGGGGTTTACCGTTGCAGGGAAGCGCTCCTCCAGAAAGCGTTTCCCGATGCTGTCGGCAAAGCACGACCCTACGAACAACAGGGATTCCAGCGGCTCTATCTCAAAACCGGGCTTCTCAATATCAACAATGGTCCTGAACTTCATTTCTCATTTCTCATTTCTCATTTAGGGCGAAGCCCGCCTAATCTTCCATCCAATGGCGGCCACGAGGATGCTCATCAGCGGGCTCAGCAGGTTGAAGAAACAATAAGGCAGATAGGTGAGGGTGGGCACGCCGAGAACGGTGGACTGCGTCATGCCGCAGGTGTTCCAGGGTATGAGCACCGAGGTCACCGTGGCGGCGTCCTCCGTGGTGCGGCTGAGCAGACGGCTCTCATAGCCCTGCTCGCGGTAGACCTCCTTATACATGTCGGCATTGAGGACAATGGAGATGAACTGGTCGCCGGTGGTGATGTTGAGGAAGATGCCTGTTCCCACCGTCGACGATACCAGGCTGACGCGGCTACGGGCCATACGGGCGATGACGTGAGTGATGCTGGCTAACATGCCGCTGGCCACCATTGACGCACCGAAGCACATGGCACAGAGGATGAGCCACACGGTGTTCAGCATGCCCGCCATCCCGCTGGTGGAGACCAGTTCGTTGAGCGGGCCGTAGCCTGTATCGACAGCTGTTGAGCCGTAGAAGGTGATAGCCAGTCCACGGGTCATGGCAGCGGCGGTAGCTTCTGTCGTTTCGGCTATCTCGCAGAGGATGTGCGGCTGGAGTATTAATGCGGCCAGACCGGCCATCAGCGAGGAGACGAACAGCACAATGAGCGACGGCACCCGGCGGGCAATGAGCACGCCCGTCAGGACAGGCACCAGCAGCGTCCACAGCGAGATGTTGAACGTCTGGGCCAGTCCCTCCGTGTATTCGCCCACTTGCAGCTCTCCCACTTCGTCACTACCCAGGCCGGCGATGAAGAACACCACGAGGGTGATGACGAAGGTGGGCGTTGTGGTGTAGGTCATGTAGCGGATGTGGGTGAAGAGGTCTACCCCCGTGGCCGACGAGGCGAGGATGGTAGTGTCGCTCAGCGGTGACATTTTGTCGCCAAAGTAGGCCCCTGAGATGATGGCTCCCGCCGTCCATGCCTCAGAGATGCCCAAGGCATGAGCAATGCCCAGCAGGGCCACGCCGATGGTGGCGATGGTGGTCCACGAACTGCCGGAGAGCACCGACACCAGGGCACAGATAATGCACGAGGAAACGAGGAAGAACTGCGGCGACATAATCTGAATACCGTAGTAAATCATTGTGGGCACCACGCCGCTGATCATCCATGAGCCGGCCAGCATGCCCACGCACAGCAGGATGACCAGTGTGATGCTCACCTCGCCGAGCGTCTTCTTTATCTGACTCTCGAAAGTGCGCCACGGTGTGCGATAGACAGCCATCGACAAGCATACGCATACTGCCATGCCCATGAGCAGGGCTATCTGACTGCCGCCGCTCAGCGAGTCGCTGCCGAAGAGCGCAATGGTGATGCCGAGGAAACAAATCAACACCACCACGGGTGTGATAGCTATCAGCGGATGGGGACGGCTTTCATTTTCGTTTCTCATTTTTCATTTCTCGTTTAGCGCAGAGCAATCGGCCGCAAAATTACAAAAAAACAAACGAAGAGCAAAAGAAAAACCGATAATCTTTTGCTTTTATGACAAAAAGCCTTACCTTTGCAATGAAATATCGTTGTTATGGCAAAACATTTTACGTTGACCGCGCTCCTGCTGCTGGCCGCCCTTCAGCTGCTGGCGCTCGACATACAGAAGGGCACCTACTACTTCGACAACTCGCTGACGCGCTACCCCGTGCCTAAGTTCGTCTATGGCAGCAACACGCCTGCCGTTAGCCATGTGGTGAGCATGAAACCTGAGGGCAACGACCGCTGGTCGATAACCTTCACGGAGACCGTCACCGGTGTCTACCGCTATGTGGTGGCCGCGACGAGCATGGCCGACAGCACTTACCTGTGGGCGTTTAACGATGTGAAGGAATACATCAGCAAGACACTCGACGAACCCCGTACCATCACCAGCGACAAGCCCATGCCCGTGGGTTGGATATACACGCCGACGGATAACGAGAAATGGGCGTCGGCCGAATGGCGCATGCCTTACGACCAGGCTTATTCCGGCACGCTGCCTGTGCTCTACATCAAGACTGAGGCGCCCGTCACATCGAAGGAAACCTACGTCAGCGCCACCTGCTACATCGACGCCTTAGGACTGGAGGGCTACACATCGTTAGGCACGGCTGACAAGCCGCTGCAGCTACAGATAAAAGGTCGCGGCAACTACACGTGGAGAGACTTTGCCAAGAAGCCCTACAAGCTGAAGTTCGACGAGAAGGTCAAACCGTTAGGTATGAAGAAAAGCCGCCACTTCGCCCTCATGGCCAATGCCGACGACAATCTCGGCTTCCTGCGCAACACCGTAGGGCTGGAGCTGAGCCGGCTTCTGGGACTGGCCTGGACACCTTGGCAGGAACCCGTCGAGGTGGTGCTCAACGGCGACTACATCGGCCTTTACATGCTGACGGAGAATGTCCGCGTCGCCACCAAGCGGGTGAACGTTGTGGAGCAGGCCGACCTTGAGACACATCCTGACAGCATCACCGGCGGATGGCTCTTCGAGATTGACAACTACGACGAGGCGGGACAGGTGGTCATCACCGAGGGCAACGGAGCCAGGCTACGCTTTACCATGCACACCCCTGAGCAGTTGTCGGCCAACCAGCGCAGCTACATCGCAAAGTTGCTCGTCGACACCGACCGTGCCATCTATGCCAACAATAAGCAGAGTACCGAGTGGGAACGCTACGTAGACCTCGACTCGCTGGTGCGCTACTATATCGTGCAGGAGGTGATGGACGATGCCGAGTCGTTTCATGGCAGCTGCTACATCCACAAGCAGCGCGGCGACGACACGAAGCTCATCTTCGGCCCCGTCTGGGACTTCGGCAATGCCTTCCAGCGCGGCTTTGACAGGTTCATCTGGCAGGATCCGCCCTACGGCCAGAACTGGATAGGCGAGATGGCCCGCTTCCCTCGTTTCCAGGAGCGTGTCAGGGAAGTGTGGCGTCCGTTCCTCGGCGAGCGATACCCCGGCCTCGATGCCTTTATCGACAACTTCATTGCCCGCATTGCCACCGCATCGCTCTGTGACGTCAGCCGCTGGCCCAACTACGGTACCAGCAACATCGAGGAGCGCAAGAACGAGTTCAAGCGGCGCATGCGAGAGAAGGTGGCCTTCCTTACCCGACAATGGGGTGAGGGTATCAGCGGCATAGCCGATGCAAATTCTTCACTCTTCACTCCTAACTCCTCACCCCTCACTCCTCACTCCCAATCGTGGTACACTCTTGATGGTCGACGTTTGCCTCAGCGTCCCTCAGCTCCAGGCATTTATCTCCACGCAGGCCGCAAAGTGGTCGTTTCGGACGCCTTTTAAAATGCTGTCCGAGACCTCATTTCCTACGCACAGGGCGCACGGGGTAACCGTAGGGAATTAGACAAGATTCCCTATAAGGAGAAAGAACGGCTTTTTCTCATCGAAAGAACGGCTTTTTCGATTTGAAAGAACGGCTTATTCGAATCGAAAGAACGGCTTTTTCTCTGAGAGGCATCGGAGATCCTTTGATTTTTGCCACTGTTATTAAATATTAAATTATCAAATATTAATACAATTTGCCGGTTATTTCTTCGTTTTAGTGACAAATTGTATAACTTTGCACCAGAAAAGTAACAAAAAGACAATAATCGTATGTGTGGAATTGTAGGGTATATAGGCACCCATCAAGCCTATCCTATTTTGATAAAGGGCCTTAAGCGCCTGGAGTATCGCGGTTATGACAGCGCCGGTGTGGCCATGATTGGTGATGGCGGCAGTCTGAATGTGTATAAGACGAAGGGCAAGGTGGACAACCTCACGGAGTATTGCGCCGACAAGGACGTGACGGGCTGCGTGGGCATTGCCCATACCCGCTGGGCCACTCACGGCGAGCCCTCGGCACGCAATGCTCACCCTCACTACTCGCAGAGCCACAACCTGGCCATCATCCACAACGGCATCATCGAGAACTATGCCGACATCAAGCTGAAGCTTCAGGCGAAGGGCGTGAAGTTCGAGAGCGACACCGACACGGAAGTGCTCGTACAGTTAGTGGAATATATTATGGTGAAGAAGAATCTGCCGCTGCTCGAGGCTGTGCAGGTGGCGCTGTATCAGGTCATCGGTGCCTACGCCATCGCCATCGTGGACAAGCGCGACCCAACGCAGATAATCGCCGCAAGGAAGCAGAGCCCGTTGGTGGTGGGCATCGGCGACGGGGAGTTCTTCTTAGGCTCGGATGCCAGCCCCATTATCGAGTACACCGACAAGGTGGTGTATCTGGAGGACGGCAATATCGCGTTGATTCGCTTAGGCGAGGAACTGAAGGTGCTGAGCATACTGGGCGAGGAGCAGGAGTTGAAGGTGAACACGGTGGACATCGACCTGGGCCAGATAGAGAAGGGCGGCTATGAGCACTTCATGCTGAAAGAAATCTTCGAGCAGCCGGAGTGCTTGACCAACTGCATGCGCGGCCGTATCAACGTGGAGGGCGACCGTGTGACGCTATCCGCTTTGATAGACTACCGCCGTCAGCTGCTCGACGCCAAGCGCATCGTCATCGTGGCCTGCGGCACGTCGTGGCATGCAGGACTGATAGGCAAGCAGCTCTTCGAGAGCCTCTGCCGCATACCCTGCGAGGTGGAGTATGCCTCGGAGTTCCGCTACCGCAACCCCGTGGTGACGAAGGACGATGTGGTGATAGCCATCTCGCAGAGCGGTGAGACGGCCGACACGCTGGCCGCCATCCAGCTGGCCAAGGAGCAGGGAGCATTTATCTATGGCATCTGCAACGCCATCGGCTCGTCAATACCCCGTGCCACTAACACAGGAACGTACATCCACGTGGGACCGGAGATTGGTGTAGCCTCCACCAAGGCGTTTACGGGACAGGTGATGGTGCTGTCCATGCTGGCCCTCTGTCTGGCCAAGGAGCGGGGGACGGTCTCTGACAAGGTGTATAAGGAAATGGTGGCCGAGCTGACCCGCATACCTGAGAAGATGGAAAAGGCGCTGCAGACGAACCAGGAGATAGAACACCTGGCGAGGATTTTCACCTACGCCAAGAACTGCCTCTACTTAGGACGTGGCTACAACTATCCGTTGGCACTTGAAGGTGCTCTAAAGCTAAAGGAGATAAGTTACATACATGCTGAGGGCTATCCTGCAGCAGAGATGAAGCACGGGCCGATAGCACTTATCGACTCCGAGATGCCCGTCTTTGTCATCGCCACCCGCGACCGTCTCTATGAGAAGGTCATCTCGAACATACAGGAGGTGAGGGCACGCGGCGGAAGGGTGACGGCCTTGGTGACAGAGGGCGACGAGCAGATTAGCAAGTTTGCCGACCACGTCATTGAACTGCCCGACACGCTGGAGTGCTTCCAGCCGCTCATCGCCTCTATCCCCTTGCAGCTACTGGCCTATCAT
>JAGCNO010000135.1 GCA_017645905.1 Prevotella sp. | reverse complement strand
GAAATGAGAAATGAGAAATTAAAAATGAAAAATGAGAAATGAGAAATGAAGAACGGCTCATAGTCTTGGTACGTTTTCTAATAACCGATTTCCTCTATATATAGCAGCTTTTTATTCTTCTGGTGTAAAGGAAATGTTTTATATGGGTTTGGGTTTATGAAAGTTTAGCGCGAAATCTCAGTAGTAGTGCGTTTTTTGACTGTTCAAGAGTGTTTGTCTCCGCTTTGAGGTGTATTCAACGTTAACGAAACCGCAGCGTCGAAGAATCTTTCCATGTTATAATGCCTCCTTTGAGGTTAACGCATTTATAGCCGACATCAGCCAGTTTTCCTGCAGCCCTTACATTCTTCAACAGGCGGCAATCTTCTTGTCGCTGTGGAGTGTTGCCTTCACTTTAATAAGGGGCATACCTAAGCCTTATTATGGCATGTCCTTATTGTTTGGTATGCCAAATGCCACAGAAGGGTTATTGTGGGGACGCGAAAACCGCCGTACCTTTGCACCGTCAAAATGAATGACAAAAAAGAAGCATAGAATTATATAATAATAAGGTATGAAGAGTTTTCAGAAAATATCAATAACATTTGCTTTTGCCATTGTTTTTGCTCAGGCATCGGCTTCTCCTGACGATGTGGAATTGAAATTCACATCAGGGGAGAAGGCCGGTGGGCCTGAGACTGCAGACACCGCCTGGTGGGACAAGCCTCAGGAGGTGAGCGAGATTGTTGTCGTAGGCTACGGCACCCAGCGCCGGCAGAAGCTCACAGGCAGCGTGGTGACTGTTGACCGCAACATTCTGAACAACAATGTGTCAGCCTCTGCCGAATCCATGCTTTCGGGCAGTGTGGCAGGAGTAAGCGTCACCCAGACGGGCCAGCCAGGGGCTGCTTCAAGCATCCGTATACGTGGCGGCAACTCGGTGAGTGCCAACAACGAACCGCTCTACGTCATCGACGGCTTTATCTATTATAAAGAAGGTGGCACGCTCTCCACGGGCGAGAACGGCACGGGCATCGAGGGAGGTGTCAGTCCGTTGAGCCTCATCAATCCCCAGGACATAGAGTCTATAGAGGTGCTGAAGGATGTGTCGGCCACAGCCATCTACGGCTCACGCGGTGCCAACGGTGTGGTCATTGTCACCACGAAGAAGGGTCAGAAAGGTTCATTCCAGGTGCGCTACAGCTATCAGCTCGCCTTAGGCTCAGTAGCTAAGAAACTCTCGGTGCTTAACGCCACGGAGTGGGCCCGCTACATGAAGGACTACTTCTATAATAAAGGTGGATACAGCGACGACGAGATTGCCGCTATGGGCAGTGGCACCGACTGGCAGTCAGCCGTGCTGCGCAACACCGTGAGTCACACCCACAATGCCAGCGTCTCTGGTGGCGACGACCGCACCCGCTACGTGGTGGCCGGCAATATCGTGCGCCAGGAGGGCCTGCTGCTCAACACGGGCTACGACCGCAGCGGACTGCGCGTGAACCTCGACCGTAACGTCAACGACCGTCTCACACTGGGAGTGACGGCCAACGTGAGCCGTAACAAGCAGGACGGACTGACCACGACAACCGGTGTGACGTTCAACTCATCGCCATTCCAGGGTGGCATCACCAACTCGCTCACCTACGCCCTGCTCATGCCGCCCGTAGTGCCCATCTACAAGGCCGATGGCTCTTACAACTACACCAACCCCTACGAATATGCCTACTTCGCCATGGGCGACATAGCGGCCAACCCCGTCAGCGACCTCGAGAACAGCGTGGCGCAGACTATCGACGACGATGCGCTGGGCAACGTCTTCCTGCAATACCGCCTGACCGACGAGCTAAGGGCGAAGGCCACCTTCGGCTTTGACCTCGACAACTTGACGCAGAACTACTTCGCTCCACACTACACCGCACTGGGTCTGGCCAATGGCGGCGTGGGCAACATCACCAAGCGACGCATAGAGACCTGGCAAACGGAGTACACACTAAACTACGAGCATACCTTCGGCGAGGCGCACTACATCGACGCACTGGCAGGCTACACCTACCAAAGTACCAACCAGAGCTATCTCTCGGGCTCCTCGAGCCAGTATGTCGATGAGTCGCTGCGCCACAATAACCTCTCGGGCGGAAGCCTCTACTCAGCACCACGCTCAGGCGAGAGTTCGGCCAACCTCCACTCGCTCATAGCCCGAGTCAACTATACACTGTCAGATAAATACAACGCCACGGCAACGCTGCGTGCCGACCGCTCGTCGCGGTTCGCCAAAAGCCATAACTGGGGACTGTTTCCATCCTTAGGACTGTCGTGGAACATTGACCGCGAACCATTCGCCGAGGACTGGCAGTGGCTCAGCAGCCTGAAGTTGCGAGCCTCCATAGGCACAGTAGGCAATCAGGAGATAGGAGACTACCTCTACGGCGACAGCTACACTACCTCGACCACAGGAGGCGTGGTACACTACACCAAGAGCAACGCAGCCAACGACCAGCTGAAGTGGGAAACTACCGTCTCAGCCAACGTCGGCCTGGACCTCAGCATATTGGCCAACCGGCTCTCGCTCAGTGCCGACATCTATTGGAAGCGTACCAACGACCTGCTGCTCAGGGTGCCAGTCGATGTAGCCAAGTATGGCGTGTCATCACAACTGCAGAACATAGGCAACGTGGAGAACCGTGGTTTAGAACTCAGCATTAACGCCCAGCTCCCAACTCCCAACACCCAGCTAAAGTGGACGGCAGGGGCCAACGTGGCCTACAACCACAACGAGCTGACCTCGCTCGGCAACAACGACAAGCTGAACACCGCCTCCTACACACTGCTGAAGAAAGGCGAGGCCGTGGGTTCGTTCTACGGACTGCTGTTCGACGGTGTGGTGCAGACGGGCGAGGATATCAGCGACCTGCCCACCCAGAACGGTACGATGCCAAAGGCGGGCGATGCCAAGTTCGTCGACGTGAACGGCGACGGAAAGATCGATGCTGCCGACCGAGTCATCCTCGGCCATCAGCAGCCTACACTCACCTTCGGACTGCATAGCTCGATCACATGGAAGCAGCTCGACGCCTTCATACAGCTTGCAGGACAGACAGGAGGCAAGGTCTATAACTCGCTGCGACGAACACTCGAGAGCCCCACCGACTGCTACAACGTGGCGGCAGTAGTGCTCGACAGCTGGACACCCACTAACCCTAACAATCAGCTGCCACGCATCAGCGATGTGCGACCATACAGCTACATAGACAGCCGCTACGTAGAGAAGAGCGACTACCTGAAGCTGCGCACGCTCTCCCTTGGATACCACTTCAAGCTGAAACCAGTAAAGGCCGACATACGCCTCTCGGCAACAGCCTCAAACCTCTTCACACTCACCAACTACAAAGGCTACGATCCAGAAGTGCAGGGCGGTGTGGACTTAGGCCAGTACCCCTCCTCACGCAGCTTCACCTTCGGAGTAGAGATCGTACTGTAAAGAATAACCCAAATAGTAACAAGTCGAAAAATCAGTAAATCGTATTTTTGTTTCACTTAAAAAAGAAAGGAAAAAAAACATGAAAACGAACATTAACCAACTCTTTGCAGCTCTCACCATCGCGAGCGCATCCATCAGTTTCACAGCATGCAGCAGTGACAACGACGACAGCAGCAACGTGATCGACAAAACCGACGTCACCACCCTCACCGATGCCGAAGCATTAGCCCTTGCCGACAACGCACTCTTTGAGTACTACCACAAAGCATTCGGACTCAGCTTCATCGTAGAGACATTCACCTCCAAGACCCACTCCTTCGAAGGTCCAGAGAGCGCCGACGGACCCCTCATCAGCCGACACGAGCTCACACCAGAGAACGTCTACTTCGTCAACCGCTGGTACAACAAGAATTCTGCCGTAGCCAACGCCAACACAGCCATCGAGAAGATTACCGCTGCCACAGGCGTTAGCGAGCAGACCAAGCAAGTGGCCATCGCCCGTGCCAAGCTCGCCAGAGCACTCGGCTACCACGTCCTCGTTCGCCTGTGGGGAGAAGTACCACTCTACACCACCAGCGACGGCGACACCAAGACACGCGCCTCCATCGACGATGTCTATACGCAGATAGTCAAAGACCTCGAGGAGGCTGCACAGGGGCTGCCCGCAACAGCCACCCTTCCCTCAGTGCCCACAAAGGCCGCTGCCTACGGACTGCTATCAAGAGTCTATCTCGACTGGGGCTCCAACCCACTCACCTACGACCAGCTCAACGCCATCAAAGACCAGAAGCAAGACCCCACGCCGTCATATAACACCGCCCGACTGCAAAAAGTGGTGGAGTATGCCGACAAGGTGACCGGCTACCAGCTCGACCGTAACTTCGCCAGCATCTTCGGAAAGGCCAACGAGGCTACCAAGGACGAGAAGATACTCACCTTCGTTCACGATGGCGATGCCGTCGGAACAGGCAACCACCAGGTACACTGCTCATGGACCTTCGGATTCAACGTCGACCAGGAGAACCACCTCTCACCAGCACAAGACTCACAGCTTGCAGCTTGGGACAAGGCCGACCAACGGCGCGACGTCAGCTATATCGACTCACTCTTCGACAGCGTAGGAGACTCCGTAGCTCTGTTCAGAGCACCACGCACACTACCACGCTATGGCAAGTTCGTCGACGTAGGAGGACCAGAAGGACCCAACGAGAGCTTCAAACTCAACGACCTCGACCGCATAGAACTGCGTTATGCCGAAATCCTCCTGAACAAGGCAGAAGCCTTGGTGCTCCTCAACCGTGCTGAAGAGGCAACGCCCCTCATCAACCAACTGCGAGAGCGGGCCTACGGCAACAGCAACCACAACCTGAAAAGCGTCACGCTGAAGGACGTGAAAAACGAGTGGGGGCTGGAGTTCGTCTACGAGCAGAAAGAGTGGTTCAACCTGGCACGCTGGAAGGACGTGGTGAAGGACCTGGAGACAGTGGCGCAGAACGAATATTTCGACGACTCCTACGCCGTGGCAGGCCTGAAGGGCCGCAACGGGCAGGTGGTCAACGAGTTCTTCGCCAAGACCTACAAGCACCTGCATGCCAAGTACGAAAACCGTCAGGCCAAGTACTACCGTTTCCCCATCCCTGTAGGAAAGAGCGGAGAAGACCTCGGCATACGCCCGCAGAACCCGGGATTTTGATTTAAATGAGGAATAAAATCATTCATATATATCAAGAAATATGCGAACTTATCGACTTAATAACTACCTGATGGCTGCATTGATAGGTGCAGCCATCACCTCCTGCAACTCCAATGACGACACTGGCACTCAGGACATACAAATACCGGGCATCACCATCGACAACGACCTTGACTGCTGCTCGGCCAGCGAGGCCATGCAGGTGTATAGCTTCCTGCGCACGCTAAAGAACATACCCGAGCTTTCGACCGTCGTCGACGGACAGTACAACGTGTTTGCCTACACCAGGTCAGGCGGTTTCCACACAGGCTACAACGAGCTGTTCTTTGTGGCCACGAAGCAGAAGTCGGGCAACTACATTAAGGACTTCAGCCTCACACCCATCACTCCGGTCATGCTCATGACGCAGATGGGCATGAAGCATAGCACTCCCGTCTCTGGCGGTGTGAGCACGTTCAACGAAGACTATTCGGCCGTGAAGCGCGGCTGGGTGTCGTTTCTCATGAGCAGTGGCGATGCCGGCTCCTGGTCGCTTAGCTACGACGTGAGTGTGCTGGGTAAGACGGGCGGCATCAGCAACATAGACATAACCGTCGACGACCTGGCCAGCGGTCAGCAATGGCTGAAGTCGTTCAAGGTGGGCGACGCCACTTACTACCTCACACTTGTTGACCCCACATCTTGGCAGACTGGCACGAACACTATTCAGGCATACGTATCGGCAAAGGGCAGCGTGGGCACGGAGCCATACGGTCTGGCCACCGAACGGTTCACCATCGACATAGACCCCCGCATGCCCGACATGGGCAACCACTCCTCGCCCGGCAATGAGGCACTCACCCTACAAGCCGATGGCAGCTATCAGGGCACGATCAACCTGACGATGACAGGTCTCTGGCGTATCTTCCTCACCGTGAAGGATGCTCAGGGCAACGTAGTGGCCGGTGGCGACACCGACACCAGTACGCTCTACTGGGACGTGACGATTTAGAAGGAGTGATGAGTGAAGAGTGATGAGTGATGAGTGAAGAATGAAGAATGACGATGGTGTTGGAAACTGTTTTGCTATCTTCAATATTGATGTCCGACACGGTGGCCACTAAGACGGCCAACGTCGACGAGGTGGTCATCGTGTCGTCGCGATGGGGCGGCAAGCGCTCGGTCAAAGGCCAGACGGCGAGTATCGACGAGCACTTGCAGCAGCTGGACCATGTGTCATTAGTGCGGCGTGGCGGGTATGCCTGGGAGCCTATGGTGAACAACATGCAGACCGAACGCCTTTCCACCACCATCGACGGCATGAAGATATTCTATGCCTGTACGGACAAGATGGACCCTGTGACATCGTATGTGGAGAGCGGCAACCTGCAAAGTATCAGCCTGAACAGTGGTCTTGACGGCAATCCGCAGGCAACGGGAAACATCGGAGGCAGCCTGGACTTGAGGTTGCGCAAGGTGGGATTCGATGCCGATGCCTATCACCAGAACCTCTCGGCTGCCTACGAGGCCAACGGCCACCTGCAGGTCTACGGTACGGACGTGGCCATCTCTTCCAGCTGCGTCTACACGGACTTCGGAGCGTTCTACCGCCATGCCGACGACTACCAAGCGGGTGGCGGCGAGCGGCTCTCCTTCTCGCAGTTTCAGAAGGTGAACGCCTTTGCCAACGCGGGATGCAAGTTAGGACATAGTGACGTGGTGGAGGGCACATTCATCTTCGACCGCGCTACTAACGTGGGCTATCCTGCGCTGAACATGGACGTGGCGAAGGCCGAGGGCATCATCACCTCGCTCACCTACAAGCATCTCTTCAAAGATGCGAGCTGGGAGACGAAGGTCTACTACAACCACATCACCCACGAGATGGACGACACCCACCGCCCTGAGGTGGCGATACACATGGACATGCCAGGCCATAGCGAGACGGCAGGGCTTTACAGTCTGCTCACCGTGCCCTACAAACGTCATAGTGCGGCGCTGAACTACGACCTCTACTACAACCGTCTGTTTGCCGACATGACGATGTATGCGGGAGAGGCGAAGCCGATGTATATGGTGACGTGGCCGGATGTGGGTACGCTCTGCACGGGCCTGGCCCTGACCGACGACATCACCCTCAGCCAGCGGCAGCAACTGCGACTCTCGGCAAAGGTGGCTGTGCAACAGCAGCGGCTCAACGACGAGGAGGGCTGGCACGCGCTGAGCGTGTTCTTCCCCGGCATGAACGACCGCTACCACCAGACCACTGCCCGCATCGCCGTCAATGACCATTTCTCATTCCCCTGTTTCCAGTTCGCAGTTGGAGCAGGCTGGGGTAGCCGTGCTCCAACTGTGACCGAGGCATACGGCTACTATCTGAACAACACCTTCGACCAGTATGACTACATGGGCAACCCCACCCTGAAGAACGAGTCGGCTATAGAACTGAACGTAAAAGCCGATTTTTCATTTTTCAATTCTCATTTCTCAATCGGTGTCGACGCCAATGCTTTCTTCTTCTCGAACTACATCATTGGCCACGTGGAGCCGCGCCTCAGTGCCATGACGCTTGGGGCGAAGGGGGTGAAGGTGTATGGCAATCAGGACCACGCCACCATTGCTAACGTCTCGATGAAGGCTTCATGGCGACAGGAGGTGCCAGGCGATGGGGAACTGAAATGGAACGCCTCGCTGACCTACAGTCTGGGGCGTGACACCGACGGCGATGCGCTGCCGCTGATAGCCCCACTGACCTACGTCTCCGACCTCACCATTGGCCGAGACTGCTGGCTTGCCCGCTTAGAGCTGCGGGGAAACGCCCGGCAGACAAAGTACGGCGAGAAGTACGGCGAGACGGCTGCACAGGCTTGGGCGGTCGTAGGACTGTCTGCACAATATGTTTTCGGCTTGGCAACGTTGCGCCTCGGTGTGGAGAATCTTTTCGACAAGCGCTATGCCACATACGCCGACTGGAACCACATTCCGCAGAAAGGACGTAATATTTTTGCCAGTCTTTCGTTTGATATATAGTTGAGTTAGGAGTTAGAAGTTAGGAGTTAAGAGTTAGGGGTTAGGCTTATTTGGCTATGAAGCAAATGATTGTTTGGATGGGTGCCCTCGTCGTGGGTGCCGTTATAGGACTGCTGAATATGGAGGCTGTCAATGCCACAGCCGACGTGGTGGCCACTGTCTTCACCCGTCTTTTCCAGCTGTTGGCTGTGCCTACTATTGTGCTGGCCGTGGTGAACACGATGTCTACGATGGGCACGGGAAGGAACTCGGGACGGCTGTTCCGGCGAACACTGACCTACACGCTGCTCACCACGTTCAGCGCTGCTGCGGTGGGGGCAATACTCTACATGGCTTTTTCCCCATCTGAGGAGGTGGTGGGAGGAATGCAATGCTTGGAAGCGTCGCCTGCTACGGCAGCGGGTGCTGGCATCGGGGATTACGAATCACCTTCTTCAGATTCACCCTCGCTGTTTTCTCACCTGATGGGCGTCGTGCCCAACAACATCGTCCGGCCACTGCTCGAAGGAAACGTGCTCTCGTTGCTGCTCGTAGCCTTCGCCGTGGGCATCGGACTGTCACGACTGCCCGACTCTGAAAATAAACGTGTGGTGGTGAAAGGCCTGCAGGGCTTGCAGGAACTGCTCTTCTTGCTCATTGGCTGGCTCATACGGGTGCTGCCAGCCGGTATCGTTGCCTTTGCCGCCCAGTTGTCGGCGCAGCTGTCGGCGGGAATCGTCGCAGGGGCGTTGGGCAAATATATCATAGTGGTAATGGGTGGCAACGTCCTGCAGTTCTTCGTAGTGCTGCCGCTGTTCCTTCTGGCACGCGGCATCAATCCCCTTCGCACACTCAGTAACATGAGCCCGGCGGTGCTCACGGCACTGTTCACCAAGAGCAGTGCGGCCACACTGCCTGTCACCATGAACAGTGCCGAGCAACGGCAGGGCGTAAAGAAAGAGACGGCACGCTTTGTGCTGCCTGTCTGCACCACCATCAACATGAACGGCTGTGCTGCCTTCATCCTCGTCACCTCGCTTTTCGTGTTGCAAACCGGCGGAACAGCCATTACGCTGTCCACCATACTGCTGTGGCTTGTCATCAGTGTGGTAGCAGCCATTGGCAATGCCGGTGTGCCCATGGGCTGCTATTTCCTCACCTTCTCGCTCATGGCGGGCATGGGCGCTCCTGTAGCCGTCTTAGGGCTCATCCTGCCAGCCTACACCATCATCGACATGGTGGAGACGGCCGAGAACGTATGGTCGGACTCATGCGTATGCGTAATGGTCGACCAAGACTTGAAGGCTGATAATTGAAGATGGAAGCTGCCTTTTTTCCCGAGCGTAAGCAACTTGGCCGCATAGCGGCAAAGAACGGCTTTTTCCCATAGAAAGAACGGCTTATTCGATTTGAAAGAACGGCTTTTTCTCATCGAAAGAACGGCTTTTCGATTTGAAAGAACGGCTCAAAGTCTTGGTACGTTTTCTAATAACCGATTGGGTTTATTGGCAACGGCCTTGCCGGTGTTTTTTCAGATGCAGAATTCGCTTGGGTTCACTAAGCCTGCCCGCAGAGCATACTTGAAGACCTCGTGTGCAGTGTTTACCTTCAGTTTGCGGAAGATGTTCTTGCGGTGTGTGGTAATGGTATGGACACTTGAGAATCGCTCGGCGGCAATCTCCTTCGTGGTCATCCCATGTGCAATGGCCTTCACAATCTCTATTTCGGTAGAGGTGAGGCCATGGTCTTCTTTTTCCTCCTCCTGCTGCTGCCTGAGCAAAGCCTCGGTAGCCAGCTGGCTGATATAGCGCTTCCTGGCCGTTGCCGACAGCAGGGCATCGCGGACGCTACTTAGCGGCTCGCTTTTGAAGACGATGCTGAAGGCCGTCGACGAATAGACAAGACGGCGCAGAAACCTGTCGGTGAGGTCGTCGCTCAGAAGAATCCAGGAAGCCATGGCGAACCGCTCGCTGATGATGAGCAGCTGCTCCTCGTCGGCAATGTCGAAGAGCGTGAAGTCGATAACGACGACGGCGTTCTCCGTTTCTTTCAATAGCAGGACCAGCCCCGCTTTGTCCGTGGCACGCCTGATGACGCACTGCGCATCTTTCTGACGTATGAGCGTCTCCGTAGCGAAGCGGGTCAAGTCCTGATTGTCTGCCAGAATATAGTTTGCCATGAACTTTTTTTCGATGCAAAGGTACGATGATTAGACGAAGCCTCCAAATATCTCCTGTTTTTCAGAAAAAAACATTAGTATTCGATTATTTATAGTTTTTTTCTCTATTATTTCCTCATACGACCATCCCCGTCAGAATATTATTCTGGGTGTTGGGTGT
>JAGCNO010000134.1 GCA_017645905.1 Prevotella sp. | reverse complement strand
CCCCTCCCTGCAGGGAGGGGGAAGGGTCTCCTACAGTCACTCATCATCGGGGTGAACATCGACCGGGAGCTGCGGCGCGAGAAGATTACCCAAAGGCTGAAAGCCCGACTGGACGAGGGGATGGTCGACGAGGTGCGCGGGCTGCTGTACGGAGATAGCAAATCCCCTCAAGCAGGCATCGCGCCCGAAGACCTTATCTATTATGGGCTGGAATACCGCTACGTGACGGAGTACGTCATAGGCTGCCTCTCCTACGACGAGATGTTCACCCGTCTGGAGATAGCCATCCACCAGTTTGCCAAGCGACAGATGACATGGTTCCGGGGCATGGAGCGTCGCGGATTCACCATCCACTGGATTGACGCCACGCTGCCCATGGAGGAGAAGGTGGAACAAATCTTGAATTATGAACTATGAACTGTGAACTATGAACTGCGAAGACCGTTGGGGCCTGCTCTACTGCCCCAAGAAAGGCATACATGAGAGCAGCCGCCGCTGGGAACGGCTGAAACGCACGCTCGACGAGAAGGGCGTGTGCTATGACTTCGTGCAGAGCGAGTCGACCGACAGCGTGGAGCGGCTGATGACCATGCTGCTGCACAACGGCTATACGACCATCGTCATCGTGGGTGGCGACTCGGCACTCAACGATGCCGTAAACTGCCTCATGCGCGAGGAGAAGAGCGTCCGTGAGCAGGTACACCTGGGACTCATACCCAACGGCGTGATGAACGACTTCGCCCGCTACTGGGGCTTCGACGAGAAGAACGACGCGCAGACCGTAGACTGGCTCATCCGTCACCGAGTGCGGAAGATTGACCTGGGCTGCATCAGCTACGACAGCCGCGACAACGGACACGTCAGCCGATATTTCCTCAACTGCGTGAACATCGGCCTTACCGCCGACATCATGCACCTGCGCCGACAAGCTCGCAAGGTGCTGGGCAGCAGTCACCTGGCATTCCTCTCGTCGCTGGTGCTCATGCTCTTCCACCGCCATGACTACAAGATGCGGCTGCAGGTGAACTATGAGGAGATCGACCGCTCGGTGATGACCGTCTGCATAGGCAATGCTCACGGCTACGGACAGACACCCAGCGCGGTGCCCTACAGCGGACTGCTCGACGTCTCGGTGGTATACAACCCGCCCGGAAGACAGTTCCTGGAAGGACTGTGGCTGCTCTTTACCGGACGGTTCCTCAACCACCGCTCCGTACACCCCTACCGCACCCGAGAGATGACCTGCGAGAGCGCTAAGGCACGCGTGGGCATAGACGGACGGCTGGCTGACCACCCGACAGGAGAATACCACATAAGGATAGAGCCGGAAGTCATCAACTTCCTCATTCCTGAATAATCACTAAACTCTAATCACTAAACTCTCAACTCTAAACACTCAACTCTAAACTCTAAACACTCAACTCTCAACACAATATGATACAATCAATGACTGGCTACGGAAAGGCGGTCGTAGCCTACAACGGAAAGAAAATCAACGCCGAGATTAAGTCACTCAATTCCAAGCAGCTGGACCTGCTCACACGCATCGCCCCACTCTACCGCGAGAAGGAGATGGAGATACGACAGATGATTTCCACTCGCTTAGAGCGCGGCAAGGTGGACTTCGCCCTCTGGATAGAGAAGGAGGAGGGCATAGACCCCACGCCCGTGAACGAAATGCTGATGTATAACTACTACCAGCAGCTGAAGGACATTTCCGCCCATACAGGAATACCCGAGCCGCAGGACTGGATGTACACGCTGACCCGCATGCCTGACGTGCTGACACGTACAGACACCGAGCAGCTCACCGACGAGGAGTGGCAGGCCGCACAGCGCGCTGTGGTAGAGGCCATCGACGCGCTCGTCAGCTTCCGCCAGCAGGAAGGGGCAGCGTTGGAACGTAAGTTCGCCGAAAAGATTGACAATATTGAACGGCTACTGGCCGAGATAGAACCTTTCGAGCGGCAGCGTGTGGAAAAGATTCGCGGACGCATCGTGGAGGGACTGCTACAGATTCCCGGTGTGGAGTACGACAAGAACCGCCTGGAACAGGAACTCATCTATTATATAGAGAAGCTCGACATCAGCGAGGAGAAACAGCGACTGGCTAACCACCTGCGCTATTTCCGCGAAACCATGGCCGACGGCCACGGACAGGGAAAGAAACTGGGATTCATCGCCCAGGAGATGGGACGGGAAATCAACACCACTGGCTCAAAGTCGAACCTCGCTGAGATGCAGAACATCGTCGTGCAGATGAAAGACGAACTGGAACAGATAAAGGAACAGGTGCTCAACGCTTTATAACAAGGGAAGAATATGGAAAAAGACAAACAAACAACCAAACGACCAACTCCCAAAACGACCAAACGACCAGGAGGCCTTCTTATTTTCTCCGCGCCAAGCGGTAGCGGCAAGACAACGATTGTGCAATGGCTGATGAAGGAGCACCCGGAGCTGCGGCTCTATTTCTCCATATCGGCTACATCGCGTCCGCCACGTGGTACGGAGCAGAACGGCGTGGAGTACTTCTTCCTCACACCCGAGGAATTTCGCAAGCGCATAGACAACGATGAATTTCTGGAGTATGAAGAGGTCTATGAAGACCGCTTCTACGGTACACTGAAGGCACAGGTGAAGCGACAACTAAAGGCCGGACAGAACGTGGTGTTCGACGTTGACGTAAAGGGCGGCATCAATATCAAGAAGTTCTACGGCGAGCAGGCTATGAGCATCTTCATCCAGCCACCGTCAGTCGAAGAGCTGCGCCGCCGTCTCGAAGGGCGTGGAACAGACACTCCAGAGGCCATCGAGAGCCGTCTGGCCAAAGCCGAGTACGAGATGACCTTCGCCCCACAGTTTGACCATATCGTGGTAAACGATGACCTGGCTACTGCCGAGGCCGAAACCCTCCAGCTGGTCCAAGCCTTTCTTCAGCAAACCCAATAAGTCCATGACCATCGGCATCTTCGGCGGGTCGTTCAACCCCATCCACAACGGCCATATCGTGCTGGCAAGGCAGCTGCGCAAGGCAGGCGGTCTTGATGAGGTGTGGCTGATGGTGTCGCCTCAGAACCCGCTGAAGCAAGACAGCAGCGAACTGCTCGACGACCGTCTGCGCTATGCCATGACCCGCATCGCCCTGCACGGTGAGCAAGGCATCATCGCCAGCGACTATGAGCTACACCTGCCCCGACCCTCCTACACATGGAATACCCTGCAGCACCTCCGCGAGGACTTTCCCCAACACACCTTCGTGCTGCTCATCGGCGGTGACAACTGGCAGCTTTTCCCCAGATGGTACAGGGCTGCAGACATCATGCGGGAACACCAGGTGATGGTCTACCCCAGAGCGGGCGGTCAGGTCGTCGCGGAGGAAATGCCTCCCGGCGTCACCCTCATCGAAGCGGAGCTTTTGCCTGTCAGCAGCACGGAAATACGGCAGCGGGTGAGAATAGGAGAAAGCATTGAGGAGCTGGTACCAAAAATAATAGCACCAATTGTGAGGCGGTGCTATGCTTGAGGGGTGTTGCGCAGGTAGCGCAACTTACAGGACACTACATGATTTGTGAGAGTTCCTTGAGGTCTTCCACATCCTTCAGTTTGTCCATGATGGCCTTCACGTCGTCGCGGTCATGAACACGGAGGTCGATGGTTCCCTCGAAGATGCCGTCCCTGGTGGTGAAGGCAAGGCCTCGGATATCTACCGACATCTGGTTGGATATGATACGAGTCACCTCGTTGATCAGGCCACGGCGGTCAATGCCTCCAAGACGAATGGTAGCGTCGAAGAAAAGCTTCTTGTGCATGTCCCACTTCACGTCGAGCAGACGGTTGCCATAGTTGGCCTTGAGCTTATTGGCCACGGGACACTTGCGGTTGTGAATCTCTACGCGGTTCTGCTTGTCGATGTATCCCAGCGCGTCATCGCCCGGTATAGGATGGCAGCAGTCGCGGAAGATGTACTGCGAAATGTTCTCCTCAGTGATGTAGATGGGCTTCTTGCGGTTGAACTTCTCGGGGACGATGAACAGTTCGGGCTGTTTCTCCTCCTCTTGTTTCTTCGCCTTCACGAAGGGCACATACTTGCGCCATCCGCCGCTCGCTCCGTCGCCTTTCTTGTTTTTCCCCTTCAGCTCGTCTTCGTCTTTCTCGCCCAGAATGACTTTCTTGTCGCCGATGGCAAGGAAGAGCGCGTCGCGGTTCTGGCAGTCGTGATAGTTCACCAGCTGGTCGATATTGGCCTGTGTCGGCTCGAGGTTCTTGGATGCGAGCCACTCGTTGAGGATATCCTCTCCCTTCTTTTGCACCTCACGTTGTGCCCGCTTCAGCTGGGCCTGCACCTTGCCCTTAGCCTTAGCGGTATGGGCGAAGTTTATCCACGAAGGCTGCACATGCTGCGACTTCGAGGTTAGTATCTCTACCTGGTCGCCGCTATTCAGCTGATGGCTCAGCGGCACCAGCTTGTGGTTCACCTTGGCCCCGATGCAGTGGCTACCCAAGAAGGTGTGGATGGAGAAGGCGAAGTCGAGGACGGTGCATCCGGCAGGCATGGTCTTGATTTCGCCCTTGGGGGTGAACACGAATATCTCGCTGGCGAAGAGGTTGAGCTTGATGGCGTCAAGGAAGTCCATGGCGTCGGGCTGCGGGTCGTCGAGTATCTCCTTGATGGTGCGCAGCCACTGGTTCAGCTCGCCCTCGTCCTCCTGGAACTCCATGTCCTCGTGGTTCTCTATACCCTCCTTGTACTTCCAGTGGGCGGCCAGTCCCTGCTCGGCAATCTCGTTCATGCGTTCCGAGCGTATCTGTACCTCTATCCAGTGGCCCTGCTTCGACATGAGCGTGACGTGGAGTGCCTGATATCCGTTGGCCTTCGGGTGGTTCACCCAGTCACGGATTCGGTCGGGATGGCTTCGGTATATCTTCGTCAGGGCCACGTAAATATCGAAACATTCGTTGACCTCGGCCTCGCGGCTACTGGGAGTGAAGATGATGCGGGCGGCCAGAATATCGTAAATCTCGTCGAAGGTGACGTGCTTGTTCTGCATCTTGCTCCAAATAGAGTAAGGAGTCTTGACACGCTGCTTAATCTGGTACTTCAGGCCCAAATCCTCCAAAGCCTTCTCGATGGGCTTCGTAAACTGATCGAACGACTCCTGACGAGAAATCTTAGTTTCCTCCAGTCGGCGTTCTATGGCGGCATACTCTTCGGGATGCTCGAAGCGGAAGCTGAGGTTCTCCAGTTCTGACTTGATGCGGTAAAGGCCCAGTCGATGGGCCAGCGGGGCATAGAGGTAGAGCGTCTCACCAGCAATCTTGTACTGTTTGTTGGCGGGCTGGCTCTCCAGCGTGCGCATGTTGTGCAGGCGGTCGGCCATCTTGATGAGGATGACGCGAATGTCCTCGCTCATGGTGAGCAGTAGTTTCTTGAAGTTCTCGGCCTGTGCCGATGCCTGCTCACCGAAGATTCCACCGGAGATTTTCGTCAGGCCGTCGACAATCTGTGCCACCTTCGGGCCGAACATGTTCTCAATATCCTCTACGGTGTACTCTGTGTCCTCCACCACATCGTGGAGCAGGGCGGAACAGATGCTGGTGGAACCCAGTCCTATCTCCTCGCTCACTATCTGAGCCACGGCGATGGGGTGCATGATGTAAGGCTCGCCAGAGAGACGTCGCACGCCCTTGTGAGCCTGACGTGCGAAGTTGAATGCCTTGGCAATGATGTCCACCTTCTTACGGTGGCACGAACGCATGTAGCTCTCAATCAGCCGGTCATAGGCCTCAGTGATCATCTTGTCGTCGGCGGCCTCACGGCGCATCATCTCGTCATCCATAATCTTTCCTCCTTCAACTCTCAACTCTAAACTCCCCTTACTTCACCTTCAGTTTCTTACCTGCCTGAATGTTGTTTCCGCGTATACCGTTCAGTTTCTTCAGCTTAGCCACGGTGGTACCGTTGCGCTTGGCGATGGCCGAGAGTGTGTCACCCCGTCTCACCGTCACCGACTTGCTGCCTCCTGCCCTTGCAGCAGCGCGTCCCCGACGGCCCTTGCTTTTAGCCTTCGGCACATACACAGGCTGTTCCACTTCCACCTCCAAGCGTTTCTCGAAGGCGCCATCGGAGCTGGCAAAGATAGAGTCCTGCAGGTCGATAAACCGCACGGCATCGGCCACGGGCAGTCTAAGTGCCGAGGGAGCCGTTGCTCCGGGGATGACATCACGGCGGTACTGCGGGTTGAGCGAGCGAAGCATGTCGACGCTGAGCCCCATGGCCGAGGCCACCTGACTGAAAGTGACATTACGCGAGAGCATCACCGTGTCAGTCTTAACAGGCAGCTGGGCCTGCATAGGACAGATTTTGTGGTCACAATAATAGGTCATCACGTAGTTGGCGGCGATGAAGGCGGGCACGTAGCCGCGTGTCTCACGGGGCAGGTAGGGACAGATTTTCCAGTAGTCACGCTCGCCGCCGGCACGGTGAATGGCCTTGTTGATGTTCTCCGGTCCGCAATTATACCCGGCGATGGCCAGGTTCCAGTCGCCAAAGAGACGGTAGAGGTCGCGCAGATAACGGGCTGCTGCCCAGCTGCTCTTCACGATGTCGCGGCGCTCGTCGACCAGCGAGTTGATGTCCAGGCTATAGGTCTTGGCGGCCGACGGCATGAACTGCCACAGGCCCGCTGCCCCAGCATGCGAAGTGGCCTGAGGGTTGAGTGCCGACTCGACGATGGGCAGATACTTCAGCTCTAACGGCAACTGGTAGGCCTCAAGTGCCTCCTCGAAGAAAGGCATATAGAAGTTGCAGGCCCCGAGCAGGTAGCTCACCTGGCGGCGCGACTTCTGCGTATAGCGGTCTATGCACGTCTGCACCGTCTCGGTCCAAGGCATCTCTATGATGGTCGGCATACGGTAGAGGCGTTCGATGTACTGCTCCTTGGTGAACACCGGGTCTTCAGCTGCAGTTTGGCAGTCGCTCTCCGGCACGAGGTAGGTCTTGGTCATATAGAGCGTCATCAGCGAGTCCAGATAGTCGCCCATTGCCTCGGGGAACACCAGGTCGTCGCCCTCCTGAGACTCATCGTCAGCAACGTCTTCCTCGTCGTCATCGCTACCCTCAGCCACCTCCTCCGTCTCGTCGTCCGTCTCGGTCACTATCTGAGCATGCAAACTGCCTGTACCCATGAGGAACAGGAATGAAATTAAAAGTATATATCGTATCTTCATAATCATCTAAAAGTTTATACTGCAATTTACTCCCAATGCCGAGGCATAGAACGGGTTCTTCGACTGTCCGTTGCTGATAACCGCCGGCGTTACTCTCAGGCTCAGGTCCTTTGAAATGTCGAACTGCGACAGCTCGGCGTCGACGTAGGCATCGATGACCGAGACGGCATAGATGCCCAGCATGACGAAGAAGCTGAGGTCTCGCCACCGGCGGAACTTGTCCTTACGCTTTTTGAACACGTCCTTCCAGCGTTCTGCATTTGCATCCGTTATCTGGCTTCCTATGTGCTTGAACTTCATGTAGCTCGCCGTGTTCGGGTCGTCGTCAGTCAGGTCAAGGTAAGCCTGCGAATAGTCCATGTACATCCTGTTGTTCCACGACATCGCATAGACACACCCGAGGAACCCTCCGTAGACAATGGGCAGCTTCCAGTACTTGCGGTTGTATATCTGCCCGCCGCCCGGAATGACAAGCGCCAGCCAAAGGGCACGCTTCGGGTCGGGAGCCCACGTGCTCCAGTCGCGCTTCTGACGAACAGGCACCACCTGCTCAGCCATTAGCGTCGCCCCCTGCTCCAGCACGTCTATTGCAACAGCCGAGTCCGCCTGCTGCCTGATGTTTTCCAGCTCGGCCTCTAACTCGGGAATGACGTCGGGCACCAGGTCGGGGATGTCGTCGGGAATCAACGTCGGCACATCCACCAACGTGTCGGGCACTTCCACCTGTGCCTGGGTAGCAAGAGGTATTAACTGAAAAGTGATAACCATCGTTATCACCATCACCAGTCCCCTGATACTATCCTTTACCTTTGACCTTTGACCTTTGACCTTTATCATTTTTACCTGGTTGGAGGTGCAAAATTACGAAATTTCCACCAAACTGCTGAATATATTTTCAAAAACTTGTCAGCATTTAAGACTTTTTTCAAATAAACATTTTGCTCCGTCGTGTAACCACCAAGAAACAGGCCAAACAGTTTGAAAGACCCATACCCGCAGACGAATGGCACAAACACAAACCGGCCATCAGAAACAATGAGCCGTTCTTGCTCCATTTCATTACGCAAGCGTCTCCTTCGTCGCCGAGCGCTTTCGATTCGAATAAGCCGTTCTTTCGACGGGAAAAAGCCGTTCTTTCGATGGGGAAAAGCCGTTCTTTCAAATCGAAAAAGCCGTTCTTTCTAAAGTAGGGAATCTCGCTTGTCTAATTCCGTACACTAACAATCCATTTGGGTTAAACCCATATAGAAAACCGTCCAAACCCATAGTTTGAACGGCTTAAACTCCAAAGGGGGAATAATTAGCTAATTTTTCCGATGATTTCCTCCACCGTGAGCATCTGCTGCTCGCCAGTTGCCATGTTCTTCAGCGTGAACTTTCCCTCGGCCATCTCGCTCTCGCCGGCGAGGACAACATAAGGAATCTGCTTGGCGTTAGCATAGCTCATCTGCTTCTTCATCTTGGCAGCATCGGGATAATATTCAGTACGTATGCCGGCCTGACGGAGACGGGCCACGGCGGGCAGAGCGTATGCGGTCTCAGCGTTGCCGAAGTTGATGAAGAGCACCTGAGTGGTCTGCAGCGAGTCTTTGGGATAGAGGTCGAGGGCGTCGAGCACGTCGTAGATGCGGTCCACACCGAAAGAAATACCTACGCCCGAGAGGCCGGGCATTCCGAAGATGCCGGTAAGATTGTCGTAACGTCCGCCGCCTGAGATGCTGCCCATAGGAGTATCAAGGGCCTTCACCTCGAAGATGGCGCCAGTGTAGTAGCTCAGGCCTCGGGCAAGGGTGAGGTCGAATTCCAGTTGAGAGTTGAGTGTTAAGAGTTGAGAGACGATGTATCGTGTCTCCTCAATGCCCTTCAGTCCGGTCTCGCTGTCTTTTAGCACTTCGGCGATAGTGTCGAGCTTCTGCTCGTTGGTGCCCTCGAGGAGAATGATGGGCTGCAGCTTGGCAATCTGCTCGTCTGTAAGGCCGTCGTTGCGCAGCTCGTCGTTCACGGCGTCGATACCTATCTTGTCGAGCTTGTCGATGGCCACAGTAATGTCCACAATCTTGTCGGCGGCACCGATGACCTCGGCAATGCCGGTGAGAATCTTACGGTTGTTTATCTTTATCTGTACGCGCACGCCGAGACGGGTGAACACGGTGTCGACAATCTGCATCAGCTCCACCTCGTTGAGCAATGAGTCGCTGCCTACAACATCACCATCGAACTGGTAGAACTCACGATAGCGGCCCTTCTGCGGACGGTCGGCACGCCACACGGGCTGTACCTGATAGCGCTTGAAAGGCAATTGCAGCTCCTCACGATGCATCACCACATAACGGGCAAAGGGAACGGTGAGATCGTAGCGGAGACCCTTTTCGCAGATGCATGCTGCCAGCCGCAAGGTGTTGCGACAGGTGAGCTGCTCGTCGGTGACCTTCGAAAGGTAGTCACCACTGTTCAGAATCTTGAAGAGCAGCTTGTCGCCCTCCTCGCCGTACTTGCCCATGAGGGTCTGCAGGGTCTCCTGAGCCGGGGTCTCAATCTGCTGGAAGCCATACAGCTCGTACACCTGCCGTATGGTGTTGAAGATATAGTTGCGCTTGGCCATCTCCATGGGGCCGAAGTCGCGGGTGCCTTTAACTATTGATGGTTTCATATTATAAAGCCTAACGAATAATCGTCTGTTCACGGTCTGGGCCGATGCTGATAATAGTGATGGGGGTCTCCAGCTCCTTCTCTAAGAAGGCGATGTAGTCGCGAAACTGCTGGGGGAACTGGTCCTCGCTGGTGAAGCGGGTCATGTCGGTCTGCCAGCCAGGCAGTTCCTCGTAGACGGGCTCGATACCGTGCTCAATGTTGTAGGGGAAGTTGCGGGTCAGCTCTCCGTTGACGCGGTAGGCGGTGCAGGCCTTGATGGTATCGAAGCCGTCGAGCACGTCGCTCTTCATCATGATGAGCTGTGTCACACCATTCACCATAATGCTATAGCGCAGGGCGACAAGGTCTATCCAGCCACAACGGCGCTCACGGCCGGTAACAGCACCGTACTCATGGCCGAGGTCTCGGATCTTCTTGCCCGTCTCGTCGAACAGCTCAGTGGGGAACGGACCGGCACCGACGCGGGTGCAGTAGGCTTTCATGATACCATAGACCTCGCCAATCTTGTTCGGCCCGATACCTAAGCCCGTGCAGGCTCCGGCACAGATGGTGTTGGAAGAAGTGACAAAAGGATACGAACCGAAGTCCACGTCGAGCATTGTGCCCTGGGCTCCCTCGCAGAGAACGCTCTTGCCTTCACGCAGGAAGCCATTGATTTCATGCTCTGAATCCACGATGGGGAACTGGCGGAGATACTCCACACCCTCCATCCATTTCTTCTCTACCTCCGTGATGTCATACTCAAAGCCGAGCGACTTCAAAATTGCCTCGTGGCGGGCCTTGGCGGCAGCGTATTTCTCAGGGAAGTTCTCCAGGATGTCGCCCACACGCAGTCCTGTGCGGGAAATCTTGTCGGTGTAGGTCGGGCCTATGCCCTTGCCAGTGGTGCCTACCTTGTTCTTTCCCTTCTGAGCCTCATAGGCGGCATCGAGCAAGCGGTGCGTAGGCATAATAAGGTGTGCCTTCTTGGAAATATGGAGCCGCTCACGCAACGGATGTCCGCTCTGCTCCAGCGCCTTGGCCTCGTCCATGAAGAGGTCAGGGGCAAGCACCACGCCGTTACCGACGATGTTCACCTTTCCGCCTTGGAAAATGCCCGAGGGGATGCTACGCAGCACGTATTTCTCACCATTGAACTCCAGCGTATGGCCGGCATTGGGACCGCCTTGGAAACGGGCCACCACGTCGTAACGAGGCGTGAGCACGTCGACCACTTTGCCTTTTCCTTCATCGCCCCACTGCAAGCCGAGCAGGACGTCAACTTTTCCTTTATTCATTATTTATTTAGCTTTTTGGTTGTTTTTCTGTCTTGTAATTGCGGCCTGGCAAGTCGAACAGATGCCGTAGATGTAGAGCGAGAAGCCGTCTTTGCGGAATCGCTTCAGCTTCATGCTCTTTATGGCCTCGGCAATCTCCGGCGACTTCACCTCTGTAACCTTGCCACAAACAGTACAAATCTGGTGACAGTGGTTGTCGGCGGCGTAGCAGGCCTCGTATTTCGTGGTTCCCTGGAATCGGTGGCGAATGACTAACCGCAACTCCATGAACAGGTTGAGGGTATTGTAGAGCGTTCCCCTCGACACAGGGAACTTGTACTCCGTGACCAATTTCTCGCCCAGCTCGTCAAGTGTGAAGTGGCCGTTAATGGAATAAACAGCCCGCAGGATGGCATATCGCTCCGGTGTCCTGCGGTGATTGCTCATCGCAAGATAATTGTCCAGTATGCGCTCCACGGCCTGGCGCACATTGCCTCGTCTGTCGCTTGTCTTCATAAACCGCGGCAAAGGTACTACTTTTTCCGCAGACAAGAACGATTATTATCTATAAAAAGTCTAAAAAAGGAGCGAAGGAGTAAGGAAGGTAAAGTAATTGGGGAGGTAAAGTAACTGGGGAGGTAAAGTAACTGGGGAGGTAAAGTAACTGGGGAGGTAAAGTAACTGGGGAGGTAAAGTAACTGGGGAGATAAAGGAGCCGCTTGCTCCCTTACCTCCCCAATTCTTATTTTCCTCGGGAAAAACTACTGTGCGGGCTGAGACTGTATGCGCTGCAGGTTCAGCTGGGCTTCCTCAGCCTTTTTGCGAGCCTTCTCCAGGTCCTTTTGGGCATTTTCGTACTTCTTGTTAGCCTTCTCGATAGCCTTCTTGGCAGACTCCACCTTCTTCTCTGCCTTCACAACAGCGGCCTGAGCCTTGTCGGCTGCCTTGGCAATCTTGGCCTTCTCAGCCAGTTCCTTGGCGGTCTGACCGTCAACAACATTCTGTGCCTGAACGCACTGTGCACCCATCAGCATAACCACTGCAAAGGCGCATGTCATCATGATTTTCTTCATCGTTCTAATAGTTTTAAAAGTTAAACAATTCGTTATCTGCGTGCAAAGTTAGGTATTTTCCCGCAATGGAGCAAATAATTATGGCAAAAAATGCACCGGCACCCCATCGCTGGCTTTCAGAACGTCTGCAAACTCCTGTGGAGTAATGGTTACGGGTCCTTTCATCAGTTCCGGAACATTATAGCTCTTCATGAACTGCCGGTGGTAGTCGGGATCGCGCTGCGGCAGCTCGAAGGGCTTCGAACCTTTGCCGTCCTTGTTTATGTGGGCAATGAAGGGCCGGGTGTAGCCACCATCGTCGCGTCGGCTGCTGAAGACTACCCACCGCCCGTTGCTCGACCACGAGTGGTAGCTCTCCGTTTCGGTTGAATTAATCTCGTCCATACTCCTCACCTCGCCCGTCGCAAGGTCAAGAAGATAGAGGTCGGCCTCGCGGTGCCAGATATGGAACACGCCGTAGTAGCCCAAGGTAAACATGAGGAAACGGCCGTCGGGCGACACTCGGGGAAGGGTGGCGCTCCTTGTCGAGTGAGGAGTTGCTGCGCTGTCGGTATCAGCAATCAGGCTGTCGGTAGGGAATACCAGTTCCCGAGGGCCGAAGCGGCGGCTGTCCAGGTCAAAGCTCTTCTTGTAGAGGGCGTATTTTATCTCCTTTGAGCGCTTGATGGTCTCGGCTTCGGCTGAGGTGGTGTCGTGACGCTCAAAGAAAGCGCTGCAGTAGTAGAGCGTGCGGCCGTCAGGAGCCCAGGCGGGGAACACTTCCAGCTCTACGGGGCTATTCTCCACGTTGCTCACCTCGTCGGTCTCCACATTATACAGGATGAGGTCGCTGGCCGAGTCATACACCTCAATCTTGTTCAGGTCACGGGTATGGAAGCTCTGGCTCGTATGATTGGTGGAGTAGACGATGAGCGGCAGCCAAGGATGCCAGGCGGGATATACGCCGGCCGAGATAGTGCTGTCGGTCTTCATGTTCAGCTTCTTGATTTTCCCGTCGTAGACAATCACCGTGCCGCCATGGAACTGGCGGGCATGGAACTGCATGCGCTCGGGATTATACTGCTGATAGTTGTGGCAGTTGACGCACTGTCCCGTCTCCTCCAGGCCGCAGAGCATATTGTCCACCATCACGTGCTCCTCGTAATTTTCCAGGCAGCGCTGGTTCAACGTCAACTCCTCGTAAGTCACATAGCTGGGCGCTATAAGACGGTAGCTCAACCATGAGTCGATACTGTCGGGCGAGACGTAGATGTTAAACGGCTTGTGGCGCATCCACTGCCCGCCGTCATTCTGTGTGAACACCTCCACGCCGATGGCCTGCCCCTGGGCCTTTTCTGCCAGCGAACGCCAGTCATCAATAGACGGCTGTGCCTTCATCCCGCCGAGCACCAGCTGCTCGTCGCCGACCGTCAGGCGTGTCACCATGTCGGCACAGGAGTCTCCATCCCACTCAAAGGTCAGCGGGGCAATGTTCACCGGCACGGTCACCTCCACATAGTCAGGATAGATGGTCGGCAGGTCGCTGCCCTCTGCATACTGTGAAGGCACGCTGGCCTTCTGACACGACAGCAGCAGCGCTGCCAGTGCTATCATACAACAAATGCTTTTCTTCTGCATAATCTATATATTTTATTATTTCATTTTTTCATTTTTAATACAGTTTCTGGTTTCTGATGAGGAAATATTCGAAGTAGAAAGTCTTGCCGAAGCGGGGATACATGATGGGTCGCAGCTGCTCCTCTTTCATTCCCGGATAATGCTGAGCCATAGCCATGAATTCCTGATAGTCTCGTTTCACCTGCTCGTCGAAAGGCATGTGGCTGATGTCCACCCCGTTTTCTAAGTGTCCGTAGAGATAGGCTGCCTCCTGATAATGGCGTGGCATGGGATCCTTCGGGTGCAGGCGGGCATAGTCGAAGAAATGTGGCCAGAAGGTCTGGATATCCTTCGTCCACAGGGCCGCCAGTAGCGTCTGCTCCTGCAAGAGCGGGTCATTACTGTAGGTGTTGGCAAACTTGTTCATCAGGAAATACTCCACCATAGCATTGTCGCTTGCCAGCTGGTCGTCATAGTTCAGCATGTGGAGGATGGGGGCAAACTCCGGGACCTCCCCCAGCCCACCCTTCGTGGAGGCCAATGCGGCCATACGGTCGGCCCACTCTCCGTAGTACCGTGTATGGCGGAGCAGGTTGATGTATTTCTGAGCCACATGCTGTTCTCCGTTGATGAGGGAACAGCGTACAAGATATTTCAGGTACTCCACGCGCCATCCCATCTCCACGCCGTCCTCGAGGCACCAGCGGTAGCAATAGTTCAGCATGCCGTAGTTATAGTAGATGCATCGGCCTGCCACCTGCGTCATGTTCAGCGGCAGCGGCGTGTCGCTGGCAGCGGCTCCAGCGGGATAGTGGTACATCTCGTCGCCCTGCCGTCCCAAGCGGAAGAGGGCCAGGTTGCGCATCATCACGATGGCACGTGTGGGTTCCACCTGCTGGTCGCGGGCCTCACGGAGGACGCCCTCCCAGTCGCACTCCTCTACGCATTGCTGCATACGCAGTTCTTTGTGGAAGTTATAGTCCGAGAACCAGAAACGGCTTACGCCCCACGTCAGACCAGCTATCAGCACCACATGGGCAACAAACCAGCCTAAGGGTCGGCTCAGCAACTTCGGGGCTTTCATGCCATAGAGCGCGGCCATGACAACGAGCACGGCCGTTAATATATAATAAGGTATATAGTAGGCAGGCGTCTCCTGTCCATAGATGAACAGCGGCAGCCCCGTCCAGTAGATATTCACGATGTTTGTCTGACAGAACACGTAGCGGTAGCTCACCAACGGTACTAAGCCGATAGCCAGGGCAGCCACAAGTGTGACCGTTATCTTGCCTGCAATGCTCATGTCCATCAGCCTCCACGTCAGCACAGCACACAGCAGGGCGAAGAGCAGGCCGTAGAAGCCTATGAGGGGATAGAGTACCGCCGTACCTACAACCACAAACACCGGCCTCAGATACCACCTTGCCGGCAGCACACGGAACAGCCACAGCCCACCCAGGGCGAGAATGACACCGATGGTGGCGGCAAAGAAATGTCCGCGCAGCTTCAGGTAGTAAATCCAGTAGCCCAGGTCTACGTCCATGATGAGCAGCAATGCCACTGGAACGAGCAGCACCGCCGTCCACGCCACCGACACCTTCAGCGCCCTGCTGGCCACGACCATGAGCAGCGCCCACAGCCCGCAGAGCATCGCCACGCCTATCCACGGATGGTAGAAGAACTCGGTGAACCATGTGCCCAGCCAGGTGAGCAGCCAACCTGAGGTCACCATCTGCTGACGGAGGAACAGCGGCGTGTCGAGGAAGAGGTTCAGCTCCTGGACCTTCCACAGGTATTCGCTCTCACACATTACCAGCGCACAGCCCGCCACCACCAGCGACAGCACGACCAGCACCGGCGACAGCCAGCGGAGCGTTTTCATATAGTCTTTCTCATTTTTCATTTCTTATTTTTCATTTCTCATTTTTATTTAGCGCGCAGCGCGCTCACCACCTCTGCCGGCCTACCCACGGCCACCGTCCAGGCCGGAATGTCTTTCGTTACCAACGACCCTGTGCCGATGACGGCACCCTCGCCGATGGTCACACCGGGCATGATGGTGCAGTCCATGCCGATAGCCGCTCCTCGGCAGATGCGCACAGGCATCACCTTCGACGGCTGCTCGGTGTAGACATCGCCCTGCCGGTAGCCCGAGATGTCGCGCTTGTGCAGCAGGATGGTCGTCCGGGCGCTGATCCACACGTCGTCCTCGATAGTAAGGTGCTCCGCATTCTCCGCGTCGAAATACACGTCGGCACCTACATGGAAGCGTCCCGTGGCCTTCACGCCACACTTCTCCCAGAACTTCTGCCGCCGCTCGGTAGCAGGGTCTATCATCCAGTTCTTCTGATAGGTCATCCAGAAGTACTTGCGCCGCAGCCTCATACGTATGAGGAAGTATTTCGGCCACATGATGACACGGCCGAAATGGCGGTAGAGCCAGCTCTGCTTCAGACGTTCCTTATCCATTCGACTGCAAAGGTACTACTTTTTACGGACTGTGCAAACTTTTTCCGTGATTTATCATTTTTTTGTAATCGAAAGAACGGCTTTTTCGATGGGAAAGAACGGCTTTCTCTCATCGAAAGAACGGCTTATTCCCATCGAAAGAACGGCTTATTCTCCAGGCATGTATCCACCGTCTTGGGTTAAAATATCAAAAAAGGAATGTGAAGTCAATAGTTTTTCGTATCTTTGCACCCGTTCTAACCAAAATCTAATTTCTAAATTATGAAAGCTTTTAACGACAAGAACTTCGTCCTGGAGACCGAGGTGGCCCAGGACTTGTATCACAACCATGCGGCCAAGATGCCCATCATCGACTACCACTGCCACTTGATTCCTGAGATGGTGGCCTGCGACCACCGCTTCAAAAGCATCACCGAGCTGTGGCTCGGAGGCGACCACTACAAATGGCGTGCCATGAGGACCAACGGCGTCGATGAGCGCTTCTGCACCGGCAAGGATACCTCGGACTGGGAGAAGTTCGAGAAGTGGGCTGAGACCGTGCCCTACACCCTGCGCAACCCCCTCTACCACTGGACTCACTTGGAGCTGAAGACCGCCTTTGGCATCGAGAAACTGCTCTCGCCCAAGACGGCCCGCGAAATCTTCGACGAGTGTAACGAGAAGCTCGCCAAGCCTGAGTTCTCTGCCCGCGGACTGATGAAGCACTACCATGTGGAGTGTGTCTGCACCACCGACGACCCCGTCGACGACCTGCACAACCACATCGAGTATGCCAAGGCAAAGGCCCAGGACGATCCGATGATGATTCCCGCCTGGCGCCCCGACAAGGCCATGAACATCGAGAAGCCCGAGTTCCCGAAGTACGTGGAGCAGCTGGCACAGGTGAGCGGCGTCAGCATCACGAAGTTTGCCGACATGGTCGATGCCCTGCAGAAGCGCCACGACTTCTTCGAGAGCCAAGGCTGCAAGCTCTCCGACCACGGCATTGAGGAGTTCTACGACGAGGAGTACACCGATTCGCAGATTGAGACCATCTTCGAGAAGGCCATGCGCGGTCAGCAGCTCTCGCAGCACGAGATTCGCCAGTACAAGAACTGCTTCCTCAGCATCATGGCCGAGATGGACGCCGACAGCGACTGGACACAGCAGTTCCACTACGGTGCTATCCGCGACAACAACACGGCCATGTACCGCCAGCTGGGCCCCGACACGGGCTTCGACTCGATAGGCGAGTTCAACACTGCCCGTGCCATGTCGACCTTCCTCAACAAGCTGAACATAAAGGGCAAGCTCACTCGTACCATATTATATACGCTGAACCCCTGCGCCAACGAGGTCATCGCCACCATGCTGGGCAACTTCCAGGGCGGCGAGCCGGGTAAGATACAGTTCGGAAGCGGCTGGTGGTTCAACGACCAGATGGACGGCATGATCAAGCAGATGAACGCCCTCTCGGTGCTCGGCCTGCTCTCACGCTTCGTGGGAATGCTCACCGACAGCCGCTCGTTCCTCTCCTACCCCCGCCACGAGTACTTCCGCCGCATCCTCTGCAACCTCCTGGGCAACGACGTGGAGAAGGGCCTGCTGCCCGACGACCGCGAACTGCTGGGCCGCATGGTGGAGGACATCAGCTACAACAACGCCCGCCGATACTTTAAGTTCTACGAGTGACCTTTGGGGGTGAGGGATGAGGAGTGAGGGGTGAGAGGTTACCTCACCATCGCTAAAACTATCTCCTCACCCCCAAAACTATCCTCTCACCCCTCACTACCCACCACATTGGAAAGTGAAAGATTTGCCCAATAACAACCGAATCTTTAGAAACACACTGTTCTTATACATCAGAATGTTTTTTGTACTACTCGTGAGTCTTTACACCTCACGGGTAGTACTAAATGTTCTTGGCGTGTCGGACTACGGCGTGTTTAACGTCGTTGCAGGGTTCGTCTCGCTGTTCTCCTTCCTCAATGCCACCCTGACATCGAGCACACAGCGCTTCTACAACTACGAAGGCGGCCGTGACGGTGACGAGGGGTTTGTAAGGGTGTTCTCCATCGGGATAAGGGTTCACTTGATACTTGTCGGCCTCATCTTCCTCATTCTTGAGACCTTTGGAATATGGTACATCAACCATGTGATGGTACTGCCGGAAGGCCGGTTGGAGGTGGCCCACTATCTGTTCCAGTTCTCCGTGGCCTCTATGGCGCTGGTTATCCTGAAGATTCCCTTCAGCGCCATGATTATTGCAAAGGAGCGGATGGGGTTCTATGCCGTCGTCAACATCCTTGAAGTGGTGCTGCGGTTAGCGGTGGTGCTGATGCTGCCCTTTATCAGCTTTGACAAGCTGCTGGTATATGGTGCCCTGCTGTTTGCCGTCACCCTGATAGACTTCCTGCTACATGTCGGCTATGCCAGGCGGCAATTCAGTTTCCTGAGACAATTCTTCACTCTTCACTCTTCACTCTTCACGGGCAAGACCGACCGCCGGCTGTTCAGGGAGCTGCTGAACTTCTCGGGCTGGAACCTCCTTGGCACCGTTATCTTCATGCTCAAGGACCAGGGCCTGAACCTGCTGCTGAACATCTTCTTCGGAACGATTGTCAATGCTGCCCGAGGGGTTGCCTTTCAGGTCTATGCTGCCATCACGGGGTTTTCCTCAAACGTCGTCAAGGCTTTTAATCCCCAAATGGTGTCGTCCTACGCCATGGGCAACAGCCAAAGGGCCTACAGCCTTTTCAAGGCCCAGTCGAAGATTTGCTATTGCCTGCTGCTGATGATTATCACCCCCGTCGTGCTTGAGATAGACCTCGTGCTCCATCTGTGGTTAGGAAAAGCCGTTCCCGAAAACAGCAACGTTTTTACCGCCCTTGTCTTGATTGACGCCATGATCTGCACCCTCAACACGCCGGTGACGCAGATTGTATTTGCTACGGGCAGAATCAGAGGTTACCAGATACTTACTTCCACCATCAATATCTTCCTTTTGCCTGCCTGCTGGCTGTTCTTAAAAATGGGCTACCCTGCCTGGATTGTCTTTCTCATAACGATTATCTTCTCCGTTGTCAATCAGGCGGTTGCCCTGGTGGCCATGCACAGGGTGTTTGAATACCGCTACAAGGACTATGCCCGGCAAATTCTGTTTCCCTGCCTCTCGATGACGCTGCTGGTGCCCGTCGTGCCTTATCTGATTACCCAGGTCATGGACGATTCCCTCCTGCGCATTGTCTTGGTCAGCATGGCCAGCGTGGCCGCCACCGCTATCCTGCTTTATTTTGCCTTTATGACATCGGCAGAGAGAAACATGGTGAAACAGTATGCAAGAACTTTAAGGGTCAAACACCCAAACCACTAAACCACTAAACCACCAATGAAACTGTCTGTCATTGTCCCTGTCTACGGTGTAGAGAAATACATCGAACGGTGTGCTAATAGTCTGTTCAATCAGACCTTAGACCACATAGAGTTCATCTTTGTGGACGACTGCACCCCCGACCGCTCCATCGAGCTGCTACAGTCGGCCATCGAGAAACACCACGACCGCTTCACAGCCTGTTCCTGGACGGTGAGAATCGAGAAGATGCCTCAGAACAGCGGCCCTGCCGCCGTCCGCAGACACGGGTTACAATATGCCACCGGCGAGTATGTCATCCATTGTGACAGCGACGACTGGGTGGAGCCAGACATGTTTCGGCTGATGTACGAGACGGCCGAGGCAGAACAGGCCGACATCGTGGTCAGCGACTATCGTGTCTCCGACGGAGAGCACATTATCCGCTCCATGAAAGGCTGCCAGCCTCCCCCTTCGGGGGGAGGTCAGCGGGGACTCAAAGAGGCCTTCATCAACGACCTCCTGCGGCAGAAGTTCGCATGGACCGTATGGAACAAACTGTTCCGGCGGACAGCCTGCTACAAAGACCCTTTCACCTATCCGAAAGCACCTATGGGCGAAGACCTGGTCATCGTCCTGCAATGCCTGCTGAACGGAGGCAAGATGGCCTATCTGCCCCAGACGCTCTATAACTATTTCTACAACCCCGACTCCATCTGCCATGTAGACAGTATCGACAAGCTCATGTCGATTTATCAGCAGTTCAAGGCAAACACCGACATCGTCGTAGAACTCCTCACCCATAACTCCTCACTCCTCACTTATAACTCTTCACTCTTCACTCTAAAGTGGTATGCCAAAAAGGGCCTTTGGTCGATGCCCTACGACCGCCAGCGCCGTAAATTGTTTTTTGAGGCCTATAGAGAAATCAACAACCGGGTACTCTTCTGTAAGGATATAACCCTACGGGACAAAGTGAAATTCATCCTTGCATACCTCGGCCTGTTCCCAAAGAAAGAGCTGAAGAGTTTTTAATAGAGATTATTTGGTCATTATCGTGAAAAGTTGTACCTTTGCGGCCGAATTGCTCTAAACCATCGCATTCGTACCATAATAATGAAACACTCTTCACTGTTCAAGGGGATTTGCAATCCCCGCAATCATCACTTGCAGCAGCAAATTCTTCACTCTTCACCCTTCACTCTTCACTTTAAATGCTGTCTGCTCCTTGCAAGTATTTTCCTTTTGGGGGCTAATGCCTCAGCACAAGGCATATACACGGAAAACAACATCCTGCAGAAGCCCAATCTGAAAATCCTGCACCTCGGAAACAGCTTCACCTTCGACACACAGTCATACCTCGCTTTCCTGCTCAACAGCAACCAGTCGGACGTCAGCGACATGTGCATCTACCGCTTCATGAGGGCTGCTGCCTCGTTCAAGGAATGGTACGACATCTACCATGACAGCGACTTCGCTGCGGGCTACGAGCTGGAGAAGATTTGCGGAGGGATTGACGCCAACGTCGAGCCGGGCAAGGCAGCGAAGGGCGACGGCACGCTGCTGCGCAAGGCGCTCGGTGAAGAGCAGTGGGACATCATCTTCCTGCAGCCGTCGAGCAACTATTCCCCCTACTACGACCAGTGGAGCGGACACGGCGACGGCGGCTATCTCGACGAGCTGCTCGCACTGCTGAAAAGTCTGCAGCCCAACGCCGTCATCGGCATGGTGCTCCCACATAGCAGTTCCAGCACGTATGCCGGCAACGCTGAGCACTCGTCGTTTGAGCGGTGGCGCCTCAATGCCCAGTCGGTGAAACGCTTCTGCAACGATTACGGCATCAGCCTGGTCGTGCCCTACGGTACGGCGGTGCAGAACCTGCGGGCCAGCTCGCTGAACAACGACGTAGACCTCACCTGCGACGGCCTCCACTGCGAACTTGTGCTCTGCCGATATACGGCGTCGTGCTGCTACTACGAAGCCATTATCGCCCCGAGGACAGGGGTGTCGGTGGCCGGCGACAAGACAAGGATTCCTACCAGCTGGTTCACGTCAACGACGAAGATGGTCTCCGTCGACGACGAGACGGCACCGATAGCACAGAAGGCCGCCCTGCTGGCCATGAAGGACTGGTACACATGCAATAATCCGGAAAATTTCGACATGGATCTTAATCCTAACGTAAACCCTAACCTCAGGGCCGACGTGAACGGCGACGGAGCCGTGGACGTGGCTGACATTGCCACCGTCATCGACATTATGGCCGGCGCTCCCCTCCCCTCGGAAGGGATTGGAGGTGGGTATGCTGACGCTAACGGCGACGGGGCTGTCGACGTGGCTGACATCGCCACCATCATCGACGTTATGGCAGGAAAGAGTTAAGAGTTAGGAGTTAAGAGCTTTCTCCATCACATACACCTTAAATCTTACAGAGCGTTTTGTGCCGACAATAGCGAAACCGCTATTCTGGTAGAAGCGTACGGCCTGCTTGCTCCTCACATAGACGTCGAGGCGGATGCTCCGGCAGCCATGCTCACGGGCAAACTGCTCCATGAACAGCATGTTGTCCTTACCTATGCCTCTCCCTTCAAACTTGGGGTCGGTGGCTATCTTCCCCACAAAAAGGCTGTGGCCGTCGGCGGGTTTCATCTGGAAAGTGCTCGTAAACGCATCCTGGGAGGCATCCTTTGCGATAACGACGTATTTGGAGTGGCAGTCTCTGCGTATAGCCCTCTTGCTATACGGTGGAATCCAGTGGAACAGGAAATGACGAGCCATCTTTATGCCACATCGGAAGAGTATCCGATGGACGGCGCTTATCAGCTCCTCGTCGGTCGGCTTTACAAATATGTAACGTTCCTGAGGATTCATATTCAATTGGTATACAGGTTTTCGTGCTTGAGAACGGACGATATGGTCTTGAAAAATATTCTCACGTCCAAGGCAAAGCTGACATTGTTTGCATACCATGCGTCCTTGAGCCTTTTCTCCCTGACTGAAGCATTGTTCCTGTAATATGCCTGGCAATATCCCGTCAGCCCGGGAACGACCTTGCATTTGTCTTTCTCATCGTCCTCGTAGGTGTCTACGCTTTCCCAGTCGCCAGGCCGGGGACCAATGAGGCTCATGTCTCCTTTTATAATATTCAGGATTTGCGGGGTCTCGTCAAGGCTGGTCTCACGGAGGAAACGCCCTACCCTGGTCACCCGTGGGTCGTCGACGGCATTATACGTCCCGCCGTCATCGTTACGCAGATCGGGAGCACCGACCATCATGGAGCGGAACTTCAGCATACCGAATTTCCTGAAGTTCTTCCCTACCCGTGGCGAGCTGTAGAATATCGGGCCGCCATCGTCCAGCTTGATGGCGATGGCAACGGGGATAAGGAGCAATAGCCAGAAAGGTATGGCAAGCAAAGACAATGCCAAGTCAATCATTCGCTTGAAGAAATGAACGTACATTGGTTGTTTAGTGGTTTGAGGGATTGGTGGTTTGGTGTATTTCCCTACCCTCTTATTATTTCATTGTCGATTCTGGTTTTTGCGGTCTCTGCCTTCCTCATTGCCTCGTCAGCGTCTTTCCCTGTGGCTACAACATAGCCACAGCCGTCAAGATTGGTGTGATACTCGTTGATGACGTCTCCGATTTTCAAATGGTGCTCTATCTCAACGCCTGTTTCATCGGCGATGCGGCTGAAGTCAGGCAGGCCGACGACGGTTCCCGGTGTGAGGGCGAGCAGCTTTGAGGCGACAGGAACCTGAGGCCACTTGGGACTGAAATCGGCAGGATCGCCAACGGCCACTCGAATCATGTTCTCCATATACTCGATGCCCGTGCCATATCTTATGATATGAGAGCCAATGAGGTTGCCTCCCATACGGGCACCGACATCAACGATGTGGACATCGTTGTTCTTTCCAATGATCAAGTCCATGTTGACGGAACCGTGGTTCACGTTAAGGGCCGAGAGGGCTTTGCAGACCAGTTTCTTCACCTTGTTTTCCATGGCCTCTGACAGGCCGGAGGGCATGGCATGACCCAGCTCGGCATAGTATGGCGGCCGTGTCATTTCCTTCCGCATAATGCCCAGCACATGGGTGACGCCATCATAGACAAACGACTCGACGCCATACTCCTGCCCCTCAATGAAGGGCACGACAAAGGCACGACGGGAAACACTCCCGTTTATTGCATATTTACAAGCCCTGGTGAAGCTCTCCGCCTTGTCAACCCTTGAGACGCCACGGCTGCCTGAACCGTCGACAGGCTTTGTCATGACGGGAAACTTCAATTCCTTCAAAACGCCGGGAATCTGTTCCAAAGAGGAAATCTCGTAGGAGCAGCTGGTATCGTCGACACGAGCCTCTGACAGGCACTTCCTTACAGCCGCCTTGTTCTTGATCAGTTTTGCCGACTCGTAGTTGATGCCCGGCAGCCCCAGCTCTGTAGCTATACGGCTCATGGACGCCACGCCAAAATCGGTAGCAGCCGTCAGGACACCGTCGATGTGGTTCCTTCGTGCATATTCCAGGCAGCTTTCTTCATCCACTATATTGATGACGGCATATTCGTTGGCATACTGATAGCCGACCGCATTAGGGTCGACGTCAAGCACAAGCACATAATAGCCGAGTTCTCTTGCTTTCCTGATAACGTATGTCTGGAGGAATCCTCCTCCAAGCAATAATAGTCTCTTCATTTCCATAATCCGACGAAAACCGTTCACCATCTACGATGAAAAATCATCCTCAAACGGTGCTTTTCGCCAATTCGGCGGCAAAGTTACTACTTTTTTTTCTTATACCATCAAGTTTTACTGCAAATCTTTTTGAATATTCGTTTTTTATAGATATTGTTTGGCCATTATTGCAAAAAATAGTACCTTTGCAGCCGAAATTATGAGACTGCTGCAACTTCTCTGCTATTGTGAGCCTGAAATAACTTCCAGCTCCTACCTTATTGACGACCGCAACGAGGCCTTTGCCCGTGCCGGAATAGAGGCGGTGGCCTACGCTCCGACGCCTACAAGGGGCGTAACCAAGGCGACGAGGAAGGAGTACAAGGGCCGGAAGACGGAGACAAAGTATGGCGGCATGAGGACAATACACCGCTTCCCGCTCTTCGGCGAAGGTAGTAGTACCATGTTGCGGGCCCTGCGCTATACACTGCTCTGCACGATGGAATTTTTCATCGCTGTCTTTGCCAAGGATGCCCGCCGCTGCGACGCCCTGCTCGTATTCAGCACACCACCCATACAAGGAGCAATGGCAGCACTGGTGAAGAAGGTTCGGCGCATACCGTTCATCTATGGCCTGCAGGATATTTTCCCCGACTCACTTGTCAGCACCGGCATTGCAAAGAAGGGTGGCCTGGCGTGGAAGATAGGCCGGGCAATAGAAAACTTCACCTACCACAACGCCGACAAGATTATCGTCATCAGCGAGGACTTCCGTAAGAACCTCTTGGCCAAAGGCGTGCCGGAGAGCAAGATAGAGGTGGTCTACAACTGGGTGGACGCTGATGCCATAGCCGACATTCCCCGTAGCAGAAACTTGCTCATTGGCCGCTATGGCCTTGACCCTGAGAAGTTCTACCTAACGTACTGTGGCAATATCGGCCTTACGCAGAACCTCGACATGCTCCTCGACGTGGCACGCTCATTGGAGGAATACGAGGACATACACTTCGTGCTCATCGGCAACGGAGCCTACCGCCAGCAGTTGGAGCAGAAGGTCAATGGTCAAAGGTCAATAAATAACGTCACTCTCCTGCCCTTCCAGCCCTACGAGGACATCGCTCATGTCTTTTCGCTGGGCGATGCGAGCCTGGTCATCTCTAAGCCCGGAACGGGAGCCAGCTCCGTGCCATCGAAGACGTGGAGCATCATGGGCGCCTCAAGGCCGGTGCTCGCCAGCTTCGACGACGGGGAGTTGCGTAGCATCATTGAACAAAACAACTGCGGGCTATTCATCCCTGCCGGCGACAAAGATGCGCTGCGGGCTGCCATCCTCCGCCTTTACAACGACCGCCAGCTATGCCAGGAGATGGGCTGCAATGGCCGGCGGTACGTCTGTCAGCATCTCACCAAAGAGATAGGAACGCAGCGATACGCCGATATTGTAAAGTCTGTCATTAAAGGTGACAAATCGTAAATAGTAAATAAATCGTAAATGTAAAAATTATCTATGTCTATAGAAGAATTTATCCCTGTTTTAGCCGGCATGATGGAGGCCGATGCTTCAGACATTCAGTCCGATACAGAGTATCAGGAACTCGAGGAATGGTCATCGGTCACCGCCATGACCCTCATTGCCTTTGCCAAGACGCAGTTTGGCAAGACCATTACCGGCCAGGCCATACGGCGTGCAAAGACTGTTGAGGAACTGTTTAACCTGATAACAGAGTAACGTCCCTTTCACTTAAATCCTAAGATGTACATTACCGCCATATCCTACTACCTGCCTGAGCGGGTGATGACCAACGAGGAGCTGGTCAGCGAGTTTCCCGAGTGGAGCGTGGAGAAGGTGGCCAAGAAGGTAGGCGTCAACTCCCGCCACCTCGCAGCCCCTGACGAGACCGCCGGCGACATGGCCGAGAAGGCTGCCCGCCGACTCTTCGACGAGTACGGCATCAGCCCGCAGGACATCGACTTCGTCCTGCTCTGCACCCAGAGCCCTGACTACCACCTGCCCTCCACGGCCTGTCTCCTACAGCACCGCCTCGGCATACCCACCACCGCCGGAGCCCTGGATTACGACCTGGCCTGCTCTGGTTGTATCTATGGCCTGGCATTAGCCAAGGGCCTCATCGCCGCCGGCATAGCCCACAACGTGCTCCTGCTTACCGCCGAGACCTACAACAAGTACATCCATCCCTCGGACAAGAGCAACCGTGCCATCTTCGGCGATGGTGCCGCCGCCTGCCTCATCTCCGCAAAGAGTATCGTCCCTTTCACTCCCCCTTCACTCCCTTCTCACTCCCTTCTTACTCCCCTTTCAATTGAGATTGGCAACTTCGCCCTCGGCACCGACGGTGCTGGGGCAAACAACCTCATCGTAAAGACCGGCGGCTCCCGCCAGCCCTCCCCCACAGGTATTGTCACCGAGGACGAGGAAGGTCACGAGTGGCGCGACGACAACCTCTACATGAACGGCAGCGCCATCTTCAACTTCACCCTCGATGCCGTGCCCGCCATGATGGAGCGCGTGCTGCAGGCAAACGGCATGACGAAGGATCAGGTAGACTACTACGTCTTCCATCAGGCCAACAAGTTCATGCTCGACACCCTGCGCATGGTCTGCCAACTGCCCAAGGACAAGTTCTACATCGACCTCTCGACAACGGGCAACACCGTCTCCTCCAGCGTCCTCATCGCCCTGCGCGACTGCCTCGACCGTCAGCTCATTGGCCCCGGCAGCACCGTTATGGTTGCCGGCTTCGGTACAGGCCTCTCACTCGGCAGCACCATCCTAAAGTTTCAATAGTTTCATTATCTCGTTGTAACGTTATTCCGTTATCCCGAAAACTTTCAATATCCAAGGTGTTATTCAATAGTTTTGCGTTCCTCATTTTCTTCCCGGTAGTATGTCTGATATACTACTTGCTTCCCACGTTGCGCCTCCGCAACCTGTTCCTGCTCGCTGCCAGTTACTTTTTCTACATGAACTGGGAGCCCACCTACGCATTACTACTGCTCACCAGCACCGTTATCACCTACGCCGCCGCACGCCTCGTTAAAAAATCCTCCCACAATGGGGGGAGGTTGGTGGGGGTTGCCATATTTCTCAACCTCCTCATCCTCTTCTTCTTCAAGTACTTCAACTTCGCCGCCGAGAACGTGGTGACGGTCATGTCGTGGTTAGGCATCCGCATGCATGTCCCCGAGCTGAAGGTGCTGCTGCCCGTCGGCATTTCGTTCTACATCTTCCAGGCCTTAGGCTATCTCATCGACGTCTATCGTGGCGACACGAAGGCCGAGAAGGACTTCTTCACCTACGCCCTTTTCGTCTCCTTCTTCCCACAGCTTGTCGCAGGCCCCATAGAGCGCAGCACCCACCTGCTGCCGCAGTTCCGTGAGCGCCACGCCTTCGACTCCTCGAAAGCCATCAGCGGCCTGAACCTCATGCTCTGGGGATTCTTCCTTAAGCTTGTCGTAGCCGACCGCATCGCCATCTACGTAGACACCATCTACAACAACATGGCCCACCACAACGGCACCAGCATCCTCCTTGCCTCGTGCCTCTACTGCTTCCAGGTCTACGGCGACTTTGCCGGCTATAGCTATATCGCCATAGGCAGCGCCCGCGTCATGGGCTTCAGCATCATGGACAACTTCCGCCATCCCTACTTCTACTCCACCTCCGTGCAGGACTTCTGGAAGCGCAACCACATCTCGCTCACCACATGGTTCATGGACTACCTCTACTATCCTATGGTGGGCAGCTCGACGCGCATGTCCTGGTGGTGCTTCTCCATCTTCTTCACCTTCTTCGTTTCAGGCTTCTGGCATGGTGCCGCCTGGACCTACGTCGTCTCGTTCTCCATCTTCGGCATCTACCTCGTCGGCTGTATGCTGAAGGACAAGGCGCAGCGACGCTTCGAGAAGCGCCACGGTCTGAAGAAGAAGACGTGGTGGCTCGTCGCCAACCGCATCGTCACCTATTTCCTCGTGATGTATGCCCTCACCTACTTCCGTGCCACAAGCATAGCCGACGGCTGGACGGCCACCGTTCGGATTTTCACCGACCTGGGTCACACCCCCTTCCTCGAAGGCATCACCCACATCGCTTACGCCGTCTTCGCCCTCCTTATCGTCTTCGCCGTAGAGTACTGCTCGGAGAACAAGAAGTTTCCTTCAACGGTCAATGTTAAATGGTATTCGGCCAGTAGCATCGCCCTCCTCACCGCCATCATCACCCTCGGCGTCTTCACCGGCGGACAGTTCATCTACTTCCAGTTCTGAGAGACTACGCCCTGCTCTTAGAAAGAACGGCTTTTTCCCATCGAAAGAACGGCTTATTCAAATAGAAAGAACGGCTTTTTCGAATAGAAAGAACGGCTTATTCTAAAGACAGAGTTGCGTTCTTTCATTTTTTTTGTCTTTAGGGGTAGGGAAAACAGGCGCTCAGGGGTATTATTAATAGAGAGTGCGTCAAAGCGACCTGCATCTTGAAGGGGACGCTGGCGCAAATGTAACAAAGGAAGAATGAGAAACGAAACGGATTTGAAACAGCTCTTCATGGAGCACTACGACAGGATGTACACCCTGGCGCGCCTCATGCTTCACGACGACGAAGAGAGCCGCGACGTGGTGAGCGACGTGTTTGCCGCCATCGCCTCGGGCACCGTCGTCGTAAGGCCGGAGGGTGCTGGAGGTTTCCTGCTGACCTGTGTACGCAACAAATGCCTGAACCGGCTCCGCGCTATGCAGGTGCGCCAGCGTGCCAGCCGTCTCCTGCAATTAGACGACACAGTGGAGATGATGCCGTTTGAGATGCAGACCGACCGCCTGCAACAGGTGCTCGACTTCACCGAGCGGGAGCTGACGCCGCAGACCCTCCGTGTGTTCCGCCTGCGCTACCGGCAGAAAAAGAAGTATGCCGAGATTGCCGACGAGCTGAACATCAACGAGGCTGCCGTCTACAAGCACCTGGCCCAGGCGCTCAGAAAATTAAAGAATCACTTTAACCCCTAAGACAATCATGGATAAGACAGAAAGACTTCTACAGTTGACAGCACACCCCGAACTGTGCAGCGACGAGGAACTTCAGCAACTGCTCGCCGACGACGAGTGCCGCTCGCTCTACGAGGCCATGCGCCTCAGTGCCGATGCCTCCGCTATGGACGATGCGAAGGCCAGGCTGGCCGACGGTCTGAAGGAAGAGGAATGGGAGCGCCTCAAGAATAACCTCACCCAAGGCTCCCCTCGAAGGGAGAGGAGTGTGCTCTTCAAGATGGCGGCCTCCATCATCGGCGTACTCATGCTCGGGGGCATAGCCTACGCGGCCATTGCATACCTCACCTCCGACCCATCGCCCAAGGAGACCGAAGTATATGCCGCATCGCCTGAAAGCACGGAAGCCGGAAGCGGCCACACCTCCGCCCTTGAAAGCGGTGCCGAGGAAGAGTCGTTCCACGTCTTCTCGAACGTTACGCTCGACACCATTGCCATAGAGCTGGCGACCTACTATCACAGGGAGGCGGTCATCAGGGACAAGAAGGCCCACGACGTACGCCTCTACTACAAGTGGAACATGAAGGAGGATATCGATGCCGTCATTGCCGACCTGAACCACTTCGACCACGTGAACCTCACTCTGGAAGCTGACCAACTAATCGTGAAGTAAAGCCATGAAGAAACTGTATCTCCTGCTATTGCTGTGCGCTGTTGCCAGCATAGCCAGCGCCCAGAGCCTCACCCGCAGCTATCACGACCAGTCGCTGTCGGCCGTGCTGGAAGACCTCAACGAGGCCGTCGCGGGGCAGTATGACATCGCTTTCGTGTATAACGACTTAGAGGACTTTACCGTGACGTGCTCGGTAGAGAATCAGCCCATCGACGAGGCGCTGCGCACGGTGGTGGGCTTCTACCCCGTCCGCATCACCCGCGAGGGGAAGAAATTCTTCGTGGAGTGCATCCATAAGGCCGACCGCCACCTGACGGGCACCGTCATCGATGCTGCCGACGGACAGCCCGTAGCCTTTGCCAACGTCTCCGTGCTCAACCCATCGGACTCCACCGTGCTCAGCGGAGGTGTCACCAACGAGGCGGGGCAGTTCGTCGTGCCCTTCGACCGCAACAAGATTCTGGCACGCATCACCTTCGTAGGCTACAAGACGGTGCTCCAGCTGACCACCGACGAGGACCTCGGCACCATCCGCCTGCACCCCGAGGCCTACACGCTGGGCAATGTCAACGTGAAGGGCGAGATTCCGCAATACCGCATGACCCAGGGCGGCATGACCGTCGACGTGGCGCATAGCATCCTCCACGACGTGGGTTCGGCCGACGACCTGCTCTCGATGCTGCCCCTGGTGCAGAGCCGCAACGGGAAGTGGGAGGTGCTGGCCAAGGGAGAGCCCGAGATATACATTAATAATAAAAAGGTACGCGACGCTTCAGAACTGAAACAGCTGAAATCGACGGACATCAGGAGCGTGGACATCATCACGGCTCCAGGAGCGCAGTATAATGCCGAGGTGAACGCCGTCATCCGCATCAGGACGCTGCGCACTCAGGGCGACGGACTCAGCGTGATGGCTACCAGCCAGACGTGGAAGAACAACAAATGGAACACCTACGACGACCTGACGCTGAAGTACCGTACCGGAGGGCTCGAGGCATTTGCCAACGTGGCGCTCGACAACGGCCACAACAGCGTTGACGAGGACCTTGAACAGGTGCTGCACATCAAGAAAGACCTGTTTGATGCCGAGGCCAGCCTGCCCATCAGGAGCAGCTGGACGGAGATTCAGTACAAGGCCGGAATGAGCTACGACTTCAATACCGACCATTCCGTCGGTCTCAGCTTCTCATCGCAGAAAATACTTTATAACAATTTCAAGTCAGACATGACTCAGAAGTATCGGAAGAACGGAGCGTTTTACGGCGACGTCTTTCTGAAAACAGATATCGACGAGCCCAACAAACCTGTATGGGAACTGAACACATACTACGTGGGAAAGGCGGGAAAACTGGGCATCGACCTGAACGCCACCATGCTGCGACGTGAAACAGAGAACCGTCTCAACCAACTGGAGTATAGTAAGGAGTTCGGCGACCGGACCATCACAACCCTCAACAACGAAGACCGCCGGATGCTTGCAGGCAAGCTGGTGCTGACATACCCCGTCTGGAAAGGCATGCTGAGTGGCGGTTCGGAGGCTACGTCCACACAGAGCCAAGGCAAGAACATCAACCAGGAAGGCATCATACCGGAAGCCGACAACGAGATGAAGGAAAAGAATATTGCCGGCTTTGCCGAATACGAGATGCAGCTGGGCCAGTGGCGCTTTATTGCAGGACTGCGCTACGAGCATGTGGCAGCTAACTACTATTCGTTCAACGTCTGGCAGGAAGAGCCCAGCCGCACCTACAACGACTGGTTCCCCAACCTGTCTGCAGCATGGCAAAAGAATAAATGGAGCGCACAACTGAGCTACAGCAAGCGCATCACCCGTCCTCCCTACAACATGCTCACATCCATGATTGTCTACGACAGCCGTATGTTCTATGAGGGCGGTAACCCGCTGTTGCGCCCCTCGGTACGGCAGAGCATCGACTTCAACCTGACCTATTCGTGGCTGACCTTCGTTTCAGGATTTACCCGTGAGAACGACCTCTTTACCCATATCGGCAGAGTGTACGACGAAGAGAAAGAGATTGCCATCTTCCAGCCCGTCAACTTCGACCACCAGGACCGTGTCTATGCCACCCTCGTCGCCTCGCCGAAGCTGGGCTTCTGGCAACCCACCGCCACGCTGCACTACTATCAGCAGAAGTTCGATGCCGAGGGGTATGGCGCTCCCAAGAAACTGGACAAGCCTGAATTCAGCTTCGACCTGAAGAGCTGGTTCATTGTCAGTCCCACGACGAAGGCCCTTGTACATCTCAGCTATACGGGCAGCAACCATTGGGGATTCATGTACCGAGGCAGCAACTTCATGGTGAATGCCCGACTGCAGAAGACCTTCTGGAAAGGACAGCTGACAGGTACGCTCTTTGCCAACGACATCTTCCGCACTGCAAGGAACAAGATAACCACTTACTACAACATCGGCCAGACAGCCCAGGACATATACAGCTATTCGCAATGTGTGGGACTGACCCTGAGCTATAACTTCAACGCCGCCAGTTCGAAGTATAAGGGCACAGGCGCCGGTAACGACGAGAAAAGCCGCCTATAGTTAAAAAATGCCAAACCAAGACAAGTTTTTTATTCTTTCATTCTTTCATTCTTTCATTTTTTCGTAATTTTGCAGCCCGAAAAAAGGGAATTCGGAATTAGACATTCGGAATTCGGAATTAAGGACGAGGTGTAGCGCAGTTGGTAGCGTTCCTGGTTTGGGACCAGGATGTCGCAGGTTCGAGTCCTGTCACCTCGACACAAAAAACTAAGGATACCGCCTCACCGTAGGCGGTATTTCATTTAATCCGAATGACTATGGAACAGACGAGAAAGAACGAAGTGCTTCTGCGCAACGTGGAGCTGCTCTCCCGCCACACGGAGGTGGAGCTGGCCATGATGCCCGCCGGCACGGCGCCGCTACCTTCGGTTGAGGAGGTGAGGCGCATCGTGAGCCTGTCGAAAGACATCATCTTCACCGACTATTTCCACAAGCGGCAGAGCGACGAACAGATGCGCTCCTACCACATTGGCGAGTCGATGGAGCAGCTCTATGAGTTGCTGTTGCGACAGGTGGCCCGCGGTTTGCAGTTCTGCGAAGACTGCTCGGAGGGCGACGTACACTCTGCCGCCGAGGATATCACCCTGCGCTTCATCGACCAGCTGCCTGAAGTGAAGCGCCTGCTCTATACCGACGTCGAGGCGATGTTCGTCAGCGACCCCGCCGCCACTAACTATGGCGAGGTCATCTACTGCTACCCCGTGATGAACACAATGACCCACTTCCGGCTGGCCCACGTGCTCCACATGATGAAGGTGCCCGTTATCCCGCGCATTATCACCGAACTGGCACACTCGCGTACCGGCATCGACATTCATCCAGGAGCACAGATAGGCGAGTATTTCGCCATAGACCACGGCACGGGCGTTGTCATCGGAGAGACCGCCATCATCGGCAATCACGTGACGCTCTATCAGGGCGTTACACTCGGCGCCAAGAGCTTTAAGTACGACGCCAACGGCAACATGCTCAACATTCCGCGCCACCCCATCATCGAGGACCACGTTACCATCTACAGTAACGCCTCCATCCTTGGACGCATCACCATCGGCCACCACTCCGTCATCGGCGGCAACATCTGGGTCACCAACGACGTGCCGCCCTACTCCCGCATTCAGCAGGGCAAGGCCATCGAAGCAACCTTCCAAGGCGGGCTGGGAATATAATATATGACCTTCTTTACATCGCTTCTGAACGTCGTCTGCGAGATGGCTCCCTATCTGCTGTTGGGATTCTTCATCGCGGGGGTGCTGCATGTTTTTGTTCCGCAAAGGTTCTACGCCAATTATCTTTCTCGAAACAACAGACTGTCCGTACTATGGGCGGCCCTGCTGGGTGTACCCTTGCCGCTCTGCTCATGCGGAGTCATCCCTACGGCCATCGGTCTCAGGAACGAGAAGGCCTCGAAGGGTGCCATCGCATCGTTCCTCATCGCCACGCCGCAGACGGGCATCGACTCCATCTTGGCAACTTATTCCCTCATGGGACTGGGCTTTGCCATCATCCGCCCTGTGGCAGCACTCATCACAGGCGTCTGCGGCGGACTGCTGGTAAACCGTCTAGTCCGAGAGGACGACAAGGTGGCCGAGACCACCTCCTCATGCCAGTTGGAGACGGGCAACAGAATCTGGCGGGTGCTGAAATATGCTTATTACGACATGATTCGCGACATCGGCCTGCGGCTGGTCATTGGCCTCGTCGTGGCGGCGCTGATTCAGGTCGTCGTGCCCGACGAATTCTTCCTTACCTTCGGCAGCCAGCCGTTGCTCCAGATGCTCGTCATCCTGCTCATTGCCATACCGATGTACATCTGTTCAACGGGCAGCATACCCGTAGCGGCAGCACTGATGATGAAGGGGCTCTCGCCTGGAGCCGCGCTGGTCATGCTCATGGCGGGTCCAGCCGTCAACCTGGCCTCCATCTTGGTAGTCCATAAGTCTATGGGCCAACGTTTCACTTCGCTTTATCTGATGACCATCGTGGGCTTCTCCATACTGTTTGGCCTACTGCTCAATGCCACTGGACTCCTCACTCCTCACTCCTTACTCCTCACTCCTAATGATGACTGCTGCATGAGTGCATCCACTCTGCCCAGCCCGTTTAAACTCGTTTGCGCCACAGTATTAACATTATTAATATTATATGCTCTTATGATGAAACTATTCAGCAATTTTACCACCAAAAAGACGTTAGACCCCGATGTCATTGTTTACAGGGTCGAGGACATGCATTGCAGCCATTGCGAGGCCGCCGTAGTCCGTGCCGTTGAGGAAGTCCCCGGCGTAACGTCCGCCAAGGCCAGCGCCTCTGCCAACACCCTCACCGTTAAAGGCCCCGCCGCAGAAGAGGCCATCCGCGCTGCCGTCGAAGGCATCGGATATACCTTCAAAGGACGGATCTGACTTTGTTTTCCCAAAAATTAGCCGAAAGCACTAAGATTAATTGAAAAATAATTTGGAGGTTTCGTAATTTTTTATAACTTTGCCCCGAATTATTATTAACCAATTAATATCTATAGCTTTATGAAAAAAACATTTTTGACAATTCTTGCAGCCATGACACTGTTGCTGTCGAGCTGTTTGACACCGGGATTTGGAACTACTGGTTCAACCACCAATTCTTCTAACGATGTGTGGGGTAGTGTGCTTGGCACCGTATTGGGTCAAGTGTTGTTAGGTGGAATGACATTTGATCAGTCGGGCCTTCTTGGTAGCTGGAACTACAATGCTCCAAGTGCTGCCTTTACTACCCAGCAGACTCTGACAAAGGCCGGAGGTACTGCCACGATTGCCAACATGTCCTCGTCGCTGGCAAGCAACTACAGCAACATCGGCATCAATCGTAACAACACATCTTTCTCGTTCCTTGCTGGTAACAAGTTCTCGGCTAAGGTGAACGGCATCCCATTTAGCGGAACCTATACCTATAACCCCCAGAACGGTGAAATCGCACTCAAGACAGCTACCGAGACCCTAAAGGGCAACGTTACAAAGACCGAGAAGGGAATGGGTCTGATGTTTGACTCCACACAGATGGCCAACCTCCTTCAGAAAGAAGGTAAGGTCAGCAACGCTGCTGCAGTTCAGGCAGTTAGCAAGCTCGCTAAGAGTGCCAACGGTGCCCGTGTAGGCTTTGAGCTTACAAAATAGTTCCCATACCCCCTGAGTCGTAAATATCTCGTACCTTTGTCTGCAAATTGCAACGACTATTGTAAATTTGCGAATATGAAGTGGACAGTGATATCAGACAATCGGAGCTGTGACAGCCAGCTCCAGACGGAGCATGGCCTGTCCATTCTGTTGGAGACGGAGAGACGCAGAATCCTGCTTGACACAGGAGCCAGCGATGTCTTTATCCGTAATGCAGAAAAGACAGGCATTAACCTAAGCATGGTGGACTATGTGTTCATTTCTCACGGACACAACGACCATGCAGGAGGATTAAGACACTTTATGTGCATCAATGACAAAGCTAAAGTCATCGTCTCGCCTGATGCTGTCAGTGGAAAATTCTACTCTAAGCGGCGATACCTGCAAAGGACGGATCTCTCAACTCTAAACTCTAAACTCTCAACTCAATACCTGCATAATATCTCAACACAATGGCCGGAGGATTTTCAAGACAGATTCCTACTTATTGACCAAACCTGTGAGGTCTGTGATGGCATACACATCATAGCGCACATACCTCAGATACATCAGATTCCACAAGGAAACCGGCATCTGTTTGTGCAAGATGATGAAGGCAAATATGTAAATGATGACTTCAGTCACGAATTGGCACTTTATACCGATGGCCTGCTTTTTACTGGCTGCGCCCATAGCGGCTTAGAGAATATCCTTGCCGCCAGTCCTTGGCCAGTTAAAGCTGTTGTCGGTGGCTTCCATCTGCTTGATGACCATGAAACGGAGGAAGAACTTGCAGCTTTGGCTCAAAGGCTCAAAGAGGATTACCCCCTGACGCAGTTTTACACCAGTCATTGTACGGGTGACAAAGTCTTTGCAATCCTAAAAGGAATAATGGGTAATAAGATTCAACCCTTCTCATGTGGGTCGAACTTAATATGCAAATAATCCGCTGAGCCCTTTTTTATCCCAAATTGATCATTGAGACTTTGAACCGTTCTCTCTATCAGAAAAAGCCGTTCTTTCTACCAGAAAAAGCCGTTCTTTCTACCAGAAAAAGCCGTTCTTTCTACCAGAAAAAGCCGTTCTTTCTATCAGAGAAAGCCGTTCATACTCAGAGTCCATTTTAATGACCGATTATTGTCTATTGAGCTATGCCCGGACTCTGCTCATGCTCGGCAGAATCCAAGCAAGCTCGGTTCCACTCAATCGCGGCCTTGTCCATTGCCTCGCGAATCTGAAGTAACTGGCATCATTGCTTCTTTCCAAGCAATGATGCCACCTTTTAGATTCACACATTTGTAGCCAGCATCTGCCAGTTTCCCGGCAGCATTGGCTGAGCGGCGACCACTCCGGCAATAAAGAGCAATCTTTTGGCCGATGGGGAGAGAAGCTTTCGCTTTCTCCACGAAATCGCTCTGGTTCTGGTCAATCAGGATAGCACCTTGAATATGACCATCCTTGAATTCGTCGGCAGTTCTAACGTCAAGGATGACAACACTGGAGTCTGCAATCAATGTTGCGAACCCTTCCACATCAACATTCTCGTAATTGCCCTGACCGCATGCAGATGTCAACCCTAAGACGGCCAGTAAGCATGTGACAAGCGACCTGGTCTTCACCGTTTTCTTCTTCATTCTTGTTATTTCCGTAGTGTAGTTAAAATATTGTTATCCTATTTCAGCTACGGCTTCAATTTCTACTAATGCACCTTTCGGCAAGGTCTTGACAGCTACGGCAGAACGGGCGGGATATGGCGCTGTAAAGAACTCTGCATAGATGCTGTTCATATCAGCGAAATCATTCATGTCAGCCATGAACACAGTTGTCTTCACCACATTGTTCATGGTCAGTCCAATCTCTTCCAGAATGGCTTTCACGTTTGTCAGAGATTGCCGGGTCTGTTCCTTGATGCCTCCCTCGACGAATACTCCAGTAGCAGGGTCAATAGGAATCTGACCAGATGTATAGACGAAATGTCCCACTTGAATGGCCTGGCTATAAGGTCCGATGGCAGCTGGTGCACTTCCCGTCACAACGGCTACCTTATTCTTGAATGTCCCCATATTCATTTCAGTATAGCTTTAACATCCGTCACCATATCCTTGTGCTGCTCGTCAGGCTTGGTCAGCTCTGAAGTGAGGGTAATATCGCCAGGCTTGTCCTTAGTGGAGAAGATTCCTGTGTAGATGATGTCGCTGTCGAAGATCAGCGTCGCTTCGACCTTTACCTTGTAGGTTCCCTGAGGAACAGCTTTTCCCTGTTCGTCGGTGAAGTCCCACGTAAAGGTCTGAGTGCCGCTGCTCTGAGGAGTGGCACCCGTAACGGCATCCAATTGCTGGTCGGTCTTTTCCTCAGCCTTAGAAGTCTTTACCCATACTGGCACACAGGCCGGACGCACGATGTAGCCACGCTTAGGCTGCTCGACGCCACGGGCACGGCCTTTCGTCGTGTACGAGGTGACGAAGAGGGTCTTTACAAATTCGCCCTTCTCGTTCTCTATCCACACGGCATACTGATTGGAGCCAGGGCCTGCCTGACGCTGATAGTTAAACGACACTTCAAGGGTGTTGGCCTTAGAGGCCTTCTTGGAACTCTGGGCCACTGCTAACATTGACAGCAGCATGGCAGCAAGAATCAGGGAGAAATACTTTTTCTGTCTCATAATTGTAGTTTTTTGTTGGGTTACTTGATAAACAATGCTAATTCTCGGTGCAAATTTAGCGATAATTCCGAAATTATCACTATCTTTGCAAATAAAATTTGCTAAAACAGGCTGCACCTCGGCATAAAACAAGTTTTTTGCCCTCGGTTTGCACTGTTTTTGTCCGATTGTTTTATTACTTTGTAACTATGCCAAAGGAAAGAGACAAGGCTGATTCGTACCGTAAGGCTGCATACGAGGGCGACGCCAAGGCCATGAATAACCTTGGAGTATGCTATCATCGTGGTTATGGGGTGAAAGAGAATCATGAAATGGCCTTTGAGTGGTATATGAAAGCAGCCTTGGCCTATGATGTCTATGGATGTTACAATGTTGGTGAGTGCTATTTCAAGGGTGACGGCGTGGAACAAGACGCTGAAAAAGCCTTTTTCTGGTATCTAAGAGCAGCCGATAAGGGAGATATGCAGTCACAGGTGAACGTGGCCAATGCCTATTATCTGGGGCATGGTGTTGAAATGAGCCATGAAAAAGCATTCCTCTGGTATCGCGAGGCGGCATTTCAAGGCCATATCCAATCGCAGAAGAATTGTGGAGCAGCCTATTGGAACGGTGACGGCGTTGAGAAGAACTTAGAGGAATGTGCTTTCTGGTACGAGCTGGCTGCTAATGGAGGTGATGCCCAGGCACAGTTTGCTACCGGCTGGTTCCTGATGACTGGAACAGGTATACCCCAGGATGAGAGGAAAGGCTTGAAGTGGATTCACAAGGCCACATTTCAAGGCTACCAGCCAGCAATAGACTATTGCAAGGAACACGGATACAAGTATTGACTAAACTCTGTTCTTGTTCTATTCAACTCTTTTGAGTGACGGATTTCGTGACGGTTTTCATCCTGTTGGGTTAAACATTAAATAATTTCAACTATCACTTTGATTCTTATGGAATCGGGGCAAAGTTACTAGTTTTTTTACGACATAAGATTATGTTTTGGCATCTTTTTTCTAAACAACCATCACTTTTTTAGGAAACTGAATATCAGCCAGTCATCACGTTTTTGAACAGTACATCCCAGATAGGTGACGTTGGTGACGGCGGGCAGACACAGGGGTCTGCCCCTACTTGATGATAACTTTTTTCCCGTTATTGATATACAGTCCGCGCTGTGTCGGCTTTCCTTTGATGTGTCTTCCGTCTATGGTATAATAGTTGTCAGCCTTTTGTGGCTCAGCACTTGTTACCGACGTGATGGCCGTGGTCTCGCTGCCTGCATATTCCTCCCAGCCTGTACTGGTGGCTGCGAGGACTGCCCAGCCTTTGGCGTTGGCTATAGCCACCTGGTTGGTGTCGATGTCGTTGCCTTCTTCTCCGGCGTAGTAGAAGTTGATGACCTGGAGTTCTCCGTTTTCAACGGTAGGCAGGCTCTCGACGAGTGCCGTCATCTGTGCTCCCTTGATTTGGTTGTTATAACACGAAATCAGAGTAAAGTTGGTGGCGGCGTTGGAGACGATGAGAGAGGTGAGGCCGTCATTGCTGCAGTCGAGTTCTTGCAGTTTGGTGTTGGCAGTCAAATCAAGCTGGGTCAGCTGGTCGAGATAGTAACATTCAAGCGTTTCGAGTTCAGTAAAGTATTCAATGCCTTTGAGTGACTGGATATTGCTGTTGTAGTGGACGCCGAAAGAGGTCAGTTCGGCTATTTCCGTATCAGTCAGGAAGCCGTCTATTCCAAAGTACCATGATTTCAAGATGTTTCTGAAGTAGCGGTCAGGGAAATGCTCTTGGTCGATGGGCAATCCTGTCTCTCCCTGATACTCCATCCATCCGTTGGCTTCGGTGTAGGCATATACGGTCCACTCTTTGTCCTCAGCGAAGGCTATCTGCTCCTTCGTGATGTCGTTGCCTTCTTCGGGGTTGTCAAGGTACATCACATAGATATCTCCGGCGTCTCTCAAGCTGGCAAGGAGGGCATCCATCTGCTCGCCCTTGATCTGATTGAGTCCGCAATAAATAATGTATAATTGCTTGTTGTTGGTAAGGTCGAGGGTTGTCAGCTGGTTGTTCTCACATTCGAGCCGTCTCAGTGCGACACATGGGGAAAGGTTGAGGGTTGTCAGCTTGTTGCCTGAGCATCTTAAATCTTTCAATGCGGCGCTCTTCGACAAATCGAGCGATGTGAGCCCTATGTCGTTACAGTACAAATCGGTGAGTGCCGTATTATTTTCGAGCGAGAGCGTTGTCAGCTTTGTGTTGGAGCATCCGAGCCTTTCCAGTGCCTTACATGCCGAAAGGTCGATTGACGTAATATTGGTGTTTGAGCAGCTAAGATGTTTCAGGGAGGTACATGTGGACAGGTCAAGGGAGGTTAATGCTTCATTGTCGGAACAGGTGAGCGATTCCAACTTCAACTGAGCAGGAACGGTCACTGTCGTCAGTTTGTTTTCGCTGCAGTTTAAGTGGGTGAGATAGCCGCTGACGGGAAGGATGAGCTCCTCCATGCTGTTGTCAGAGCAGTCCACCTCCTCCAAAGCCGTATTCTTCGACAGGTCTAAAGTCTTAATGCCGTTTTGACTGACGTTAAGTGACTTGAGTGCCGTAAAATGCTCAATACCCGTCAGGTCACTGATAAACTCAACGACTATAAACAACTCTGTGGTGTTGGCTATCTCTTCCGGTGTCAGCACACCGTCCTCTCCGAAATCTTCGTAGAACAGGAACCGGCGGAAATAGAAGTCGGGGAAATTGGCGGAGTTGATGACGACGCCCATTGATGTTGCATCGCTGCCGGCATAGTTGTAATACCATTCTTCTTCGACGTCCCAAGCCTGTGGTATCCAGCCTTTTGCCTTGGCTGCCGCTACCTGCGCCATGGTGATGTCGTTGTCGTCGGCAATAGGCATTCCTTCGTCTCTGACACCAAATTCAAGTGCTTTGCCTTTTTTGTTGGGCAGACTGGCGATGAGAGCATCCATTTGTGCACCCCTGATTTGGTTGCCTTCGCAGTACAGTTCCTTTAGTTGCGTGTTCTTCGACACATCAAGCGCCGTCAGCTGGTTGTGTGAACAGTCTATCCCCAGCAGTGCCGTGAAGTGTTCGATACCTTTCAGGTTGGTGATGCCTTCATCGTAAACTACGATATAGAATTGGTTGGCTATTTCATCAGATGTCAGTACACCGTCAGAACCGAACGGTTCTTTCAACAGAAAGTTACGGAAGTTTGCATCGGGGAAGTTCTCCTCGTTGATTGCTACCTGAGCCATGCTCTCTGTGGCGATGGCCAGGAGTGTGAACAGGGTAAGGGTTGTTTTTTTGATAGACATAACTATAAGAGTTAGGAGTTAAGAGTTAGGAGTTAGGAGTTAAGAGTTAGGAGTTAAGAGTTAGAAGCTACGACCTTCTTGCCATTCTTCACATAGATGCCCTGGCGGGGTGTTGTGTTAAGCCGGCGGCCTGTCAAGTCGTAGATGACGTTGTCGCTGTGGAGCGTTGACCGGTAGCTGCCCTCTTTGTCGCTGATGAGCGTCACTGTCTCGTCATTGAAAACAGGACGAACGCACTGGCCGTCGAGGCGTCCGCCATATTCGTACCATCCCCAGTCGTCCCAGCCGAGGTAGTAGGCACCGCCGTCACTCTCTGGATTGGTTGTGCGTGACCAGTAGGCTCCGCCATCGAGCAGCATGTCGTCGATACGCCAGCCCGTGGTGGGCAAGAAGATGGTGTTGCCGTTGGGGCCTGTCACCTCGTAGCCATTGACCTCCTGCAGGGTGGTCTGAGTCCACGTACATTGTTCCTTTAGCTCGTCCAGCTGCTGCTTGCTCGGCATACGCCACTGGCTGCCCCAATTGACGTAGGCAGCATCATCCTCCGGGTCAAGCTCGGCCTTGCCGTCGGTGAAGCCATCCTTGCCCTGGCTGCTGTCTGAACAGTATTTGGTGAAGGATGTTTCCTCTCCGTCAACCTCTGCCCACTTGTAGTTCTCCCAGCTGAAGAAATAGCCGTCGGAGGGGTCGCTACCGTGTCCTTCTGTGTCGCCCCAGGCAAAGAAGAGGCCAGTGTCATGCGGGTTGCTGGCTCCCACGTTGCACGTCGCCCATAGCGTGCCGCTGGGCAGGCCTAAGTCAACAAACTCCTTTGTCGTTTCTTGCAACGTCTCAAGCTCAACCCTGGTGCAGATTACCGTGGTTGCTTCCGAATCATAAATGACGTTTATGTCGGAGTGTCTGACGGTCGAGCCGTCAATAATGTTGTACCACACGTCGGTCACAGTTCTTGAATCGAGATGGGTGACAATGCATTTTTTCACATCAGCAAGTTTTTCGATGTTTTCTGCCCTTGCTGCGGTTTGGGCATCAAGCGCTGCTTTGAAACCTTCGTCAATGTCATAGAGATTTGAGTTGATTTCTGATAAGACCGTTTTGTCCGTGTAGTACAGCGTTCCGACATACTGGGCGCTGCTCCAGTTCTCGTCCATTGCTGCGATGAGTTCGGGGTCAGAGCAGAGGGCCAGACCAGTGGCCTCCACATCAGCCTTTGTCCCTTCGAGCATCGTGGCGTAGCTGCCGTCGCTCATGCCTTGCAGACCGCTGAGCAGGTTGGTTATGACTTCCTCTTTTCGGCTTATATCATCAGAAAAAAGGTATTTAATCATCGTCACGCCATCCACTTCGACTTCACCAACATATACAGTGGATTTCTTAGTTATGTTTTCTGATGTTGTAACGGTAGAGACACTGTTTTGTCCCCACGTCGACAGGTGGGCTAATAAGGCTGCAAAGAGCAGCGTTGCCGTTCGTGCCAGGAATAAATGGCGTCTTGTTCTGAGTTTTTGTTTCTTCATAATCGTTACGGTTTTATTAGTGATATCATTCTGTTTTATCGGCAAAGTTACGAAGAATCTTCAAGAGACGGAGTCTGCATAGCGCACGTTTTGACGAAACAAGGGCTGGGAGTGACGAAAGGAGCGCATGGCGTGACGAAAGAAGAAAAAGTGAAGGGAAGAGCAGAAAAAGTGATTGTGGTTTGGAAGAAAATATGTAACTTTGCAGCCGATGAGCAAGAGGACTTTTTTATTTATGGCACTGCTTTGTGCCGTCTCGTACTGTTATTCAGCTGACGGGCTGCTGACGCACAACCTGAGCTACCGCCGCTTCACGACGCTCGACGGCCTGTCGCAGATGCAGACGGAGACGGTGTGGCAGGACTCCCGCGGGTACATTTATATAGGTACGCTGTCGGGCTTCGTTCGCTACGACGGACGTACGCTGACCCCCTTCCTGCGTGGTCAGCGCGAGAACATCGTGGGTTTCCAGGAAGTCGGCGGGCAGGTGCGTGCCATGGGCTTCGTGCGCCAGTGGAGCATCAGCGGTGATGATGTGACGAAAGCACCCATTGACCCGGAAGGGAACTTCCTTCTGAATAATTTTAATGCTGCCGATCTGCCCGCTGGCTATGTGCTGCTCGAGGACAGGCAGGAGCAGAACCGCCGTCTTTGCCAGGTGACGGCGGCGGGTATGAAGCAAGTCATGGCCTCGCCGCTGATGGACGAGATGACGCCCGAACGCAAGATGTACCTCGACTCGACACTGCTCTATGTGCCCACAGAGAAAGGGGTCTATCGCCTGCAAGAGGGAAATGTGGCGGTGAAGCTGACCGACAAGGCCGACGTGTTCTCCTTTATCCGTACTGCCGACGGCCTCTTCGCGCTGGCCGCCGACGGTCTCTATCGTGTGGGTCACGACAGTCTTTACTGCCAGAGTGAGCATCCCTTCGATGCCCCGGACTACGGCCTGTTTGTGAGGCAGAACCATCAGGGGCAGCTCATCGTCAGCGATTCGCACACCATCTGGCAATACGATGCCGGTCAGTGGCGGCAATTAGCCACGGGCTTCAACATGATCAAAGGGCTTTTCATCGACAAGTGGAACCGCCTGTGGGCAGCAACCTATCAGGGTGCCTACTGCTTCTTCCACTGCAACTTCGTCGACCACAGGCTGACCGATGAGAACGACATCGTCAGGGCAATGGCCTTCCTCCCTCCCAACCCCTCAAACCACCAAACCACCAAACATCCAAACCACCAGTCCGGACGGATGGTGATGGGCACGCTCAATGGCAAGGTAATAGCCGGCGGACGGCTGCTGGTCGAGGACAAAAACAACTATTTCGCCCCAAGCGCCGCCGTCATCAATGACAAGGTATATATGGCGGCTGGTGGCGACGTGGCTGCCATATCGGGCGACAGCGTGGAGTGGCTTGGGCTGCCCTACGACAAATATCTGTTCGTGAGCCGCTACCAAGACCGCCTCGTCATCGGCACAAGGGGGAGTGTGCTGTCGTACAATACGAGCACAGGGCATACAGACACGCTGACCACCGAGACCGTACGCCCGTGGTGTGCCGCTGACGACGGTCAGGGCAGCCTGTGGGTGGGCTGCACCCCCGGACTGTACCGGCTGCAGGGCATCGACGAGGGCAGGGTGAGCATAGAACAGGTGAAGAGCACGCCCACCACACTCGTCGTCACCTCGATGGCCACCGACAGACGGGGACATATCTGCTTCGCCCTGGGCGACTCGCTGTTCGCCATCCACAATGGAGAGATACGCGCCATGACCGAGGCACTGCCTACGCTCAAAGGCCACGAGATACGCGCAGTCCACGTGTCTCCACGTGGCTTTCTGGTAGTGGCGGCCATCGACGGACTGATGGTGGCACGCATAGATGATAGCTGCCAGGCATCTGACATACACTGGTTCGACGCACAGAGCGGTTTCACGATGATTGAGCCACTGATGGCCATGATGGCCGAGGACGCTGACGGTACAGTATGGATAGCGGGCTTGGAGGATATGACTTCGTGCCGCCCCGACCTGCTGTTGAACGATAATCAGGACCCGACCGTCGTGGTGGCACCGCGCCCGTGGTGGCAGCAGTGGTGGGTATGGCTTGCCAGCGTGCTGCTGCTGGCTCTCGCCGTGTGGTGGATGGCACGCTGGTTTGAACAGCGGCACGCCCACAAGAAGATGGAACGGCTGGAAGACGAGAAGGTGAAGAAAGAGTTGCAGCTGAGTGCTGTCCGCCTGAAGGCCATACCCCATTTCCACTCCAACGTGCTGGCCAGCATAGAGTATTTCGTGATGAACCTCTCCACCGACGAGGCCACACACTACCTGAAACTCTATTCCGACTTTACCAACCAGACCCTCCTGGACATCGACCGCCCGTCGCGACCAGTGGCCGATGAGGTGGACTACGTGCGCGCCTATCTCGAACTGGAGCAGCTGCGCTACGGCTCGCGGCTGCAATACGCCATCAACGTGGACCCAGATGTTGACCAAAAAGTGATGCTCCCCACCATGCTCCTGCACACCTACTGCCAGAACTCCGTAAAGCACGGCATTGCCAACAAGACCGGCACAGGCCATGTGACCGTCACCGTCAGCAGCTCGCGGCGCGACGGCTCAGACGGCGTGCTCGTCAGTGTCAGCGACGACGGCGTAGGCCGCTCCGAAGCAGCACTTTCCGGAGGACCCTCAACCAAGCAGGGACTGAAAATCATCAGCCAGCAGATAGAACTCTACAACCGAACGAACAAACACCACATACAGCAGCATGTCACCGACCTCACCGACAGCGAGGGACACCCCTCCGGCACCTGCTTTGAAACATGGGTGCCAGTAGACTTTAAGTATTAACCCCTCGCTCAACTCTCAACTCTCAACCCTCATTTAGCCCGAACCAGAAACATGAAGAAACTAATAGCCATTGTAGTAGAGGACGAGCGGCTGCCGCGACTGTCGCTGCTGGCCAAGCTCGAAGACTTCCGCCACACCGTCGACGTCGTCGATGCCTGCGACAGCTATGACAGTGCACGCATGAGCATCCTCCGCCACCGCCCCGACCTCCTCTTCCTAGACATACAGCTGCAAGGATGCTCCTCCATACAGCTGCTCGAAGAACTCAAGCAAACCATACCACTGCCCTATGTCATATTCACCACGGCATACAGCGACCGCAAATACCTCATGAGCGCCATCAAACTCTCGGCCGTCGACTATCTGCTCAAGCCCATCGACAAGGGAGAGCTGGCCCACGCCATAGCCAAAGCCGCAGACAGGGCCCTGGCCGCCACGACCGCAGAGACCTCCATGCCCGTGAACCTCAGCCTCAGGTCCGTCAACGGAAAAATATACGTTTCTGCCGACGACATAGCCTACATCAAAGCCGAAGGCAACTACGCCAGCATCTGCACCTTTCATGGTCAGGACCTGATCTTGGAAAACCTGCTGACGCTGGAACAGCGACTGCCTGCCGGCACTTTCGTCAGAGTCGATCGTAGCACCATCGTCAACATGCAAAAAGTTTATCGGCTCAACCACCAGCAACACACCTGCGTCCTGCTATCCACCAACGGCATCGAATTGCGGCTGGAACTGACCAAGAGCGGAATGGAGAAACTGATGGAAATGATTAGATAAATGACCTCAACTCTCAACTCTCAACTCCCCAGCCAAAGGGGACCAGCCAAAAGGGATTTGCAATCCCTGCACTCTCCACTCTACTGCGGTAGCAAATTCCCAGCCAAAGGGGATTTGCAATCCCCGCACTCTCCACTCTACTGCGGTAGCAAATTCCCAGCCAAAGGGGATTTGCAATCCCCGCACTCTCCACTTTATCGGTCATTGCCCTCTGGCAAGGTAAAGGGACTCATTATAGACCCGATGCCCATTCCCTATCCAAGTATGCTCGTCAATCTGACGGAACACCACTTCATCATCCTGATAAACCACTTCGCCGCGAAGGTCACGGCTGTTAATCCCTGTTTCCTGGGCCCCAGCCGCATACGGCATCAGGCTAAGCAGTGTTGCTGCAATAATCATGTAAGCCTTCATATCTGAAAATAAATATTGTTATACTCTTTCTTTCCTGTTATTTGAACAGTCTGTCCCTTACATACTTCACACTCGCCACATACTCCTCGTCGGTAGTAAGGTGCTCAATGATCATCGGCATGCGGGGATTCTCCGCAGAGGCCAGTTGGGCGTAGAGACCGATATCCAGCGTGCCCTCGCCACAGGCGCACTCCTGAAGCTGGAATGTATATTCAGGCTTCAGCTGAATGTCCTTCAGGTGGCAGCTCACGATAGTACCACGGAGTTTCTCAAAACACTCGTGAAGGAATTCGTCGTTGAAGAAATATCTGCGAGGAGAGGTAATCATGTTTACCACATCGAGGTGGGTGCCGAACTCAGCACGGTCGACATCCTCTATCAGGCGCAGATATTCGTCGGGACTGCTGGGTACCATCCAAGGCATCGACTCTATGCAGAACTTGGTGTGCTTGGGTTTGGCGGAGTCAATGACCTGACGGATCATCGCGACAGCCATATCCCACAACTCTGGACTGAAGTTGTCGCGATAACCACCGTCCCATCGGGGACCGTAGGGCGTGCCCACCACATTCACACAACAGGCAGCGCCAATGGCATCGGCCATGCGGAGTTGTCGGACGGCATAGTCTATCCAACACCGTCGCTCATTGGGGTCGGCAGCCAGTGTGTTACGCCATACCCCCACCTCAGCGATGGTAAGTCCGGCCTCGTCGGCAGCGTTCTTATAGGCCATGATGATTTCCGCATCCTCATCACAACTGACAGGGAAATTGACAGTCTGCAGTCCGAGAGCCTTGTGCTTCTCAGCCCACTCCTTGGGCGAGACGTGCTCCAGTGATGATGAAATACCCAAATACATCAGAACGTCCTCCTGTGAATGATAGTAGAATCCATCTTATCCAATGAACCGACGCCAGTACGAGCCATGACTCCCGCCAGTTCGGCTGTCATCTCGTTAATCCGTCCGGCTACAGCATCCGCCCCGTTCTTTAATAACGGCATCAGATGGCGACCCACAGATACAGCCTTGGCACCAAGAGCCAGGCATTTGTAAGCATCCATACCACTTTCTATGCCGCAATCCACGAATACGGGTATGCTGCCACCCGTGGCCGACAGGACATCAGGCAGCACCAGCAGTGGCGGTACGGCATACTGGATCATGCCGTGATGGTGAGACACCACCAGTCCAGCACATCCTGCCTTCAAGCACTTCTCAGCATCATGCGGGCTGAGCACACCTTTCACGATAAACGGCACACCCGCTGCTTGTACGAATTCAGCCAACTCTTCGGTAGTCTTTGCCTTCATGGACAGTCCGAAAACATCATCATAGCCACCTTGGGAGTTGAAGGCGTGGTCGATGTCCATTCCCACAGCGATACAGCCCACCTTAACGGCATGTTCGATCTTGCGCAACACCTCGCGGTTGTCAGCATGGGGCTTGATGATCTTGATGGTTCGGGCACCAGTGGCCACGATCTCCTCCAGTTCCTCATCACTGCCCATGCCTACCCAATGCACGGCCCCACTTTGGACAGCAGCCTGGGCATAGATGGTCATGCCGTTCTGTGCCGTGTTATGCAGATGCGACAGGGCGGCTGTCATGACTGGTGTACGGAAAGTCTCGCCGAACAGCGTCATCTCAGTCTTAGGGAGAACAGCGTCCAGGTAGCGGGTCTCAATCAAAAGAGAGTCAAAATAGTCTCTCGTAATCTTGTCAGAATTCGATGTCAATTGCATATTTTACCTTTTTTACATTTTTACCTTTTCGTTACTGCTGCATTCAGTTCGTCCATCTTCTCGTCAGAAAGTTCATACCTGCCAATCACGAAGATGGCCAACACGAACAGGACGGCAGGAATCAGGGTGACAAGCCAGAGGATGCCTTGCTCGGCCAGCGGCTGCTGCACCGATACGCCCGCCTTGAAGCCTACCCAGGCAAGAACCAGTCCGGGAATGACACCACCCAGCGCCATGCCTGCCTTCATGAAGATACAGATGAGGGCATTCACGATACCTGCCACACGACGGCCTGAGGCATACTCGCTGAATGTCACCACCTCAGGCACGAGTGCCCACATGTAGCCGGTAGCCACCACCACGCCTGTACTCTTCACGAACTGCACAGCGAAAATCAGTACGGTGATGGATTTGAGACTCTCGACAGACATAATCAGGTACATCAGCAACATGGCCACGATAGCGATGCCAAGGAACAGCCGGAACATGCCGTTCTTGCCAATCCGGCGCTTGATGGCGGGCACCATCGGCATGAAAATAAATGCCGGAATGGTGCCGAGCCACATGAACACCGTCGTCATAAGAGGCGTGGCATGCATGTTGAAAGTCATGAAATAGGAGTCTGCGGCATTGCTGATGCTCATGGTGGTGAAAGCGATGATAAAGAAGAACGACAGCACGCGGAGCGGACGGTTTCTCACCAGTTCCATCCAGAGGTCGCTCACCTTCACAAGCGCGCTCTCACTCTTGTCCATCACAATACGCTCCTTGCTCTCAAAGAAGGTTACGAGAAGCAGCACCAGCCCCACCAATGCAAAGATGCTCATGGTGATGAACCATGCCCCTCCAGCTTCGGGGGTATTATAGACAGCTTCCATCTTGCCCGTCTGCGGATTCAGCACCTTAGGCGCGAAAAGGACGATTACCAGCGGCAGGGTCTTGATAATCAGTCCCGCCAGATTGGCCATCACCATACGCACACTGGTCAGAACAGTAATCTCGTCGGTATCGCGAGTCAGCGATGAGCCAAGTGCTGCATACGGCACATTGACGAACGTAAAACTCATGCTCATTCCCACGTAGGTGATATAGGCATAGAGCAAAGACCCGCTGAACCCGTTCCAAAAGCAGAGGGTGGCAAAGGTTGCCAGCAGCACGGCACCCAGAATCAGCCATGAACGATACTTGCCCCAGCGGGGATGCGACTTATCCACCATCGCCCCCACCATCGGATCCCAGACAACGTCGATGATACGGACAACGAGGAACATCACGGCCACAACAGCCGAGTCTAGTCCGTACACATTATTATAGTAGAAAAGCAGCCAGATGCTGACCGTCTGGTAAATCAGGTTCTGCGCCAAGTCACCGGAACAGAACCCGATGCGCTCCCGCCATGAGAGCCTGTAACAACCGTTGATAACTCGATCCATGTTCTGTTTCTTATCTGATAAAATGTGTTTCTGTCAGTTCTTCCTGAATCTTAGGTGAGCCGAACTGTTCCATTCCAAGACGGATGGACTTGATGAGGAATGCCATGTTCAGACCCAGCTGGCGCATAGTCTGCATGCCCTCCTCGTCATTGATGACCTCACCGGGAGCGGTGCCGTGAGCGATGCTCCAGTATTGTGACGGCACCACTGGCATATTAGTCTTCAGGAAATATTTGTTCAGCACATCCATTGTGGCTGTTGCTCCCCCTCGGCGGGCTATGCTCACAGAGGCCCCCACCTTCATACACCAATCGGTATGCAAGTTGGAATAAAACAGACGGTCGAGCAGCGAAAGCAGCGTGCCATTGGGAGAAGCGAAATAAACAGAAGAGCCGATAAGCAGGCCGTCAGCTTCAAGCATCTTCTGAGAAATCTCATTTACGATATCACCGAACTTGCATATACCTGTATTCCAACATCTGTTACAAGCGACGCTGCCAGGAATCTGCAGATGACCTACGTGAATCCACTCTGTCTCTATTCCCTGCTGTAGCAGAATGCGCTCCACTTCGTGCAGGGCTGTCGCTGTATTGCCATTGGCCTTCGGACTGCCATTGAGGATAATTACTTTCATCTTTGACTATTTTATGGTTTCTGCTAATTGTGGATTCGTAACCTCCAGATAGCGTTGTGCATAATGACGGCCCAGAAGCCTGTAACCCTCGCCACTGAAATGGAGATAATCGTCACAGGGCAGGCAGCCCTCTGAAGAGACGATATAGGTGTTCGGATAGCGGTTGGCAATGTCGTTGATAGTGGGATTGGCATGGCCGCAGATGCCGCCATATTCCGTACGCACCACTTCGCCAACAAGCAAGGGGACAGCCGTCGGATCGAACTGAAGTCCCTGTTGCAGGTCACAGTATATTTTCCTCACCGTATCCTGCCATTCCCTATCGTAGGCATCCGTCTCGCCCTGATGCAGCAGAATACCCTTGATGACTCCGTCCTTGGCAGCAATCTTCGCCATCGACAGCAGTCGCTCGTATGGGTCGCGTCCATACTGATTCAGGATGTCGTTCATCCAGTCGCGATCTTCCATGGCAATGAGAGGCGTGTTCCGGTCCTTGTCGAAGAAAGTAATAGCCCTCCACGGCCACCGACACGATGCCGATACGCATATTATCAGGCACAGCTTCGAGCAACGAGCGCCCGAACCAGTCGGCAGGACCGAGGTTGGCATCAGCGCGGCAGAGTGGCGGCACGGCCTTGCGCCATGTGCCCAACTTGCGGTCAGCACCATCGGTAGTAGCCATACTCAAAAAACGTTCACTTACTGCCATGTCCTGCTCTTCAATGGGAGCCTGACCTGCCATATTCGATTGTCCGAAGCAGAGAAAGATCCAGAAATTAGGGTCTGGCGCTTGTACCTGGATTGCCTCAAACTTCCAGCCGTTATCGCCGTGATAGATCATCTGACGGGTCATGCCTCCGTCGATGCAGATGTTTTCACCAGTGATGAAGCCCGCCTTGTCGGAACAAAGGAACAGCACCATATTGGCAATATCCAAGGGGTTACCGACACGACCTGCTGGTTGCTGTATGGCATCGGGGCCTTCATAGACAGTGTAGTTAGTGTCTATCCAACCAGGTGAGATAGAATTAACGCGAACACGGCCTGCAAAGCTGACAGCCAGTGCATGGGTCAATGCGGCAATGCCGCCCTTTGCAGCAGTATAGCTCTCCGTCTGCGGCTGACTCATGCGGTCGCGAGAAGAGGAAATGTTGACAATGGCGGCTCCCTCAGCGAAATGAGGAGCAAAGAGTTTGGCGAGGTAGAATGGAGCCGTGACTCCCACGCTCATGGCGTATTGAAACTCTTCATAGCTACATTCGTCAATGCCCTTCATCAGCGGCAGGGCATTGTTGATAAGATAGTCCACATGACCGTACTTCCCGATGACCTCCTGGGCAAACCGCTCCAGCACCTGCTTGTCCGATATATCGCCCACAAACAGATGGAGCAGCGAGTGCAGAGCCAGCTTGCTTGTACTCTGCCGAGTCGTGACAGACGAAGGAGAAGCCAAGTGCTGCCCCTCCTGCTTGTCAATGACGCAGACATGGGCACCAGCCTTCTGAAACTCTTCGGCAATACAACGTCCGATGCCCTGTACGCCTCCCGTCACGACTGCCACTTTATCCTTGAAAGTATCCATAAGCTTAGTTTTTGTTGGGTAACTTGATAAACAATGCTAATTCTTGGTGCAAATTTAACGATAATTCCGTAATTATCACTAACTTTGCCGATAGTTTTAAGTGTATTTAGGTATTACGCATATTTGTAAATGAAACATATCGCCTTTTTATTCATATTGATAGCCATGTTATTATGCTCGTGTGGCAGCAATACCACAAAGAGTGAAATAACGGCAGAGATGGCTATTCATCGGCATCCTGTTCATTCCGATGCTCATAGTTGGCATTGTCCTGGTCATTCGCTCTACCTACCCATCGTAGTCAAGCGCATAAATAACGAGGAAATGGTTCTGAAGCAGGAACTCGGCGGCTACAAGGAGTATATACTGCGCATTCGCTATCGGCTGATACCCTTTATCTGGTAAAAAAAGAATGTAAATCGAGAAATATGAAGAAGATTATAAACCCTTGGCGCAACCATCCTGAGTACAACTGCTTTGGCTGTTGTCCTGACAATCCCATTGGACTCCACTTGGAGTTCTATGAAGATGGTGACTATGTCGTGAGCAAGTGGAATCCACAGCACAATTATCAGGGATGGGTAAACACCATGCACGGCGGTATTCTGAGTACGCTGATTGATGAAGTGTGCGGATGGGTAGTCACAAGGAAACTACAGACCAGTGGCTATACGGTGCAGCTTAATGTAAAGTTCCGTAAGGCAGTTCCCACTACAGAACCAGAGCTTACCATTCGTGCCAAAGTCTCAAAACAGGTGAGAAATCTGGCATATATCAGTGCAGAAATAACCAACAGCAAGGGAGAACTTTGCAACGAGGGAGAAGCCATCTATTTCTTGTTGAACGAGGAAAAGGCAAAGGAAATGGGATTCTTACATTGTGAGGTGGAAGATGAATAACCAAAATAAACATACGAATTATGAAAAGTTTTAAGTCTACAGCGTGGATCCTTCCGCAACCAGTGCTGATTATCGGCACTTATGATAAGAATGGTAAGCCCAATGCAATGAATGCTGCCTGGGGAGGTCAGTGGGATATGCAAGAAATCATTATCTCACTCGGTTCTCATCAGACAACCGACAATCTTGCAGTTAATCCTGAGTTCACTGTCACCTTTGCTACTGCTGAGACGTTGGTTGCTTCCGATTATGTAGGCATCGTTAGTGGCAGGAACACCCCAGACAAGATGGAGAGAACAGGTTGGACTATAGAGAAGGCACCGAATGTGAATGCTCCTGTGTTCAAAGAATTCCCGATGACGTTGGAGTGCCGTGTGAAGCAGAAGATAGATGAATCAGAAACAGGCTACTATCTCATTGCTGAAATTGTCAATATTCTCTGTGATGAAAAGTACCTGGCAGAAGATGGCAAACCTGATGTAGAGAAGATGGAACTAATTACCTTCGATCCTGTTCACCATACTTACATTCAGTTAGGAAAGACTGTTGGTAAAGCTTTCTCTGACGGTAAACAGTTGAAATGAGTTTCATCAAGTACATAGCAGACGAGAGCCACTACAAGGAAGTCCTGTCCCTGGTGGGGAAAGCCAAACAGACTGTCTGGATTGGAACGGCAGACATCAAAGACCTGTATGTAGATGATAAGCCCTTCCTTGCCCTGATAGCTTCTTTGCTCAAAAAGGGTGTAGAGGTCAGGCTGATTCATGCCAAAGAACCAGGGATTGCATGGAGGGAGGATCACGAGAAGCATCCAATCCTCCATGATGGTATGGAGCGTGTGCTGTGTCCGCGAGTCCATTTCAAGCTCATTATCATTGACTCCACCATTGCCTATGTTGGTTCCGCTAACTTGACTGGTGCAGGAATGGGAATGAAATCGCCACGAAAAAGGAACTTCGAGGCTGGTATCCTGACCGATGACCCAGAAATGGTGGAAGCAGCCATAGAGCAGTTCGATAACGTGTGGATAGGTAAGTTCTGCAAGGATTGTGGAAGGAGAGAGTATTGTTCAGACCCGATAAAATGAAAGATATGGAAATCATCAGAGCAACAAAGACTGCGGAACAAGCAGGAGCCTATTATGTAAGGATACAGGCAATGGCTCGGAAGCACCAGATTCCTCTTGATGTGGAATTTGATGAACATGATACGCCTGAGACCAAATATATAGTGATTGTCGATGACTACCTGCCTGTAGCCACCTGTAGGCTATATGTAATTGATGAAAAAAGCGTGATGTTGGGGCGAATCGTTGTACTCCCTGAATATCGAGGCAAAGGAATTGGTACGCTCGTTGTGGAACAGGCTGAAAAGTGGGCAAAGGAACTTGGATTTAAGGAAGCAGTAGTAGAAAGCCGCGACAACAAAATACACTTCTATGAGACGATGGGCTATGTGGCTGACTACTCAAAGAAAATCGTGGGAGAGACATTCACTTGTTACAGAATGGAAAAAGCACTAAAATAATGGAAACTCGAAAACATATAGCAGCAGAGAAGAAACGGTGTAACAGCCATAATTGTGCCCAAGCTATCCTTCACACCTATGCAGACGTAGCAGGTATAAGTGAAGATGAAGCCATGAATATTGCCGGGGCTTTTGGTGGTGGTATGGGCAATATGGAAGGAACTTGTGGAGCACTCGTTGGGGCAGGTCTTGTCTTAGGATTAGTCAACAAGGACAAAGTGAAGTCCATGAAACAGATGCGGCAGATTATGACCAAGTTCCAGGAGAGAAATGGTGCCACACAATGCAAGCTGCTGAAAGGTATCGGTACTCTTAGGTGCACAAAATTCCATCATTATATGACAAGCCTCTTTAATTGATTGACCCCTACTAATAGTATTTAATAGCGACTCCACTCCTAAAGACAGTTTAACACTGCATTTTTGAGCATTTCCCGGAAAAATGTTACTTTTGCAGGCAAATAGCGGAATACATGGAAATCAAATGGGAAGACGGGTATATGGTCAGAGTGAGTGTTGACGATGGAAACACGGTGTTGATATCTGCCAACAAGGAAGGCTTTCTTTCCTTAGCAGCACAATTAAAGGCTTTGGCTTATGAAGATACGGGAAGCCATATACATTATGATGAACATAATTCACTTGAAGAAGGCTCCTCTGAACTGATTATTGAAAAATCGGATTAATCGGTATTAGTACTAAATTGCAAAGAAAGAATCATGAAGAAAGAGGTTAATTACCGAGAAGAAGCCATAGAATGTGTTAAAGATTCTGTTCTCCCGATGCATCAACAAATATATGACAAGTATAACGGGGATTTTGACAGAATTTATACTGAAGCGTATAATAACGACTCTTATACAGGTGAAGTTATTGTCCCAGGGGAGATATATGAACTGAGTTATTTGGAGTGTTCGTGCCCTAAAGTTAAATGTGGGGTAAGAAATTGTCCAGAACAATGCGAGTGTTCACGCCAGAGCATTTTATATATTCTGTCACAACTTGAACCAGATAGCAAATTTGATGTTCAGATTGTAAACACGATTCTCAGAGGGGGTGATCGTTGTACTTTCCAGTTCTGTAGGGATGTCTTGCCTGCCAAAAGCTGGGCGCTGTGTCATCAACGATGATGTGAACGACATCATGGCAAAGGTGCTGAAGGCAGATGTTATGTGCTGGGCTACACCCATCTACTATTATGAGATGAGTGGCCAGATGAAGACGGAGGAAGTCCGCCCAGGACTGCATTAACCACCGTCCTGATTTCGTCCTGTTGCCGCCAGATCGTATCGAAGTCAGTCATAATACTCTATCCTCAGTTCTTCGCTCACATTGAAATCATCATGGAAGTCGTCATCATACTTATAGACCAGTCGCAAGCCTCTATAGACAGACGGAACCTTCAGGACTTCCAGCAGATGCCATTTCGGCTTCCCGAAGTCGTAGGAAGAACGGTCGAGGATGATACGGTTGGAGGTGTAGTCGAAGTGATAGTAGCCGCCACCTATACACTGGTCTCCTGGCTTCAACAGGTCTTTATGCTGATTGACCATCCCAAGGCGAAAGAAGCCGTCCATCGTGATGATAAACTTCGGGAGTGTCATATCTCTAAGAGCCGGTTAATGTTGTACTTCAATTCTTCCAAGTCTATAAATTGCACCCCACGGTAGACCTCTTTCCCTTCCATCAAAAGTAGTACAGTTGGCCCCGAATAAACGAGAAAACGACCTGCAATCAATGGTTCTTCTGTTATGTCTGTATAGAAAGAGCATAGCGACGGAAAGCTATCTGCTAACTGTTCTACCTTATCGAGCATAATATTACATACTCCACAATCAGGAGCTTTGATGTAGAACAGGCACATAGGGTTATCCGCTATAGTTAGCTCAATGTCTTTTATGCCAGTCAGATGCTTCATGCCCCGTGTTCTTTTACAAGTTCTATAGCCTCCTTACCTGTCCTATGCTGTTCATTACCCAACCAAAGCCTTTCGCCGTTCTCTTTTCAGAATCAACAAAATGGTTGCCTGGGTTCCATTCTAAGGTTGTCTTTTCAATCTGGCTTGTCAATAGCTCATGCTGTTTACGGATAGCATTACCGACTTGTGCCATCACCGGGTTTTTCGCCTTTTCTTCTTTATCCCCAAGACTGAGATAGACGGCTTTTGCAAGCAGTTTATTATCATTGGCATATTCAATCCATT
>JAGCNO010000133.1 GCA_017645905.1 Prevotella sp. | reverse complement strand
TGATCTGATTGAAACGGCAATTAGAAAGTATTGACGATGACTATAAAATTAGAGTTGAATGTTACCCTCAATAACGATGCCATAAGGCGAGCTTTGCAGACAATTCTCCTTCTCCGTTGATTATGATGGTGGTGGCGTAAGAAGCGCATTTTTTGTGTTCCGCACTCCAAACAAAAGTTAAATACGTTAAAATTGCTCCCATTTTTGCACATTCCAAAGCCATCAATCCACTTTTCTACCGTTTAACGTATAAGTAACTGATTTTCAATGCTTAATATATTTTTCGGCTGCAGCGGCCTGGCCTCCGTCACGATTCCCAACAGTGTGACGGGCATAGGAAACGATGCTTTCTATGGTTGCAGCGGCTTGACCTCCGTCACGATTGGCAGCGGCGTGAGGTATATTTACAGTCAGGCTTTTGCCTCCTGCAAGAATCTGACAGATGTATATTGTCTGGCAGAGAAAGTGCCAAGCACGAATACTGATGCTTTCAAAGACTCCTACATCAATTACGCCACGCTGCATGTACCAGCTGCCTCCATCAACGACTACAAGACGACGGAGCCTTGGAAGAGCTTTCAGAACTTTATGACCTTGGAGGAGCAGCAGCTGCCTAAGTGCGCCACTCCCACCGTCTCCTTCGACAAGAGCGGTCTGGTGTTCAACTGTGAGACTCCTGACGTGGAGTATGCGTACGAGATAAAGAACACGGACGTTAAGAAGGGCGTTGCAGAGGGCAACAGGGTGGAGCTGACTCCTGTCTACACCATTACCTATTATGCCATGAAGGCAGGTTATGAGAACAGCGACGTTGCTACTGCCACTATCCGCTGGCGTAATGGCTCTCCTGTGTTCCAGGGCTTCAACAGAGTTGATGCCGGAGCAGGAGCTTTATGGGGCGACGTGAACGTCGACGGCCAAGTAGATGTAGCTGACATTGCCAACATCATCGATATTATGGCTGGAAAATAGCCGAAGGGGTGGCAAACCCTACAGAACAGCAATGAAAAAAAGAGGCATCCCACAAGCGGGGTGCCTTTTTCTGTTGTAGTCTTTCGAACACAGGGGGAGTGACTATTTGTTGCCGTTAGGCCACTCCCCTCCCTTGTAGGGGAGAAAGAACGGCTTTTTCTCATAGAAAAGACTATCTTTTCTCATAGAAAAAACGGCTTTTTCTATAGGAATAAACGGCTTTTTCTCCAAGACAAAACGGAGGGAAGGGGCTGGAACGGCTAAAGATGGTGAAAAAGAGGCAGTTTTTTGAGGCTATCTCGCCGTTTTGTTGTACCTTTGCACAAAATTTCAGAGAAAGACATCATGCGAGTAAACACAGAGAACCAGCGGCAAGGCGACTACGCCCATTACGTGGTGGCCCAGCCTATGCCGCTTTTGGAGTTTCTCTTGACTAACGTCGGGCAGAGCCGTTCGAAGGTGAAGGCCACGCTGCAGGGACGCGGCATCAAGGTGAACGGCAAGACCGTCACGCAGTTTGACTTCGCCCTCCAGCCGGGCATGAAGGTGGCCGTGTCGCGCACGAAGCGCAACCAGCAGGGCTTCAAGAGCCGCTACGTGAAGATTGTCTACGAAGACCGCTGGCTCGTCGTCGTGGAGAAGCGTGAGGGCATCCTCTCTATGGCTGCGGGACACTCGTCGCTGAACGTGAAGGCGGTGCTCGACGACTATTTCAAGAAGAGCCGCCAGAAGTGCACGGCACACGTCGTTCACCGCCTGGACCGCGACACCAGCGGCCTGATGGTCTACGCCAAGGACATGGAGACGGAGCAGATTCTGGAGCACAACTGGCACGACATCGTCTACGACCGCCGCTACGTGGCCGTGCTCAGCGGAGAGATGGAGGCCGACGAGGGAACGATTGAGAACTGGCTGAAGGACAACAAGGCCTACATCACCTACTCCTCGCCTGTGGACAACGGCGGCAAGCTGGCCATCACACACTTCCACGTGCTCGACCGCACGACGGAGCACTCGCTCGTGGAGTTCCGACTGGAGACGGGACGAAAGAACCAGATACGTGTGCATGCTGCCGATATGGGTCACCCCGTATGCGGAGACACGAAGTATGGCAACGGCGACGACCCGCTACACCGCCTCTGCCTGCACGCCTGGCTGCTCTGCTTCACACACCCCGTCACAGGCGAGCCTCTGGAGTTTGAGACACCCGTGCCCACTCCCTTCCGGCTGCTGTTCAAACATTGACGCTCACTATGACAACGGTTGTGGCATAGTTTTTGCAGAACACCCTATACATTTTTAATACTGAAATAATCATGGACGAGAACAAACTGAATAACGAAGAAGAGGAGCTGAAGGCTGACGGAATGTCAGAAAACGAAAGCTCTGACGAAATGGCAGAAGAGACTGTCGCTGCCGAAAAGGCTGACGGCGAAGAGGAAGGAAGTACACCCACCGGCGACGACCGCGACCCGCTGGACGTGGCCCTCGACGAGATTGCCACGCTGAAGGACAAGTACCTGCGCCAGGTGGCCGAGTTTGACAACTATCGCAAGCGTACGCTGAAGGAGCGCGCTGAGCTCATCCTCAACGGTGGCGAGAAGACCATCACCGCCCTGCTGCCTGTGCTCGACGATATGGAGCGCGCCATGAAGAACGGTGAGAAGACCGACGACCCGCAGGTGCTGCGCGACGGTATGGCCCTCATCTACCAGAAGCTGATGAAGGTGCTCGAGACTCAGGGCGTAACAAAGATTGACACGCAGGATGCCGACTTCGACACTTCTCTTCATGAAGCTGTGGCGCTCGTACCCGGTATGGGCGACGACAAGAAGGGCAAGGTAATAGACTGCATGGCAACAGGTTATAAACTAAACGATAAAGTGATACGCTACGCTAAGGTCGCTGTTGGGCAATGAATAAGAGAGACTACTACGAAGTGCTTGGCGTGAGCAAGACCGCCACGGAAGACGAGATTAAGAAGGCCTATCGGCAGATAGCCATCAAGTACCATCCCGACCGTAATCCTGGTGACAAAAAGGCCGAGGAGATGTTCAAGGAGGCAGCCGAGGCCTACAACGTGCTCCACGATCCGCAGAAACGCCAACAGTACGACCAGTTCGGATTTGCCGGTCCTATGGGCGGCGGCTTCGAGGGCTTCGGCGCATCAATGAATATCGACGACATCTTCCAGATGTTTGGCGATGTGTTCGGAGGGCACGGATTCTCAGGCTTTGGCGGAGGTTTCGGCGGTGGACGTTCGACACGCCGTCAGCAGCATCGCGGTACCGACCTGCGCCTGAAAGTGAAGCTCTCATTGCAAGAGATAAGCCAAGGCGTTACGAAGAAGTTCAAGGTGCGCAAGGACACCACCTGCACCCATTGTCACGGCACAGGAGCCGAAGACGGCAGCGGCCACGAGACTTGCCCCACATGTCACGGCTCGGGCGTCGTCACCCACACCACGCAGAGCATCTTCGGCATGATGCAGACGCAGAGCGTGTGCCCAACGTGTCAGGGCGAAGGCCAAATCATCAAGAACAAATGCCACCACTGTGAGGGCACGGGCATCGTCAAGGGCGAAGAAGTGGTCGAAATCAACATCCCTGCCGGTGTAGCCGAGGGAATGGTGGTCAACGTTCCCGGAAAGGGTAATGCCGGTATGCGCAACGGTATTGCCGGCGACATACAAGTGTTCATCGAGGAAGAAGAGAACAATACCTTCATTCGCGACGGTAACGACCTGATATACAACCTACTACTCGACTTCCCTACAGCAGCACTTGGCGGCGATGTAGACATCCCGACCATAGAGGGAAAGACGCTGAAAGTGAAGATAGAAGGCGGCACTCAGCCCGGCAAGACTATGCGTCTGCGCGGTAAAGGTCTGCCTGCCGTGCAGGGCTACGGACAGGGTACGGGCGACCTTGTGGTGAACATTTCCGTCTATGTGCCTAAGACGCTCTCACGCGACGAGAAGAAAGCCCTCGAGGAATTCCGCAACAGTGACAACTTCAAGGGCGACAAGCAGACCAGTGACTCCATCTTCAACCGCTTCAAGAACTACTTCTCATAGTAATGGACTATCAGGAGACTTGCGACTATATCTTCCGGAAAACTACGAATTTCGAACAGCAAGGCAGTTCTGGCTATAAGCCCGGACTGGACACTTCGCTGGCCATAGACGAGCACTACGGCCACCCGCATGAGCATTTCCGCAGCATTCATGTGGCGGGAACGAACGGCAAGGGTTCGGTGTCGCACCTCTTGGCTGCGTTTCTGCAGGGCTGCGGCTACAACGTAGGACTATACACCTCGCCACACATCCTTGATTTCAACGAGCGCATACGCGTGAACGGGAAACCCATCGAGCAGGACTATGTGGTGAACTTCGTGAAGGAAGGGAAGGAATTCTTCGAGCAACAGAAAGCCACTTTCTTCGACATCGCTACGGCTATGGCCTTCAATTACTTTAAGGAAATGGACGTGGACATCGCGGTTGTGGAGGTAGGTCTCGGCGGACGCTTCGACTGTACAAACATCATCACGCCCATCCTAAGCGTCATCACCAACGTTTCTCTTGACCACACGCAGCTGCTTGGTGACAGCGTGGAGCAGATAGCCTTCGAGAAAGGCGGCATCATCAAGCCGGGCGTTCCTGTGGTCATCGGCGAGGCAACGCCTGAAACACGCCCGGTATTCGAGACTTTGGCAAAGGAAGCCAACGCACCTATCACCTTTGCCGAAGATGAACAGGAAATCGTTTCCTGGCAACTCACACCCGAGGGCTACATGCATTACACGACGAAACACCTGGGAGAGTTTGACTGCGAGCTGACGGGCAACTTTCAGCCCAAGAACATGAACACCGTATTAGTGGCGCAGCACCAGCTGGCCAAGACGGGTTATCTGGCTGACCGTTCAAACCCTGAGAACGATCGCGAACTGAACCAAGCCTACCGAAATGTGATGAGTACTACGGGATTGCAAGGACGTTGGCAAAAGGTGAGGAGCAACCCGACGGTGGTCTGTGACTCAGGCCATAATCCCGGAGCCTGGGCTTATCTGTCTAAACAGCTTGAGGACGCGAAGTGCCGCCAGCTGCGCATCGTCTTCGGAATGGTGGGCGACAAGGACGTCTCCACCGTGATGTCGAAGTTACCCAAGAACGCCACCTATTACTTCACGAAAGGCAGCACCAAACGGGCGCTCCCAGAAACCTCGCTGAAGGTGCTGGCAGACCAGTTCGGCCTTAAAGGAGACTGCTACCCAACGGTAGAGGAGGCTTACAAGGCAGCCATGAAAGATGCCAGCAGCGATGACTTTATCTTCGTCGGAGGCAGCTTCTACATCGTGGCCGACTTCATGAAAGCCAAACATCTGTAACAAAAGAAAAACACCTTCTAAAACTGCACACTTTGCACCTTTTGTGCCAAAATGTGCAGTTTTTTAGTTAAAAGTACTTAATTTCTGCACGTTTTTTCTTTCTGTGTGCGATAACAAGCGTACCTTTGCAGCCGTTTTGAAAAATCTTTATTGTTTTTAGGAAATGAACTCAAAAGTACTAATGGCCTTTGCCCTTATGGCAACGGCAACGATGAAGGCCACAGCAGGTGGCATTCTCACCAACACAAACCAGAGTATTGACTTTCTTCGTAACCCCGCCCGCGACGCCGCCATCGGCCTCGACGGAGTCTACAGCAACCCTGCTGGCGTGGCTTTCATGCCTGAGGGATTCCATTTGGGACTGAATTGGCAGTACGCTCGCCAGACCCGTACCATCACCTCTACCGACCAGCTCTTCACCCTCGGCAAGAGGAACAACGGTCACGACACGAAGGTTTTTGAGGGAACAGCCGAGGCTCCCATCATCCCCTCCATTCAGGCAGCCTGGAACAAGGGCAACTGGAGCTGGCAATTCAACTTCTCCGTGCCCGGCGGTGGCGGCAAGTGTGAGTTTGCCGACGGTCTGGGTTCCTTTGAAAGAGAGGTGGGCAAGATAGCCAGCAGCTTCATGCAGATAGACGCTATGGCCAACCGTCTGAACGCTGCCGCTCCGCTTCTTTACGGAAAGTTAGGAATGGCTGCCCCTACGAATGTGCTTGTAAATAATGTGACAGGCTACAACATGAGCATGTTCATGGAGGGTCGCCAGTATTACTTCGGCGTGCAGCTGGGCTCGGCCTATAAGATTAATGAGCAACTTGCCGTCTATGGCGGTCTGCGCCTGCTCTACGGCGATGCAACCTACAAGGCCCGCATCAGCAACATACAGGTGACTACTGCCGACGGCGACCACGACTTCGCCACCTTCCTGCTGAAGGTTTCGCAGCAGAAGCAGGAACTGGCTGGCCGCGCACAGGAGATGATGGGACTCATCAATGCCATTCCCGCCGCCGCTATGGAGGGTATGAGCGAAACCGAACGTGCCACCTTGGCACAGATGAAGGGCGAGCTTCAGGCTGGTATGGCTGCCCTCTCAGACCCTGAGACACAGAAGATGGCTGCCGAGCTACCGAAGTACTCGCAGGGTGTGAACCTGCTGGCCAACCAGACAGGTCTGGGCATTGCTCCCGTCATCGGCGTGGACTACAAGCTGGACGAGCACTTCAACTTTGCCGCCAAGTACGAGTTCAAGACACAGATGCGCATGAAGAACGAGTCGACGGTCTTCGAGGCAGGACTTATTGAGGCAGTCAACAAGTACGTGGACGAGGAGAAAGTGAACGAGGACAGCCCCGCCCTGCTCACCGTCGGTGCCCAATGGAGCCCCGTCAGCGTAGTGCGACTCAATGCCGGCGGCCACTACTTCTTCGACAAGCAGGCACGATGGTACGCCGACGCGGAGAAGAAGCTCGACCACAACACCTACGAGATTCTGGCCGGTGCTGAGTGGGATGTCAACGACCGCTTCACCATCTCCTTAGGCGGACAGCTCACACGCTACGGCCTGACCGACGACTACATGAACGACATGTCCTTCGTGGTCAACTCCTACAGCATCGGATTCGGCGCCAACTACAAGGTAAACGACAAGGTGAAGCTGAAGGCCGCCTTCTTCCAGACCGAGTATGGCGACTACGAGCGTACCTCGCCCACCAAGGACTCCTTCACCCGCACCAACAGGGTGCTCGGCATAGGCTGCGACATAGATATTTAACCGATAAAAGATTAAACGGATATATCTCATAGATTAAACGTATATATCTCATAGATTAAACGGCTTTTTCTTGGAGAGAAAACGGCTTTCTCTCACAAACAGAACGGCTCAAACTCTGAGCAAGAAGAATAGAAAATGCAAAAACTGGACGAATTGTTTGGCAGTTCGCCCAGTTTTTCGTATCTTTGCCGCCAACTTAAACAAAACGCGAAACACCATGAACATCGGAGACAAAGTGCCCGAACTGCTGGGCAAGGACGAGAACGGGCGTGAAGTGCGCCTGAGTGACTTTTACGGCAAGAAGCTTGTGCTCTACTTCTACCCCAAAGACCTCACAAGCGGATGCACCGCCGAGGCCTGCAGCTTCCGCGATAACCTGGAGCGGCTCGACGAGGCCGGCATGGCTGTTGTGGGAGTGAGTGTGGACAGCGACAGCCAGCACCGCAAGTTCAAAGAGAAACATGGGCTGAACTTCCCTCTTATCGCCGACACAGACCACCAGTTGGTGGAGCTCTTCGGAGTATGGCAGGAGAAGTCGATGTACGGACGGAAGTACATGGGTACCGTGCGCACTACCTTCATCATCGGCGAAGATGGCTACGTGGAGCAAGTCATCGGCCCCAAGCAGATAAAGACCAAAATCCACGCCGAACAAATCTTGGAGAATAATTGACAATTGAAATAATAGCTAAATGAAAGAAAAGAAACTGTTACTTGGCGACGAGGCTATCGCCCTCGGAGCCATTCATGCCGGTCTCTCAGGGGTATACGCCTACCCCGGCACCCCCTCGACCGAGATTACAGAGTTTATTCAGGGCAACGCCTTGGCCCGTGAGCGCGGACTGCACAGCCGCTGGTGCACCAACGAAAAGACGGCTATGGAGGCTGCCCTGGGCATGTCGTTCATGGGCAAGCGCGCCCTGGTGTGCATGAAGCACGTGGGACTTAACGTCTGTGCCGATCCTTTCGTAAACAGCGGCATGACGGGCGTCAACGGCGGTGTGGTTGTCCTCGTGGCCGACGACCCTTCGATGCACTCCTCGCAGGATGAGCAGGACTCACGCTTCTACGGCAAGTTCGCCATGATTCCCACCTTTGAGCCATCGAGCCAGCAGGAGGCCTACGACATGATGGAAGTGGCTTTCGCCTACAGCGAGAAGCAATGTCTGCCCGTGCTCATGCGCGTCACCACCCGTATGGCCCATAGCCGCGCCGTCGTAGAAGTTGCCACCGAACCAAAACCTGAGAAAGAGCTGAATTACAACGCTGTAGCTGCCAACTGGGTGCTCCTGCCTGCCAATGCCCGCAAGCGCAATGACCATGTGACGGCACAGCAGGCTCAGCTCGAAACCGACGCCGCCAGCTCCACCTATAATATATATGTAGAGGGTCACGACAAGTCGCTCGGCATCCTGGCCAGCGGCATCGGCTTTAACTACGTCAACGAGTGTTTCCCTGGCGGAAGCCCCTACCCCATCCTGAAGATTTCCCAGTATCCGTTACCCAAGAAACTGGTGCGCCGTCTGCTCAGCGAGTGCGAACAGGTGCTCATCGTCGAGGAGGGCCAGCCCTTCATCGAGGATATTGTCCGAGGTGTGGCCGACATGCCCAACGTGCATGGCAAGCTCGACGGCACACTTCCCCGTACTGGCGAACTGAATCCTGACATCGTAAAGAAAGCCTTGGGCATGGAGACTGGCCAATGCTTTGACCCATGTGCCGACGTGGCTCCACGTCCGCCCGCACTCTGCCAAGGATGTGGACACCGCGATGTATATGCCGCACTCAACGAGGTGCTGAAGGAATATGACAATCCTCGTGTATTTGGCGACATAGGCTGCTACACACTTGGTTTCCTGCCGCCCTTCCGTGCCATCCACTCTTGTGTAGATATGGGTGCCTCAATCACTATGGCCAAGGGAGCTGCCGATGCCGGACAGTGGCCTGCCGTAGCCATCATCGGTGACTCTACCTTCACCCATAGCGGCATGACAGGACTGCTTGATGCCATCAATGAGAACGCCGACATCACCGTCATCATTAGCGACAACCTCACTACGGGCATGACCGGTGGTCAGGACTCTGCCGGCACTAACAAGTTTGAGGCCATCTGCCGAGGTCTGGGACTGAGCGACGAGCACCTCCGCGTCGTTGTTCCCCTTCCGAAGAACATGCCGGAGATTACCCAGGCTATCCGCGATGAGATTAACTACCACGGCACCAGCGTCATCATCCCACGCCGTGAGTGCATGCAAACACTTCAGCGCCACCTGAAGCAGAAGAAGGCGCAAGCTAAATCGTAAATCGAAAATTCGTAAATCGTAAATGACAAGATGAAGACTGACATCATACTTTGCGGTGTGGGAGGACAAGGCATCCTCTCCATCGCCACGATCATAGGCGAGGCCGCCATGAACGAGAACCTTTATATCAAGCAGGCCGAGGTACACGGCATGAGCCAGCGCGGCGGCGACGTACAGTCGAACCTTCGCATTAGTTCTGACCCTATTGCCAGCGACCTTATACCGCGCGGCGGTGCCGACGTCATCATCTCTATGGAACCGATGGAGGCCCTGCGTTACCTGCCTTGGCTGAAGAAAGACGGATGGATTATCACCTCGGCAACGCCCTTCGTGAACATCCCCAACTACCCCGATATGAAGGTCATTCGCAAAGACCTGTCCAGCCTGCCCAACGTCATCGCCCTCGACATCGAGCAGATGGCTAAGGACAACGGCATTGCCCGCTCAGCCAACGTTATCCTCCTCGGCGCTGCTCAGAAAGCTATCGGCATAGAGTTCACGAAGCTGGAGGATGCGGTCCGCCGTGTATTCGGCCGCAAGGGCGAGGCTATCGTCGAGGCCAACATCAAGGCATTGGCTTTAGGCCGTGCAGCTCAGAAGTAGATACTTACAGTATAGACAGCGCCCTAAGTGCTGAAAAGAAAAGCCTATGAAGAACTTTATAGTCAGGACTATCACGAGTGTGTTTTTCGTGGTAGCCGTCGTGGTGAGTTTCATGAATCCCTTGGCAATGGTGTTCCTTTTCGCCTTAGTCACGGGCATGACCATCTGGGAACTGGTGGGGCTGGTCAACGAGCGGCCCTTCGTTCAGGTCAACCGTTTCATCTCCACCGTAGCCGGAGTGTACCTCTTTCTGGCTATGGCGGGCCATTGTAGCGGGCGGGTGACGAGCGACACCGTGTTCATCCCCTACCTCATCACCATCATCTACCTCCTCGTGGCCGAGCTTTACGTCAAGGAGAAAGACCCCATCAACGACTGGGCTTACACCATGCTGCCCCAGCTCTACGTGGCCCTGCCCTTCTCGATGATTAACGTGCTGGCCTTCCCCACCGCCGGTGAATACTCGTTTGTGCTACCACTTAGCGTGTTCGTATTCCTCTGGCTCAACGATGCCGGAGCCTATTGCATCGGCTCGCTCCTCGGTCGCCACAAGCTCTTCCCACGTGTGTCGCCAGGCAAGTCTTGGGAGGGAAGTATTGGTGGTGCCCTGCTTGTGGTCTGTGGCGCTGCCCTCGTGTGGCATCTCCTGAACGTCTATTACCCCGATGAAGGCAACCTCTCGCTGTGGCAATGGGCAGGACTGGGTCTGACTGTGGTCATCTTCGGCACCTGGGGAGACCTCGTGGAAAGCCTTTTCAAGCGTACCCTCGGCATCAAGGATAGCGGCAACGTGCTCCCCGGTCATGGCGGTATGCTTGACCGTTTCGACTCCACGCTGCTCGCTATGCCCGCAGCTGTGGTCTACCTTTTCACCCTCACATTATTATAATATGAGATACGCAATCGTAGGAACCGGAGCCATCGGAGGTTATTATGGCGGCCGTCTGGCAGAAAGCGGTCAGGAGGTACACTTCCTCCTACACAGCGACTATGAGTACGTGCGTGATCATGGGCTGCGTGTGGACTCCTGCAATGGTTCCTTCCACCTTCAGCAAGTTAATGCCTACGGCCATGCTGAAGACATGCCCCAGGTCGACGTGGTGCTCGTATGCCTGAAGACTATTCGTAACAAACAGCTGAAAGACTTGCTTCCCCCGCTGCTGAAGAGCGACACGCTGGTGGTGCTCATACAGAACGGCATCGGCGTGGAGGAGGACGTGCAGCAAATGTTCCCTGATGCTCAGCTCATTGCCGGACTGGCGTTTATCTGCTCCTCGAAGATGGGGCCGGGCTACATCAGCCACCAATGCTACGGGAGTATCAATTTGGGCAACTACTCCTGCCACGACGAGCTGCGTATCAAACAGCTACGTGCCGAAATGGAGGCCGCCGGTATACGGGTAGGCGAGATGGAATATCATCAGTCACGCTGGAAGAAAGCCGTCTGGAACATGCCCTTCAACGGCATGACCGTAGCCCTTGAGACGCAGACCGACTGTCTGCTTAAACACCCCTCCACCCGCCAGCTCATCCGTGAACAGATGCTCGAGGTCATCACCGTTGCCAAGCGGCTTGGCGTGACGGGCCTCGACGAGACCTTCGCCGACAAGATGATAGAGACTACCGACGCCATGACGCCCTACTCGCCCTCCATGCGTCTTGACTACGACAACTGTCGTCCCATGGAGATATACTACCTCTACTCCCGTCCCATAGCCATAGCCCACGAAGCCGGCCTCAGCATGCCCCGTCTGGAAATGCTGGAAAGCGAACTTCGCTTTATTGAAAGCCAAAGACTTCCCTGACGAGTTCTAAATAACAGATATTAAAAATGCCGTGCAGTCAGATAAAGACTTCCACGGCATTTTCAATTTTCAATTTTCAATCTTCAATCCTTACTCTACAACGACGGGCTTGTACTTCGGCACAAGAGCCTTCATAATAGTCCAACCGATGAGATAGGCAACGGCGCAGATGCAGAACACCACCATGTAGGCAGCGGGCTTGCCCTCAAAGCCGAAGAAGGTGAAGGCACTACCCTGCTCTGCAGCCCATTTGAAGAATATACCCGAGCCGTAGTTAATCGACATCGAGCCGATGCCACCAGCCATCGTGCCCAGACCTACAAGCGTGCCGATGGTCGACTTCGGGAACATATCGCCCACGGTGGAGAACAGGTTGGCACTCCAGGCCTGGTGTCCGGCACCGAGCAGTCCGATGAGGATGGCGGGCCACCATGCGCTATAGACGCCGAGGGGCTGTGCCAACAGACCAAGAACGGGGAAGCAGGCGAAGATGAACATGGCGCGCATACGGCCCAGATAGGGATTCATGCCACGCTTCTCGACAAAATACTTAGGCAGATAACCACCGCCGATTGAGAGGATGGTCACGATGGCGTAGAGCGTGAAGATAAGGGCGATACCCATGCTGCTGTCGCTTGTGTAGCCATACTGGTCGGAGAAATAGGCGGGAGCCCAGAAGAGGAAGAACCACCACACACCGTCGGTCATGAACTTGCCCACGAGGAACGACCATGTCTGCTTGAACGAGAAGCACTTGAAGAACGGAATGGTCTTCTCTTCCTTCTCGCTCTCGCGGTCCTGAACCTCGGCCAGGTCGTTGTCCTGCTCGATATAGTTCAGCTCGGCCTGGTTCACACGCTTGTTCTGACGTGGTTTGTCATAGAGCCATGCCCACAGGCCCATCCAGATGAATCCCAGCGCACCGATGATAATGAAGGCCATCTCCCAGCCCCAGGCACGGGCCAGCAGGGGAATGGTGGCGGGAGCTGCAAGGGCACCCACAGAGGCACCGCTATTGAAGATAGAGGTGGAGAAGGCGCGGTCTTTCTTCGGGAAATACTCGGCTGTAGCCTTAATGGCGGCGGGGAAGTTACCAGCCTCACCGACAGCCAGAATCAGACGGCAGGAGAGGAACAGCCATACAGAGATGGTGGCGATGGCAACAGCGGCGTCGCCAGTGAGCTGACCCAGCTCGGCCACGGAGCTGTAGCCCTTCATTTCCATGGCTACCCAGCCACAGCCGGCATGCAGACAGGCGCCTACCGACCAAACGAAGATGGCGATGAGATAGCCCTTCTTGGTGCCCATCCAGTCGATGAACTTTCCGGCGAAGAGATTGGCCACGGCATAGAACAGCGAGAAGGCACCGGTAATGAGGCCGTAGTCGGCATCAGTCCAGTGGAACTCCGGCGCAATGAAGTCTTTCCAAGTTAATGACAAGACCTGACGGTCCATATAGTTTACAGTCGTTGCCAAGAAGAGCAACGCACAGATGACCCAACGGAAGTTGGACATTTTGGTGGTTTGTATTGGTGTCATAGAACCCACCCCCATCCCCTCCCAAGTGGAGAGGCGTTTATTGACATTTGGGGTCTCCTTTTTTTTAGTTATTAATATGTGTTTTTATTCATTATTATTATTCCCTTTCCCCTCTGTTTCAAGTCTAACCAGACACCCCTCCCCTGGGGAGGGGCAGGGGGAGGGTCTTATTTAATGTCGATGACGGGAATAGTATCCTTATCGTTATAGTACAGGTTCTCGCCGGCCATGCCCCAGATGAAGGTGTAGTAGTAAGTTCCGGCGGCGGCGTGCATCGACCACTCAGGGCTCATGATGGCCTGCTCATTGTGCAGCCATACGACGCGGCTTTCCTGAGGCTCACCCATGATGTGAGCGATGGTCTGTCCCTCAGGCAGGTTGAAGTAGTAATATGCTTCGATGCGACGGCCGTGGGTGTGGGGCGGCATCGTGTTCCAGGCGGCGCCGGGGTTCAGCTGTGTCAGTCCGAGCTGCAGCTGACAGGGGCCTTCCTCCAGTACGTCGTTGACGATGAGCTTGTAGACCGTACGGTTATTGCACTCCTCCAGTGAGCCTACAGGTCCCCAGACGGCGGCCTTCAGCGAACCCTTGCGTCCGTCGAGCGTAATCCACTGAGTCTTATAGTGTTGGTGGGCTGTGGCGGAGTTAAGGTAGAACTTTGCAGGCTTAGCGGCGTCCTTCGAACGGAAGAGCACCTCCTTGTTCACATCCTTGTCCTTGCCGATGTGTCCGCGGCCGATGTAGAGCGCCTCCTTGGGAGAAAGGGCATACTCCTTACCGTCGACGATAACCCATCCATCACCCTCGCCGCAGTTCACCACGCCGAGTTCACGGTTGTAGAGGAAATACTTGTCCTTGATGCCGGGGTCTACGTCGAGGCCCAGGTCGCGGAAGTTCTCCAGCTTCAGGTCCTTCGTCACAGGCATTGCGCCGCCGAAGATGAAACGGTCATAGTGGGAGTACGTCAGGAGAATCTTGTCGGCCTCCATCACCTTCTCCATGACGAAGCGCTCACGGAGCGTCTTCGTGTCATAATGCTTCACGTCCTCCGGATGGCAAGCCGTCTGGAAGTTCACAGTCTGCTGAGCCTGCACCGTCAGCGCACCCGTCAGCAGCAAAGTCGTAATTAGTGTTTTTTTCATAATTATAGTTTTGTTAAATTGGTAATTTGCTTGCAAAGTTAGTAATATTTTTCCATACAGCCATACAATTAGCAAGAAAGTTTGGGAAAAAAGCAAAAGTAAAAGGAAATAGTAAAAGAGAAGGCCGTCCTCTCTACCAGAAAGAACGGCTTTTTCCTATAGAAAGAACGGCTTTTTCCCATAGAGAAAACGGCTTTCTTATTTAGCGACTTTATACCCGCTATTGTTTCTCCTCTGCAACAATGCGGCTACGGTTCCAGACGACCATGCCAACGGTGATGAGGGTGAGCACGGCCATGCCTATCCAACGGAGATAGTTCACGCAGGCATAGATGACGTAGCCGAAGAGAGAAGAAGCGAAGTCCATGGCTCCGGCCTGGAAGCCGTCGGGAATCTTTGCAGCCTTGTCCTGGGTGGCCTCGTAGACGGTGTTGGCAGCCTGGGTGAAGGCGGGGGCCATGTCGGTGACGAAGTACAGACCGATAGTGACGGCCACGAGACCGACGATGAAGGTCTTGACGACATTACCCTTGGTGTAGGGCAGCACCATGACGAAGACGTAGAACATTCCAGCCAGCGATGCCAGCGGCAGGAACTGGTTGCCGCCCTTGGAGAGGGCGATGGCGAGCACCAGCGTGACGGGAATGAGGAGCAGGGAGACGACGAGCGTGGTGGGATGGCCGATGACAAGGGCGGGCGACATGCCAATGTAGATTTTCTTGCCCTTGAACTTGCGCTTGACCACCTCCTGTGTCTTTTCCGAGATAGGCATCAGACCGTCGATGAAAAGGCGGGTGATGCGGGGTATAAGCTCCATGACGGCGCCCATGGTGACGCCAAGGAAGAGGATGCTCTTGACGATGCTCATCACGGCATCGGTGGTGCTGTCGAAGGTGGCGGCATAGGCGGCAAAGTCAGTGAAGTGGTCGAAGTGGGCAGCGGCACCAATCAGAGCGCCGACGATGACACCGAGCACCAACGGTTCGCCCAGTACGCCGAACTTCTGCTTGAGTCCCTCGGCATCGATGTCGAGTTTCGAGAATCCGGGAATCTTGTCGAGCACCCAATTAATGGCAATGGCAAAGGGCGTGAAGCTCTGGCAGAAAGGCTGCGGGATGCTGATGCCCTCCATGTTGTCGTAGTAGCCCTGGAAGCGGTCGGCAGTAAGGTCGGCCATAACGAGGGTGACGATGTAGCAGGAGATGGCGGCGAAATAGCCCCAGAGCAGGCTCTGGTCCATGACGAAATAGGCCACGGCACCGATGAAGGCGAAGTGCCAGTAGTTCCAGAGGTCGATATTAACGGTGCGTGTGCACTTCGTCACCAGGAGCAAGAAGTTGATGCCCAGGCAGATAGGGATGATGAGCGCACCCACGGCGGTGTTGTAGGCCACGGCGGCAGCGGCAGGCCATCCCATGTCGAACACCTTCAGGTCGAGGTTGAAAATCTTCGAAATGGCATCGAGCGGGGTGTTGAAGTTGGTGGTGAGCAGGGCCGTGACAATGCCCAGGCCAACGAATCCCACGCCGACATAGAGGCCGCTCTTGAGCGACTTGCCAAACTTCATGCCTATGCACAGGCCGATGATGGTAAAGAGGATGGGCATCATGACCGATGCACCGAGGGAAATGATATAGGAGAATACTTGTTCCATTTTGAAGATTTTGTTTTTCTAAACAGAAGAAACGGAAAATAACGGAAAAACGGAAATAATTGTTCCGAGGTTATGAATCGCAGGGAGTATATTTTCCGTTATTCCGTTATCTTTCGTTTCTTCCGATATAAATATCTGTTTCTACAAATTATTACGGTTAGGCAAGCAGTTTCTTCACCTGCTCATAGACGTTCTGACCGGTGAATCCGAGCTTCTCGTCGAGTACCTTGTAGGGAGCGCTGAAGCCAAAGCTCTCAAGTCCCCATACGCAGCCGTCGCCGCCTACCAGACCTTCGAGGTTCACAGGCAGACCGGCGGTGAGACCAAACTTCTTCTTGCCACAGGGGAGCACGCTCTGCTGGTACTCCTTCGACTGGCTGCGGAACAGGCCCTCGGAGGGAACGCTGACCACACGAGTCTTGATACCGTCGGCAGCAAGCAGCTTGGCACCGGCCTCAAGGGTCGACACCTCAGAACCGGAGGCAAGCAGAATGACGTCGTAGTCCTCGGCACTTCCGGCAACAACGTAGGCACCCTTCGTGGCCTGGCTGTAGTCGTTGCCCTCGGGCAGCATCTCGATGTTCTGACGAGAGAAGATGAGGGCCGTCGGGGTGTCGACGTTCTCCATGGCCATGCGCCAGCAGACGGTGGTCTCCTCGGCATCGGCGGGACGGACAACGAGCACGCTGTTCTTGCCGTGGTGATTCTTCAGCTTCTCCATAAGGCGGATCTGTGCCTCCTGCTCCACAGGCTCATGGGTAGGACCATCCTCACCCACACGGAAGGCGTCGTGCGTCCAGATGAACTTCACGGGCAACTCCATCAGGGCTGCCATGCGGACGGCGGGCTTCATATAGTCGGAGAACACGAAGAACGTGCCGCAAGCGGGAATGACGCCACCATGGAGAGCCATACCGATGCAGCAGCAAGCCATGGTCAGCTCGGCTACGCCAGCCTGGAAGAAGGCACCTGTGAAGTCGCCCTTCACGAGGTCGTGGGTCTTCTTCAGGAAGCCGTTGGTATTGTCGGAGTTAGAAAGGTCGGCAGAGGCACAGATCATATTGGGCACTTGCTCAGCAAGCTGTCCGAGAACGGCGGCAGAGGCGCTACGGGTAGCACTTCCGGCCTTCTGCTCCACCTTGCTCCAGTCAATCTGCGGAGCCTTGCCGCTGAACCACTCCTCGAGCTGCTTAGCCTGTACGGGATGACCCTTGGCCCACTCGGCCTTCTCGGCATAACGCTCGTCGCAAATCTTGCGGAGCTCCTTGGCACGGTTAGCATAGAGTTCCTGCACCTCGGGGAAGATCTGGAAGGGATTCTCGGGGTCAGCACCGAGGTTCTTCATCGTCTGTACGAAGTTGTCGCCGCCGAGGGGAGCACCGTGGGTAGCGCAGTTGCTCTCATAGCTGGAGCCGTCGGCCTTACGGGCACCCTTACCCATGATGCAATGACCGATGATGAGGCTCGGACGCTCCTTCTCGGCCTGTGCCTTCTTGATGGCCTCACGAATCTGGTCGACGTCGTTACCGTCAATTTTCTGCACATACCAGCCCCAGGCCTCGTACTTCTTGGCGGTGTCCTCGCAGGTCACAACCTCGGTGCGGGTGGAGAGCTGAATATCGTTGGCGTCGTAGAACATGATGAGGTTGTCGAGCCCGAGGTTACCGGCGATACGGCCAGCACCCTGCGAAATCTCCTCCTGAACACCACCGTCGGAGATGTAAGCGTAGATGGTCTGGTTCATCACATTGCCCAGACGAGCCTTCAGGAACTTGGCGGCGATGGCAGCACCTACGGCGAAGGTGTGACCCTGACCGAGAGGACCGGAAGTATTCTCGATGCCACGCTCAATCTCACGCTCGGGGTGACCGGGAGTGACGCTGCCCCACTGGCGCAGGTTCTTCAGATCCTCCAGCGTATACTTGCCGATAAGGGCGAGCTGGCTGTAGAGCATCGGAGCCATGTGGCCAGGGTCGAGGAAGAAACGGTCACGGCCTTCCCATGAAGGATTCTCAGGGTCGTAGACCAGAAACTCGCTGTAAAGGGTGTTAATGAAGTCAGCACCACCCATGGCACCACCGGGGTGTCCGCTCTTAGCTTTTTCTACCATAGCAGCAGCCAGGATACGGATATTGTCGGCTGCGCGGTTCATCACTTTGTTGTCGTTCATAAATGTAGTTTTAAGAGTTAATATTTATGTAATTATTTCTTTCTGACGGGGTCGCAGGTGAGCCCGCAGCCCAGTTTCTTGAATATCTTGCGGTCAACCTCACTGAGCATCACCGTGCTGTGTACCTGACAGTCGCGCAGCTGTGGCAGCTGCACCAAGGCCCGACGACAGTTCTCGTCGTTCTGCGACACGACGCTCAGCGCCACGAGCACCTCGTCGGTATGCAGTCGGGGGTTATGGCCGCCCAGGTATTCTATCTTCGTCTTCTGTATGGGCTCAATCATACTCTGGGGAATGAGCTTTACGTCGTGGTCTATTCCCGCCAGATATTTCATGGCGTTGAGCAGCAGGGCAGCGCTGCAACCCAGCAGTGGACTTGATTTTGAGGTGATGATGGTCCCGTCAGCCAGCTCAATGGCAGCGGCGGTATGGCCTGTGGCCAGCTTCTTCTCGTAGGCCGCCACCGTAGGACGCCGGTAAGCCGTCGTAATCTTAGCCTGAGAGAAGAGCATCTGAATCTTGTGGACCTCATTCTCATTGTCGGCCCCGTCGGCCAGCTTGTTCGTTGCCGTGTAGAAGCGGCGTATGATTTCGTCGCAGCTGGCCCGGCAGCACACTTCGTCGTCGCTGATGCAGAAGCCCACCATATTGACGCCCATGTCGGTAGGACTCTTGTAGGGATTCTCGCCGTAAATACTCTCGAAAAGTGCATTCAGCACGGGGAATATCTCGATATCGCGGTTGTAGTTGACGGCAGTCTTGCCATAGGCCTCCAGATGGAAGGGATCAATCATGTTCACGTCGTTAAGGTCAGCCGTTGCAGCCTCGTAGGCAATGTTCACCGGATGCTTCAGCGGAAGGTTCCAGACGGGGAACGTCTCGAACTTGGCATACCCCGCCCTGTTACCACGTTTTTGCTCATTATAGAGCTGACTGAGGCAGACGGCCATCTTTCCGCTGCCAGGCCCGGGAGCTGTGACGACAACCAGGGGGCGGGTGGTCTCCACATATTCATTACGTCCGAAGCCCTGGTCTGAGGCTATCAGCTCGACGTTGTGCGGATAGCCGTCAATAATATAATGTATATAGCTCCTGATGCCCATGCGCTCCAGGCGATGGCGGTAGTGGTCGGCTGCCCGCTGCCCGTCATAATGGGTGATGACCACCGAGGTGACCAGGAAATTGCGCTTCTGGAACTCGTCGCGGAGTCGCAGCACGTCCTCGTCGTAGGTGATGCCCAGGTCGGCACGCACCTTGTTCTTCTCGATGTCGTCAGCACTGATGACGATGACTATCTCCAGCTGGTCGCGCAACTGAGCGAGCATACGCAGCTTAGAGTCGGGCTTGAAACCCGGAAGCACCCGCGAGGCATGATGGTCATCGAAGAGTTTTCCGCCCAGCTCCATGTAAAGCTTTCCGTCGAACTCGGCAATGCGTTCGCGTATGTGTTCAGACTGTATCTTAAGGTATTTGTCGTTGTCGAAACCTATTTTCATTTTCCTTTTATCAGTTCATCAATAGCATTAATAAGCCGTCTGGATGGTTCAATGTTCTTTTGTAAGATTTCCGGCTCTACATTGAAAGCACAGTTATAGTCGCTCTCTTCCCGCATGGTTAGCAACTGGTTGTAAAGCCGTCCAAACTCCTCTTGCAACAAGCCAGTCTTGATATAATATAAATTGAAGATGGCATGCGACCCTTTATGAGTATTCACTGCGTGGGCATCATGTATGAGCAAGGCATTGACAGCATGAAAGACAGCATAATATAATCTGCTGGCTGCTCCATTCCATCGATTGGCAGCTGTCAGAATGCCTATTTCTTCAAAAGTCTCGTGAGCTTTTTCCATCTCAAGCTCTACAATGACTTTCCGTTCCTCAACCGTTAAGCTCATAACAATACGATTTTATCATGTTCTACATTTTTGTGGAAAGGAAGAAACGACCAACTGTTCCATTGACTCTTAGTATATATATGGGGGCAGATTTCCTCACCAATTTCCCATCCCAGTTCTCGAAACGGATAAGTCATGTCGTAGTCATCATATTGCAGCCTCGGTTTGTCAATCAGTATGAGCAAATCCCAATCAGAGCCTTCATGAGCGTCACCTCGGGCTCGTGAACCATAAAGCAACAGCGTGCTGTGTGGCGGCAGAGCGTCATGTCCTACTCGTTTTATGTTCTCAAGTATTTGCTGTTGTTCCATGATTCAAGTGTTTGCTTTTACCATTAACCTACGCCAAAGGTCACAGACTTTCAGTAGGTTTGATGTCTTCTATCTGCAGCTGTACCTCGCTGCGCTTGTAGATGTTATCCTCGATGGTGTAGACGATGTTGAACGAGCGCTTCGACTTGATATAGCGAGCGGCGTCGCTCTGTCCGAAGGCTATGCCGTTCATTACGTTCGACGAGCGAGAGTCGACCAGCTCGAGCTTGATGTGCTCCTGCTGCTTGCCGACCACCTTCGACGTGCCGTAGTCATAGACGCCGCGAGTACAGAACATGGGCTTGGGGTTGTCGGGCCCGTGGGGAGCGAACTTCTTCAGATCGTTGTGCATCTTCTTAGTGATGTCCTTGAAGTCGATGACCGCCTCGATGTCGAGCGAAGCCTCCGTCTGTTCGATATGAATATTCTCCTCCACATACTGCTGGAACCGCTGCTTGAACTCTGGGATATTCTCAATCTTCAACGTCAGGCCGACGGCATAGGGATGTCCGCCGAAGTTCTCCAGAAGGTCGCGACACGACTTGATGGCATCGTAGATATCATATCCCGCCACACTACGTGCCGACCCCGTTGCCAGGCCTTTTTCCTTGTTGCAGGAGAGAACTACAGTCGGACGGAAGTACATTTCCGTCATCCTCGACGCCACGATGCCCACTACGCCCTTTTTCCATCCCTCGTCGTAGAGCACGATGGCAGGCTGGTGCTCCTGACTCTCCAACCTCTCCACAATCTGGTTGGCCTCTTCGGTCATCTGCTTGTCGATGTCGCGCCGCTGGTCATTATACTCGTTGATGTGCATAGCCAGGGCCACGGCCTTCTTGAAGTCCTTCTCCACAAGCAGGTCTACGGTCTCCGTTCCGTTCTGCACACGTCCACTGGCATTGATGCGAGGACCAATACGGAAGATGATGTCGTTCATCGTAATCTCACGACCTGTCAGCCCGCATGTCTCGATGATAGCTTTCATGCCAATGGAGGGATTCTGGTTCAGCTGCTTCAACCCGTGGAAGGCTAAAATGCGGTTCTCTCCCATGATGGAAACGATGTCCGCCGCAATACTCACCGCACAGAAATCTAACAACGGGATGAGTTGCGAGAATGGTATGCCGTTGTTCTTCGCAAAAGCCTGCATGAACTTAAAGCCCACGCCACAACCACAAAGCTCCTTAAAGGGATAGGTCGAGTCATGGCGCTT